>CAYJRR010000008.1:0-59214 GCA_964372275.1 uncultured bacterium
ACTCGAGCCTGTGGGTCTATTGCCGCGAGGCGCTCGGTCTCCCGGAAGGTCCCACCTACCGCCGTACCCACGCGGCCGCCATCCTCCAGCGCTTCCCCTTCGCGGCTGACTACCTCCGTGACGGTCGACTGTGGATGACGACGCTCACGCTTCTCGAGACCATCCTCACTCCGGAAAATGCCCGCGAGCTTTTCGACGCCGCGTCCAGGAAATCGAAACAGGAGATCGAGCGGCTGGTCGCGGCGGTCAAGGCGCCGGAGGCCGTGCCCGTTCCGGAAGACCGGATCCGCCTACTTTCGCCAGCGAAGGTCCGGAAGCTTCCCGCGACGCGGTCGGTTCCACCGTCGGCTGCCGCACCCGAGACCCTCGTCACTCCGCAGTCGGCCTCCCCGGTCGAGCCGCCTCCCTGCGCTGCTCCGACGCTCGACAGCGTCGAACCGGTCTCGGCGACACAGTTCCGGATCACGCTCACCGTCAGCAGCGAGTTCCGAGAGGCGCTAGAAAAGGTCATGGACGTCATGAGTCACAAGGTTCCGAACCGGCGATCGCTCGAGCCGTTCCTGCTCGCCGGGCTCTGGGCAATCCTGGCCCAAGACGAGAAGCGGCACGGGGAGCCCACGCGTGCGGTTGCGCCACGCCCCCGGGCGGAGCCGAAACCGGGCACGCGAGGAACGATCCCGGCCGCGGTACGGCGGGAGGTGTGGAACCGGGACGGGGGACGATGTGCCTGGACGCGCGCCGACGGCCGTCGGTGTGGATCACGCTACCGGCTAGAGATCGATCACATCCTCCCGGTCGCCAAGGGAGGGGGGCACGAGCCATCCAACCTCCGCGTGACCTGTCGGGGCTGCAACGCCCTCCACGCCCGGAACGAGTTCGGGGCGGAGCGCATCGAGAGAGCGATCCGTGGGAGGAGGGAACGGACCTGCGCTGGCGAAGGTCCGAGGCCGGGCGCCCGTGGCGAGCAACACTGCGAGGCTGCAATCTACGTCGGCGCCCCGAAGTAACAGGGGCTCACCCTAGGCAAGCCTCTGTCGTCGGCGGACCCGCCCGGCAGGAGCGTGGGCGAAGTGAGGCCTTCCCTCCTAACCAGCCTATGGGCGTTGGACGGTGCATTCAAGTCGCGAAGGGAGCCGTCCGCCGCGGCCGCAAGCACGATGCCGGTGGATGCATCGCGAGGATTCGTGGTGCAAGCGGACGGCGACCGGCACGTCACCGATCCGAGGGATCCGACTCGCGGCATCACCGGATGACGATCCGAGCATCGCCCGCGTCCCGCGCGACGGCGGATGCCGTCTCGTTCGAAGGCGCGATGCCGAGGGCGACTACCGCGTCGTCGGGGAGAAGGACCGGCAGAGCGCGCGTCTTCGGAAGTGACGAGAGCCGTGTTAGTTCGCAGGTCCGCCCTTGCCGCCACCCGCGTGGCGGTTCTCCTTCTCGAGCCAGGCCTTGAGCGGCTTGAAGAACTCCATCATCGCGCGTGTGGAGAGCTCCTCCCCGGTCGCCTCCTTCAGCACCACGCGCCAGTCGCGCGTCGCCCCCTGTTCCAGGATCTTGCGCAGGAAGGTTCCGACCTCCTTGTTGCCGTAGTAGTTGCAGCGGTGGGGGTCGGCCTTGAGGATCTTCTTCGCGATGTGTTCGTGCAGTTGGTACTTGAGGACGGTGGCGATGGCGTAGTCGTAGTACTGCGCCGGGTCGTCGTTGAGGTGTGTCTTGGTGCAGGCGTCGCACGCCGTCGGATCGGTGAGCCGGTCGGGGGAGGGCACCGAGACGCGCTGGTACTTCTCCGCCAGCTCCCACCACCGCTTCTGCCACTGGTCGGGCGGAAGGTTCTTCTCGTACAGCTCGTATTCGAACCGGGTGATCGTCCCGGCCGACCAGGGGATGAAGGTCAGCGTGTGCTCCAGCGCCTCGCTCAGCAGGAACTGGGTCTCGTTGATCTTCACCCCCTTGGGCAGGATCTTCTGCTGCTGGAGGTAGGGGACCTGCCCGGCGGCGATCGTGATCAGCTCCCCGATCCCTTCGTGGAAGGCCCGGTTCGCCCCTTCCCGCAAGGTCGGCGGGACCTCGGGCCGGGTGTAGCTCAGGTAGTAGTAGACGTGTCCCAGCTCATGGTGCGCGGTGCCGAACCAGCGGGCGTTCGGTTCGACGCTCATCAGCGAACGCACGTCCGACCCCAGGTTCATGTGCCAGGCACTGGCGTGCGAGTTCTTCTTCCGCTTCGAACCGCTGGGGACGGGGTATAGATCGGATTTTTCCCAGAAGACCTTGGGCAGCGGCGGGAACCCCATCGAGGTGTAGAAGCGCTCCGCTTGGCTCACGATCCATTCGGGCGTCCGGTCCTTGAAGTAGGGATCGAGGTCGACCCCCTCCACGATCCCCACCCAGTTCTGCGCCCAGCGGTTGGTGAACCAGTGCGCCGGGATCGGTCCGTCGGGGGGCGTGGCCCCGTAGCGCTTCGCCAGCTCCCCTTTGGTCCAGGTGTGAAGCTCGTCGTAGATCGGTTGGGTGTCGTTCACGAAGCCGTCGAGCAGCGCGAGCATCTCGTCGACGGTCATCCCGTAGTCGGCGACCTGGAGCCCGAAGAAGGAGCTGTAGCCCATCTCCCGCGCCACCCGGTTGCGAAGCCGCTGCAGCTCGATCAGTCCCGGCTTCAGGGGGCGTCCGATCTCCTTCGACGCGTTCCAGACCTTCAACCGCTCCGCCAGGTCCTTCGACGCCTTGAGGCGCGCGTCGATGTCGTTGGCGGTGGCCGGCTTCACGCAGTCGGTCCCCTTCCGTTCGAGGCAGAAGGTGTAGCCGTCCTGGATCGACGCCTGCTTGCTCTCCGCCTCGACGCGCGCGTTCACCACCTCGGGGATCGTCCCGGGATAGCCGCCCGCTTCGAGGAGCACCTGCTGCAACTGCCGCCGTTCGATCTCCCCGAGCGCATCGCCCCGCTCCAGGAGGCCGCGCGCGCGAAGGATGATCTCCTTGTCCCCCACGAACGCCGCGTAGGCCTGGCCCGCCGCGGTCCGCTTCCCGTCGTTCGCCTCGCTCACGTCGGTCGAGGCCGCCCACGACGCTTCGGAGGCGACCGTCGTCTGCCCGATCAGAAGCGAGTTGTAGAGATCGAGGAAGGCCGTGGCCTCGACCCGCGCGTCGCCCGGCGCCGCGGCGGCGGCGAGGGGAACGAGGACCAGGGCGAGTCGGGTGGCGTGGCGCATGCGTGGCTCCTTGAAGAGAAGGCGGAAGAAAGCCACGGGGGCCTCCCCTTTGGCAAGGGAGGCGGTCCGCCCTTCGGGCCTCCTCGGGTCTCCCCGTGCCGGTCCGCCCTTCGGGCTTCCTCCGGGCCTTCCCGGGCCCCTGACCGCGCCGCGGGCAGCCTATTTGTCGTAGAGCTTCACGTTCATCAGGAAGGCCCCGACGCCGCTGCTCATCACCGTCGCGCTGTCGTGGACCAGGAGGAACTCCTCGTCGACGGTCCCGCGGTTTTCGTAGATCAGGGTGTCGGTGTTTCCGCCGCCGAACCGGCCCGACGCCGCGACGCAGTTGGAGGGCCGTGGATCGCACGGGCTGCCGACGGGGAGCAGGTAGGTGGTGTTGTCGATGTGGTCGTCGTAGGTCGACACCCGCAGCTCCATCCCCGCCGGGACGCGAACCTTCCAGACTGCGTCCCCGCCGGGGGCCCGGATCGGATTGCGCCACACCGAATCGAGGCACCGTCCCGCCGGGTCGTAGTCGTTCGAGAGCGAGTCGTAGTCGGCGTAGTAGGTCCCGGGGAGGATCTCGGTCGCACCCGCGCAGGTGTCCGACGCATGGGTCGAGTGCTTGGGATCTCCCACGAACGACAGGTCGTAGTCGGCCCCCGGTCCCCCCATTCCGGCGGCGTCCTTCACCACGATGTAGTGGCGACCGTTCATCGGGAAGACGAGCCCGAACCCCCCGCGCGCGGTGTAGGCGTCGACGATCCCCTCCTCCCACAGCTCCATGATCGGCACCACCTCGCGGCTGCCGACGTTGAAAAACTCCATGTGGTCGTACACCTCGTAGCCGAATCGCGCCTGGTAGATGTCGACGTCGAACGGCATCTCGAAGGTGTTCGCCGCCGGGTCGAGGGCGCGGTCACGCGACCAGATCTCGGTCCAGTCGACGACGCCGACGTCGTGAAGGACCGGGGGATCCATGCGCACGGCCGCCGGAAGGGTGAAGACCTCGGTCCCGGAGTGAACCGCCAGGTCCCAGTCCCCCGGCGGGTCGAAGTGCTTGGTGAAGAAGCAGGCGTGGTGCGTCGCCGCATCGCCGACGCGCAGGGTGTACGGGTCGACGAAGCGGACCGGGACCGGCCCCTTCGGTCCGAGCAGGACCCGCGCGTCGGCGGCGAAGACCGTCTCCTCGTTCGCCTTGACGGTGACGCCGAAGCATTTTCCGACCGAGCTGTGAGGCAGCCCGTCGGGGGTGTAGGCGTTCTCCAGGTAGATCGGCCCGGTCGGAACCGGGGTCGGCTGTCCGAGGTCGGGTCGCGCCGGCAGCGTCCAGAGCGGCGGTACCGGCTCCGGTTCGTACGTCACCGTCCGACCGCCGCACGCGCCAAGTATCGCCAACGAGCCCCACATCGCCTTTCGAATCGCGTCGCGCGTCGTCATCTCTCCGGCCCCCCCTCTCGGCTTGCCCCTTGGCTGGACGGATGAATGGAAGCGGGCGGCACGGGTGCAAGGCCGGACGCTGACGGGACGCCGACGATGCGCCGGCGCGTCAGCGCCGCCGAATTCGCCAGGCGTGGTGGATCCGCGGGCTCCGCGCGAAGTCTTCGGGGAGGGTGCGCCGCGTGATCTCCTCGAACGCGAGCTCCGGAAGCGCGTCCGCGTCGAGCTCGAAGGTGCGCAGGTTGTTCGAGAAGAGAAGCCAGCCGTCCGCGTCCAGCAGGCGCGACGCGTTCCGGAGGAGCTCGACGTGGTCCCGCTGCACGTCGAAGGTGCCGCGCATCTTCTTCGACGCCGAGAAGGTCGGCGGGTCGAGGAAGATCAGGCCGAAACGGTCGCGCGCATCGCGCAACCAGTCGACGACGTCGGCGCGGACGAGCGCGTGCCGGGCCGGATCGAGCCCGTTCGAGGCGAAGTTGGCTCGAGCCCAGTCGAGGTAGGTCTTCGACAGGTCGACCGAAAGGGTGGAGACCGCCCCCCCTTTCGCGGCGTACACCGTCGCCGTTCCGGTGTAGCAGAAAAGGTTCAGGAACCGCCTCCCGGAGGCGAGCGTGCCGACCCGCGCTCGCGTCGCGCGGTGGTCGAGGAACAGTCCGGTGTCGAGATGGTCGGTGAAGTTCACCCGGAACCGGTGCCCCCCCTCTCGCACCTCGTGGTACCGGCCGGTGTCGGCGAGCTTCTCGTACTGCTCCCCCGCCTTGCGGCGGCGGCGGACCTTGAGATGGACCCGTTCCGGATCGATCTCCGCCACCGCCTGCACGATCCGCCTCACCTCGTCCAAGCGGCGGTCGGCCTTTTCGGGATCGACCGTCCGCGGCGGCTCGTACTCCTGCACGTGGGCGTGGGTCCCGGCGTCGTCGGTCCGGTAGAGGTCGATCGCCACCGCGTAGTCGTGCAGGTCGCGGTCGTAGACGCGAAACGCGTGCACGTCGTTCCGCCGCGCCCACCGGCTCCAGTGGCGCAGGTTCTTGCGAAGCCGGTTTTCGAAGTCCTGAGCCGCCATCCGAGCGCGGAGGATACCCCACGCGTCCGCGGCCGTGCGTTCGCCGCGGGCGTCCGGGGACGGGATCAGCCGTTCGGGCTGCCCGGGGTGGGCGTCGAGTCGAGCCCGAAGTCGTCGCGGTTGTCGCCGGTGTCGGTGGAGTCGGCGTCGCGGGCCAGCGCCGATCCGGTGTTGTCGGACCCTTCGAGCGCGTAGAGGCCCTCCACCGCGGCGGTGCCGTCGGCGGCCATCGCCGGTCCGCCGGCGCCGTACTGCACGACGTCGAGCAGGTTGCCTTCCGCGTCGAGAAGCTGGATCGATTCGCCGGGCCCGTTGTCCGGGTTGAAACTCGCGGTCGTTAGGTCGGCGCCGGTGACCGTCGTCGCGCCCGCCGCGGTGGTGTCGGCCAGGACGAACAGGCCGTCGGCCGGCAGGCGCGTTCCGGCGGGGATCGTCACCGGCTGTCGGATCGCGCCGTCGGCGTTGTTGATCCAGCGCACCACCGCCCCGCCGATCGAGGTGCCGCCGGGCCCGGCCAGCTCGACGAAGACCGAGCCGTCGTCGGACCCCGCCGGGTCGTAGTTCACCTCGTTGATCACCACCCCGTCGCAGGCGTGGTTCGACTCTCCCAGGCTGTGGGGCGCGCGGAAGGTGACGCACCAGGAGCCGCCGTCGTCGCTCGCGGGGGCGCCCGCGAATCCGAGACCGAGCTGGGTCGAGGCCGACGTCCGTGCCGGGAAGCTGGCCGCCCCCACCGGCGTGGCGGCGTCGGCGACCAGCTCGCCGAAGTCGACCTCGTCGGAGAGCGCCGCCGGACCGGACATCAGGCGCAGCCGATCGCCCGCGTCGTCGATCGACGCCGGCGTGCCCGGCTCCCCCCACACGAACGCCGCCCCCGCCGGGATGTCGGCCGGATCGGCCGGGTTCGGGACGCCGAAGGCGATCGCGCCGTTTGTCAGGACCAGCGCCACGCCGGGATCGCCCGGCGCCGCCGCGGACCGGATCGACATCGCTCCGCTCGATCGGGTCTCGATCGTCCAGCCCTGGATCATCCGACCGGAACCGGAAACGTTGGTCAGCTCGATCCGCTCGTCGCCCAGCGCCACGAACTCGGTGACGACCACCTCCAGCGACTGCACCAGCGCCGCGCGGACCACGGTGCCGTCGCTCCCGCCGTTCAGCGTCGCGGTGACGGTCGCCGTGCCTTCGGCGGTCCCGCCGACGTCGAACGCGGCGTCGGTCGCGCCTTCGGAGACGGTCACGGTCGGCGGCACCACGATCGACGGATCGTCACAGGCGATCGTTACGGTCTCCCCCCCGGCGCGCGCCGGCGCGGTGAGGGTCACGGTGAGCGGAAGGTCGGATCCGACGTCGACGACCGAGCCGTCCGGGCCGACGCGGGAGACGCGCGGCAGCTCGCGCACCACGAACGGGATCGAGACCGATCCCCCCGGCACGCCGCCGTTCCCGTCGAGGACCAGGAGCGCGGTGCCGGGCGGCGCGGCGGCCGCGACGGAGATCTCCACCGTCAGCGTCCATCCGAGGTGGGAACCGGCGAGCTCGCTGCCTGCGAGCGCGAGGCCGCTCCCGCCGGCGGCCGAGAGGGTGAAGGCGCCGGCGTCGACGGCCACCGGGCTCGAGCCCAGTCCGGACGCGACGAGCGTCACCGTCTCGGTCTGGTAGGCCCCGCCGCCGGCCGTCACCGTCGTGCCCGAGAGAACGGCGTCGGCGATCGTGACGCTCGACGCCGCCTGTCCGTCGGCGAGCTGCGCGGTGACGGCGACCGGCCCGCCGGCCGAACCGCCCACCACGTCGAAGTCGGCCTCGAGCTCCCCTTCGGGGACGACCACCGACGTCTCGACGTCGGTCACCGCCGGCGCCGCCGACTCGAGCCACACCGTCTCTCCGCCGGGCCGCGCCGCCTGGTCGAGCACCACCGTCAGCGTCCGCCGGTCGGTGGTGTCGACCTGCGCCGCCGCCGGATCGATCTGCAGCACGCGCGGGATCCGCATCACCGTCAGCGCCAGCTCCGCCTGCCCGCCGAGCGCCGGTCCGTTGGTGTCGACGAAGATCGAGGCCGCTCCCGGCTCGGCGTCGACCGCGATCGAGACGGGCACGGTCAGCCGGAAGTCGGTGCCGTCGGCGGTCAGAACCGGCAGGCCGAGCGCGATGGCATCGTCGTCGAGCGCGTCGACCGTGACCGCCGCTTCGTCGAGCGCGCGCGGGTGCGAGGCCGTTCCTTCGAGGAGGAGCTCGCCGGTGGAGAGCTGCCAGACCGACGACGGTGTCATCGTCAGCTCGATCGCCGGCGGCGGCAGGACGGTCGCCGAAAGCCGACGCTCGAGGCCGCCGATCCTCGCCGTGAGGAGGACCGGCCCGCCGGCGATCCCGGCCTGGGCGACGACGGTCCTCTCCCGCTCCCCCGGCGCCAGTTCGACCGAGGTCGGCAACGCCAGAATCGCCTGGTTGGAGGAGAGAAGCGGGACGCGGAGACCGCCGGCCCCCGCCGGTTCCTCGAGGAGCAGGGTCAGCTCCGCCTCCTGCCCGGCGAAAATCGTCGGATCGACGAGCGCGAAGGTGCCGTCCACGGGTTCGGTGGTGACGACGCCGCACCCCGCGAGGAGCGGCGCCGCCGCGCCGAGCCACCGCCGCCACCCGTGATGCCTTCGAACGACCCCCGACAACCCGCGACCCCCTCTCCCGCCGGCAGCCTCGTCAAAAGGGGCTACCGGAAACCGCGAAGTCTACGGGCCGTCCCCGCCCGTCGTCAATGCCGGATCGGATCCGACTCGACTCAAGGCGCCACGGGATCGCCCGGGCGCCAGCAGTCGAGCGCCTCGGTCCCGGCGACGGCCTTGTAGATCTCGCAGGAGGCGTACTCCACGAAACGCCGCTGGCGGCCGTACCAGTCGTATCCGCGCCGGGTCAGGATCGAGACGGCGTAGACGTGCAGCGGCGCGACCTCCACCAGGCCGATCTCGTTGAGCGTGTTGTAGGTAGCGTCGCTCCCGCAGCAGCCCGGCGGGAGCCAGCCGGCCTTGTGCATCATCCCGCCGCGTACCTCGTCGGGAAGCCGCGTCCCGAGCCAGCCGCCCAGCCCGCTGCGAGGCGTCAGCGCCATCCAATAGAGGAGCGCCTGCGTGCTCTCGCCGCTCAAGCCCAGCTCGCCGTAGGCGAGCTTCCGTAGGAAGGTGACGTTGTCGTCGGCGGTGAAGTAGTTGTCGGAGCCCATCGCCCGCGGCGAGTTGCTCGCGACGCGGTCATGGCCGAAGTTCCAGGTGGTGAAGGCGCTGTTCAGCATCCCGGCCGCGTTCCACTGGAAGAGGTTCACGGCGTTCGGGCCGACCATGTCGATGACGCTCCCCGAGGCGTAGTTGTCCGAGGCCTCGAAGATCGGGCCGGCGTAGGGCTCGACCGGGCCCACGCCGACCTGCTGCAGCGACGCCGCCACCCAGATCGCCTTGGCGCTGCTGGCGGCGACGTGCTTGACGTCGCCGTTGACGGCGACCCACTCGCCGGTCGCCAGGTCCTGCACCGAGATCGCGATCTGGCTCCCCGGCGTCCGCCACCCGGCCTCCGCCGCGAGCCGGTCGACCGTCGCCTGCAGCATCGACGGCGGCGGCGCGGGCGGCTCCGCGGGCGCCTCCTCGCATTCGGAAAGCGGGACGATGCCGCTTCGCTCTCCGTCGCCGCGGTCCTCGGAGAGATCGGAAACGACCGGCTCGCCGCACGCCGCGGCGGCCGTCACCAGCGCCAGCACGAGTCCGATTCGCATGCCTTCACGAAGTTCAAGGGGCGCGCCATCGGTCGCACCGTGAAAACCACCGGTTCCTCGCGGTGATCGCGTTTCCGTGGCGTGATCGGCTGCGAAGATTCGACACGTCCCCCGGCGACCGGATGTCGATGGATACCGGCGTCGCCGGAGCGCCGCGTCACCCGCGAGATCGGCCGTTCGCCTGGGGCGCGTCCGCCCGGTCGCACCGGCCCCAGCCAGCCTCCCGGCGCGGCCTCGCGGCCGCCACGGAATTGGCCGATCGTGCGAAGATTGCCGGCGAATCCGACCGGAGCCGCATCCGAATGAATGATGGCTCAAACCTTGCTCGTCGGCCGGACCCCGCGCGGGAGGAGATGACGATGAAAACGAGCAAGGGGCTTTGGGCGACGGTGTCGATGGGAGCGTTGCTTTGGAGCGGGTTCGCGGTCGCGGCGACGCCGCGCCAGGTCGACGAGCAGGTCCGCCGGGATGGGAACACCTTCCTTCTCACCGTCGACGAGGTGCGCGGATCGGAGGCGACGGCGGAGTTCCGGTCGGCGGTCGATTGGGCGATCGACCGACTGTTGTGCCGCACCGACGGCTTTGCCCGGACCGCCGACTACGACTTCTACCGATCGATGACGCCCGGGCGGAAGAAGGGGGTCGACTTCACCTACTGGATGAAGTGCAAGGCGAACTTCCTCGGTTTCGACTCGACCCACAAGGAAGCGTTCCTCGGCGGCATCGCCTCCCGACACGAGGGCCCGGGATTCTTCGTGAAGCCCGACCGGATCTTCGCCCAGGTGGTGGGCCGCCCGTTCACCGATCTGCCGCCGGTGCTGACCTCGACCGAGCTCGCATACCTTGCCGGCTACGCCACGGCGGCAACGATGGAGAGCGCCTCGCCGCGTCTGCCGCGGTTCCTCGAGGAGTGGCTCGGCGAGCACCACGTCCGGATCCCGGAGCTGCCGCTTTTTCCGGAGCCGGCCGGAGACGGCGCGAACGTCGCGCGCGTCGCGCAGACGGCCGTCGCGCGCGAATCTGTCGCACACGCGACCGTCGAGAACGCCTCCGGTCAGCGGCGGTAGACGCGAGCGCGGGCCGTCGGGAACCGTTTCGCCGGGGAGCGCCGCCGCCGAAAAAAAGCCCCGCTCGCGAGAGCGGGGCCTGGCGGTCCCAACGGGATTCGAACCCGTGTTTTGGCCTTGAGAGGGCCGCGTCCTAGGCCTCTAGACGATGGGACCGGAAAGGAGCCTTTCGAGATCGGATGGGTTCGCGCTGCCTGGCTGGGGAGGTAGGGGTCGAACCTACACATTCCTGAGTCAGAGTCAGGCGTGTTGCCAATTACACCACTCCCCAAAAGAACGGATCCACTATCTCTCGCGCCACCGCTGGTGGCAAGAGGCCGGGGATCCTAGTGAGCGGCCGGGGCGCTGTCAACCGAAGCCCTTCACGGTCAAGACCATCACGTCGAAGGTGGAGTGGACGGCGGCGTGGAGGAGTGCGCCGTAGAGGAACGAGCGGGTGCGCAAGGCGAGGTATCCCAGGGCCAGGCCGCCGAAGACCGAGCTCAACGCCTCCAGATCGGGCTTGTCGAAGTGGACCGCCACGAACGGCAGCATCTGGATGAAGACGGCCCAGGCGCCGAACGAACGCTCCAGCGAAAAGGTGAGGAAACCGCGGAAGAAGTACTCCCAGGCGAAGAAGTAGAGCCACAAGCCGGCCTCGTAGGCGACGAAGCGTGCGATCGACCGGGCGGCTTCGTCGCAGAGCGGGTACTTCGCCTGGAAGTCCGGGCTCCAGACGACGGCGGCCAGGATCACGATCATCACCGCGTAGAAAAGCGCCGCCGCCTTCAATCCGAAGCGCCAATCGCCGAGGCAAAACCCCTGTGACGGGATCCGCTGCGCCGGCGCGAACCGCCCCGCGGTCGCCAACGACGCCGCCGGGAAGAGGACGAGCGTGACGAACGGCGAGATCTCCCAGTAGAGGCAGCGGAGGAACGCTAGGTCCCGCCGGGAGAGGTCGAACAGGCCCCCGAGCGGCTCGGCGAGGTTCCGCTCGAAGAACTTCTTGCCGCCGTAGTAGTGGTCGAGGCACAGCGCGATCCCGGCGACGACGAAGACGGTGGCCGGGACGAGGCCGAACCCGGCGACGAACGCCTGGAGCTCGCGCCGGATCGCCGGGAGGGGGGAGGCGAGCGCCACGTACGGTCAGATCCTCCGCTCGATCGCGACCACCATCAGGTCGAGGGTGACCGCCACCCCGGCGTGGAGGAGGACGCCGTACCAGATGGAGCGCGTCCGCAGCGCGAGCCAACCGAGCGCGATCCCGCCGACGACCGAGCTCATCGCCTCCAGGTCCGGTTTCCCGAAGTGCATCACCGCGAAGGGGAGCGTCTGCACGAAGACGGTCCAAACGCCGAGGGTCCGCTCCAGACCGAAGGTCATGAAGCCGCGGAAAAAGAACTCCCAGGCGACGAAGTAGCCGGCGTAGGCCAGCTCGTAGGCGACGAACAGCCGCGGATCCCGCGCCGCGTCGGACAGGAGCGGGTACTTCCCGAGGAAGTCGCCCGACCAGACGACCGAGAAGAGGATCGGCACCATCACGCCGTAGCAGACGGCAGCCGCGGGGAGGCCGACGCGCCACTCCCCCAGCCCCAGTCCGGTCGGAGCGGGCGGGACGCGCGCCAGGCGCGCGAGCGCGCGCGATGCCGCGAGCGGGAGCAGGAACAGGAGGACGAAGGCGGTGCCGAACCAGTAGAAGTAGGCCGCCGCCTCCTGGTCGCGCGCCGCAAGGTCGACGCGAGGGGAGAGCACGCGCTCGTAGAAGTCGGTGCCGCCGTAGTAGTCGTAAACCCAGAGGAGGAGCCCCGCGAGCACGAAGATTCCGGCGGGGAACGGCTCGAGCCGCAAGAGGAACCGGCGCAACTCCGCGTGGACCGCGTTCCGGAGCGTCACAAGAGGGTCACCACGGTGAATTCACGCCACGCTCCGGGCGGCGGCGACCCGTTCGAGCGTGCGACCCTTCCCGAGGAGGGTGACCACGTCGGTGATCGGCGGGCTCACCGTGCCGCCCGTGAGCGCGACCCGGAGCGGCTGCGCGATCTCGACCATCTTTCCGCCGCGCGACTCCGCAAGCGCCTTGAGCGCCGTCTCCACGGTCGGGTTGTCGAACGTTCCAAGCCGTTCCAGGGCGGATGCGATCTCGCCCAGCAGCTCGGCCTTGCCCTTGAGGTGCTTCTCCACTGCCTTCGGATCGAACGCCGGCTCCGGCACGAACAGGAAGGCGACCTGGTCGCGCATTTCGACCAGCGTGCGCGACCGCTCCCGGGTACAGGCGACGAGCGCCCCGAGCGTCTCGCGGTCCGGCACCGGCCAGCCCCTCTTCTCCAGGTAGGGGACGAGCCGCCGCGCGACCTCCTCGACCGGCAGCGTCTTGATCCAGTGCAGGTTCAGGTTCTCGAGCTTCTTCAGGTCGTAGATCCCGGCGCTCTGGCCGATCCCCTCGATGTCGAATACCTCGCGTAGGCGTCCGATCGGGAAGATCTCCTCGTCGCCGTGGGCCCAGCCCAGGCGGGCCAGGAAGTTGACCATCGCCTCGGGGAGGAACCCCATCTCGCGGTAGGCGTCGACCGCCACCACGTTGTTCCGCTTGGAGAGCTTCTTCTTGTCGGGCCCGAAGATCAGCGGCATGTGCCCGAACTCGGGGCATTCGAAGCCGAAGGCGCGGTACATCTGGATCTGCTTCGGCGTGTTGTTGAGGTGGTCGTCGCCGCGCAGCACGTGGGTGATCTTCATCTCGGCGTCGTCGACCACCACGCACAGGTTGTAGAGCGGGCTGCCGTCGGCGCGGAGGATCACCTCGTCGGTGAGCTCCTTGTTGTCGAACACCACGTCCCCTTTGACCCGGTCGTGGACGGTCGTCTGTCCCTCCTCGTCGAAGGCGATCCGCACCACGAAGGGGCGTCCCGCCGGCGGCGGCTGCTGCCGTCGGCGGCAGGCGCGGTCGTAGCCGGGCTTGCGTCCGTCGGCCAACGCGCGGCGGTTCTTCTCCTCCAGCTCCTCCTTGGTACAGGTGCAGCGGTAGGCCTTCCCCTTGGAGAGGAGCATCTCGACGTGCCGCCGGTAGAGCTCGGTCCGGCCGCTCTGGAGGATCGGACCTTCGTCCCAGTCGATCCGGAGCCAGGTGAGCCCTTCGAGGATCGCCCGCGTGTTCTCGTCGGTCGACCGCTCCTTGTCGGTGTCTTCGATCCGGAGGATGAACCTCCCGCCCATCCGGCGCGCGTAAAGCCAGTTGTACAGGGCGGTTCGCGCCCCGCCGATGTGAAGAAAACCGGTGGGGCTGGGGGCGAATCGGGTGCGGACCGGGGGCATGGTAAACTGACGTATAACACGCCGCGGCGGAAGGGTTCTCCGGGCGTCGAGGCTCGCGTGGAGGCAGACATGGCGTCTTGGGGGCCGCTGCTCGCCTACGTCGTGAACACCGTTTCGTCCGGGGGCCCCGAACTGCACTGGGAAAGCCGTCCCGCCTACGAGATCAACCAGAGCGGCTCGGCCGACCTGTCGGGGGAGGAGTTCGACGCCGTCGAGCGCGGCTTCGAATCGTGGAACGCCGTCTGCGACATCGGCTACCGGCGGGACGGCTTCACCTCGCTCGACGGCGATTCGATCTACCCCAACGGGCCGGCGGGCGATCCGGAGCCGGACGGCAACAACGTCGTCACCTGGGTGGAGAGCGGCTGGCCGGAAGGCCCGTCGGTCATCGGGATCACGTGGGCCTTCTTCGATCCGTCGAACGGCGAGATCGGGGAGGGGGACATGCTGCTCAACGGCGAGGACTACGTCTGGACGGTCTCCGACGCCGGGGCCCAGACCGACGTCGAATCGATCGTCGCCCACGAGGCCGGGCACTTCCTCGGGTTGGGACACACCGACGTCGAGGCGGCGACGATGTTCGCGACGGTGATCGACGGCGAGACGCAGAAGCGATCGCTGCACTCGGACGACATCGCCGGCGCGCAGCACCTTTACGGCGGGGACGGCGGCGCGGGATGCGGCTGCGACCTCGCCGCGTCGCGCGCGGCTTCGCGGCCGCTCGCCGCGGCCGCTGTCGCGCTCGCTGCGGCCGCCTGGCTCCTCGCGCGCCGCGCCGCGGGCGTGCGACGCGCCGTGGCGCCGACCCGCGTCGGCGGTGCGCGCGGACCCGTCTCGTCGCGCTCACCCGGCGCGCCGCGCCCGTCCACCCTCGCGGTTCTGGTCGCCGCGGCGTGGCTGGCCGCCGGCGAGGCGCGGGCGACGGTGGTGCGGGACCTTTCGCTGGCCGGGCTGGCCGCGGAGTCGGACGCGGTCGTGTTGGCGACGGTCGACCGCGTGGAGGCGACGACCGACGGACGCGCGATCCGCACCGTGCAGCGGCTCGTCGTCTCCGAGGTCCTGGCCGGCGCGGTCGACGGGTCCGAGATCGATCTGGTCACCCCCGGCGGCGTGCTTCCCGAAGGGACACCGGGCCCGCGGGGCTACCGCGGAGCCCGCGCCGCCGGCGTCCCGATCTTCTCTCCGGGCGAGGAGGTCGTCGTCTTCGTACGGCGTGTGCCGGCGGGGCTCGCGTCGAGTCCGGCGGACGGCGCGCGGGCGCGCTATCGCATCGCCGGCCTCGCACAAGGGCGGTTCCAGGTGGTTCGTGCGGAGAACGGTCGAACCTTCCTGCGCCGCGACCTGACCGACCTCCTGCGCATCGGTCCCGACCCGGACGCGCGGCCGTTCTCTCCGGCCGATCCCCTGGACGGGATGCCGCTCGAGCGCCTCGCCGAAACGTTGCGCACCCTCTCGACACGAACGGGCACCGTACCGAACAGGTAGCCGCCATGACGACGAACGCCGGTAGCCGACTCTTCGCCGCCTTCCTCGGCGGCATGTCCGTCCTCGCTGTCCCCTCGACCGCGGGGGCCTACGTGGTGCAGCAGACGAGCTCGGGCAAGGAGCTGCACTTCACCGTCCTGCCGCAGCCGTTCCTCATCAACGAGGACGGATCGGCCGACACCGGCGCCGCCGACGCCATCGCGGCGGTCCGGAGCGCGTTCGCCAGCTGGAACGCGATCGACGATTCCGACGCGCAGTTCAGCGATCTGTCCGAGACGGCGCTCGGCACGGCCGACGTCTTCAAGGACGACGGGTTCCCGGCGCGCGACCGGAAGAACGTGCTGGTCTGGGTCGAGTCGGGATGGATCGAGCCGCAGGCGCAGATCGCCGTCACCTACACCTACTACGTGGAGACGAGCGGCAAGATCCTGGAGAACGACATCACCATGAACGGCGTCGACTACGCCTGGACCGCCGGCGATGCGGGGGTGCTCACCGACGTGGAGTCGATCGCCGCCCACGAGATCGGACACGCCTTCGGCCTCGGTCACTCGGCCGACAGCGAGGCGACGATGTTCGCCACCTCGGGACAGGGGGAGACGTTCAAGCGCTCGCTCTCCACCGACGACCAGGACGCCGTCGTCTATCTCTATCCGGTCGGCTGCTGCGAGGCCGACCCGGCGGACACCTCCCCCGGCTTCTTCGGCTGCCGGGTGGCGACGGTCGGCGGCCCGTCGGGCCGCGGCGCCGCGGGCGCGCTCGGCACCCTGCTCGTCGCTGCCGGGATCGTCGCCGCCCGGTCGCGCCGCCGTCCGGCCGCCGCGTCCGGAGTCACTGTGGCCGTCGCCGCCATCGTCGCGGCGATGGCGGCCCGTCCGGCGGACGCGTCGGTGGCCAAACGACTCACGCTCGCCGAACTTGCGCGCGGCTCGGAGGTGGTCGTCCGCGGTGTGGTGCTCTCCGCCGAGTCGGTCGAGCGGGAGGGAGGGGCGATCCTGACGGTCACCACGATCGAAGTGGCCGACGTCCTATACGGGAACCCGTCGTCGGTCGTAACGGTCGTCGAGCCCGGCGGCGAGGTGAACGGCATCGGCCTCCACGTCAGCGGCGCCGCACGCTTCGTGGTCGGCGAGGAGGTGGTCCTCTTCGGCGAGCGCCCGAAGGGTCCCTATGCCACCCACTTCCCCGGCGCGGTACGCCCCGCCGCGATGTCCCAGGGCAAGTTCCGCGTCCTTCGCGACAGCCCGGTGCCGCGCGTCGCCCGCGACCTCGAGGGAGTCACCTTCCTCGACGGACGCCGGGACGACCCGCTCGACGGCGCCAGTTTGGACGAGGTCGAGCGAATCGTCCGCTCCCTCCCGTAACACACGCCCCCGAATGCCGGCAGCGACGCCGATGGCCTACGGCGCCCACGTTTGGACGTCCGTCTTCGAGAAGTCGCCGCCTTTGAATAGGAGTGGCTCCCCGAGCACCGTCGCCAGGGCGTAGGCGAAGCAGTCGCCGAAGTTCAGACCGGCAGCGTGCCGGCCCTTGCCGTAGCGGGCGAACGCGGCGCGAGCCGCGTTCGATTGTGCGAGGTCGACCGGCACCGGCTCGATCGCCGCGCGGTCGATGAACTGGTCGAGGGCGCGCGAGCCCTCGGCGCCGAAGCGGGCCTCGAGGACGATCGAGATCTCGACCAGGTTCGCGACCGAGAGTCGTCGCGATTCGGCCCCTTCGATCGCTTCGTTGAACGATCGGCGCTCCGGCTCGTCCTGGAGGATCGCGAGCAGCGCCGACGTGTCGAGGACCATCAGCGCGGCAGCCCGTGCTCGTCGTAGCCCAGGATCTCGTCGGGACTCCGGCGATCGCGAACGGGCAGTCCGGCGCACCGGGTCGCGATGTCGTCGAGCTCGTCGGCCAGTCTCCGGTTGCGCCGCTCCCTCCGTACTCGGTCGAGTCGATCCCGCAGCGCGCGGGTGACCGCTTCGGTCTTGGTCTCCCCGGTCAACCGGGCGAGCGCGTCGGCCAGCTTCTCGGTCTCGGGATTTCGGATGTTCAGCGGCATTCAACACACCTACATTTCAATCTACATGTATAGCACACGGGCCGATCCCCGGCAACGGGCGCGGACGGCGATACATCGGCTGCCAAGGTATAATGGACCGAGACGACCAAGGGGAACGGAATGGCGAGGATCCTCGAGAATGGCACGACAAGACGGTTCGCCGGCTCGCGTGCCGAGCTCGCGCGGGTCGTCGAGTCGCTGCCGATTCCTCGGGAGCGCAAGGAGGTCGTGCTCCTCGAGCTGGAGGACCACGTCTACTGCGAGATGGCCGAGGCCGAGGCGCGTGGCGCCACGCCGAAGGAGGCGGAGGCGATCGCCGTGGCGTCGTTGGGCGAGGTCGAAGCGCTCGCCGCACGCTTGGTCGAGGCGAATCGCCCCTTCCGCATGTCCCGGTCCGACGCCGCCTCGCTCGGATTGCGCCTCGGCCTGTCCTTCGGCGCGGGACTGCTCGGACACTTCCTCTACGTCGCGGCGATCGACCGCCTGCTGTGGATGTGGTGGAGCTCCATCGAGCGCGCGGACGGTTCGGTCGCGGCGAATCCGACATGGGTCTCCGCGTCGGGGCTGTTGGAGTGGACGATGGACGTCTCGGTCGTCGTCCTTCCGATCACGGCGTTGGTCCTGTTCCGTCCACGGCGCGCGCTTGCCTGGCTCCGCGCGCGGCAGGAGCCGTATGCGTTCGCAATCCTCCTTGCGATCGCGTCGGCCACCGCCTGGGTTCCGGTGACGCCGGTGAAGCCGCTGGTCGCCCTGATGCAATGGGCGTACGGCTGGCGAATGGCAAGTTGGGGACCCGCCGCCGGGATGGTTCGTATCGGGATCTGGACGTGGTTCGTCGCGTTGCTCGTGATGGCGGGGATCACCAGCCATCTTGTCGGCCGGCTTCGCGGAAAGGGGCCGCGCGTCGCATGAAGAAGGCGGCGGCCCTGAAGACGGACGAGCTTCCTCGCGGCGCGCTGCGGGCGATCGTTCTCGCGCTGCTGTCGGAAACACCGCTGCATGGCTACGCGATCGCTCGCAGGGTCGAGGCGCGCACGGCCGGCGCACTCCGCATGCGCGAGGGAACCCTCTATCCGGCCCTCCACGAGCTGGAGCTCGAGGATCTGGTCGAGGCGTCGATTGAGGAGGTCGACGGTCGCCGGCGTCGCGTCTATCGGATCACGCCGAAGGGCCGCCGCGAAGCGGCCGACTGGCGCGCGCACTGGTCGGAGATGGCGGCAATGCTACAGAAGCTCCTCGCGCCCCCGCGCCCCGAGCCCGCTTGACGCCTCACCCCGCGGAGGCCGGGCGGGGCGGGTTGTTGCGCAGGCCGTACTCGTTCAGCTTGTTGTGGAGCGTCTTCAGGCTGATGTCGAGGATCTTGGCGGCGCGGGTCTTGTTCCCGCCGGTCGACTCCAGCGTTCGGCGGATGATCTCCTTCTCCGCCTCCTCCATCGTGCATCCGACGCGCAACGTGATCTGCGGCGCGCGGTCGGGGCTGGTGGTGAGCGACTCCGGGAGGTCGACGGCGGTCAGCTCCGACTTGGTCGACATGATCACCGACCGCTCGATCACGTTCTTGAGCTCGCGCACGTTCCCGGGCCACGCGTAGCCGGTGAGGATCCGCATCGCCTCCGGGGAGATCCCCTTCAGGCCCTTCCGGTTGCGCGCGGAGAACTCCCGGACGAAGTGCTCCGCGAGGATCGGGATGTCCTCGGCGCGCTCGGAGAGCGACGGGAGCGACAAACCGAAGACGTTCAACCGGTAGTAGAGGTCCTCGCGGAACTGCTTCTCGGCGATCGCCTTGCGGAAGTCCTTGTTCGAGGCGGCGATCACCCGCACGTCGACCTCGATCTCGTCTTTGCCCCCCAGCCGGCGGAACTTCCCGTCCTCCAGCACCCGCAGGAACTTCGACTGCAGCTCGAACGGCATCTCGGCGATCTCGTCCAGGAACAGCGTCCCGCCGTGGGCGATCTCGAAGCAGCCTTCCTTGCGGGCGATGGCCCCGGTGAAGGCGCCGCGCTCGTGTCCGAAGATCTCGCTCTCCAGGAGCGTGGCCGGGATCGCAGAGCAGTTGATCGCCACGAACGGTCCGTTCGCGCGGCGGCTGCGGTTGTGGATCCCCTTGGCCACCAGCTCCTTGCCGGTGCCGGAGGCGCCATGGATCAGGACCGACGCCGTCGACGGCGCCACCACCTCGATCTGCCGATAGACCTCCTTCATCACCGGCGTCGAGCCGACCAGGTTCTCGAACGAACGGATCCGCTCCAGCTCGCTCCGCAGATCGCGGACCTCGGTCTCCAATCCCTGCCGCTCCGCCAGCTTCTCGATCAACAGGCGGAGCCGCACGAAGTCCTCGAGCGGTTTGGTGAGGAAGTCGTAGGCCCCCTCGCGGATCGCCTCGACCGCGCCGTCGATCGTTCCGTGGGCGGTGAGCACCACCACCGCCGTGTCCTTGAACGGCCCGCTCTTCACCGCCTTCAACAGGGCGAGGCCGTCCATGTTCGGCATCGTCAGGTCGGTGATCATCACGTGCGGCTGGAAGGTGCCGACCTTGGCCAGCCCCTCGTTCCCGTCGGCGGCCGATTCGGTGACGTTCCCCCACGAGGCGAGCAGCTCCGCCAGCCCCTCGCGGGCCGACCGCTCGTCGTCCACCACCAGGATCTTCCGACTCGCCGTCTTCGCCGTGCCGCCCTTGCTCTCGTTCATCGTCAGTACCTTGTCACCCGTTCCCGCGCCCAGGCGGCGGGGAAGACCAGATGGAAGGTCGTCCCCTTGCCGAGCTCGCTCTCGACCGTGATCTTGCCTTCGTGACTCCCGACGATCCGCTGCACGGTCGGCAGCCCGAGACCACTCCCGTCGCTCTTCGTGGTGTAGAAGATGTCGAAGATCTTCTCCCGCTTGTCCTCGGGGATTCCCTCGCCGGTGTCCTGGATGCTGACCCGCACGTTGCGGCCGGACAGCGCCTTGGTGGAGAGCGTGATCGTTCCGCTCGTCCGGGCGCCCCCCGAGCCGGTGATCGCCTGCAGCGCGTTCAGGACCAGGTTGAGGAACGCCTGCTTCAGCTGCTGCGCGTCCCCCGAGACCGGCGGCAACGGCTCGGCGAGGTCGAGCTCGATCGTCACCTGATGCTTGCGCGCCTGCGGCTCGACCAGATCGACCAGGTCGCGCAGGACGGCGTTGATCTGCACGTCGGTCATCGACAGCGCCACCGGTTTGGCGAAATCGAGGAAGCCGCGGATCACCTTGTTGAGGCGGTTCATCTCGTCGCCGAGGACCCGCATGTACTTCTCCGCCTTCGCGCGCGCCGCAGGTTCGATCCCGGCGATGTGGCCGCGCAGCACCTCGACGTTGATCACCATCGAGTTCAGCGGGTTCTTGATTTCGTGCGCCAGGATCGCCGCCAGCTCCCCGAGCGCCGCCATCCGTTCGTTGTGGATCAGGCGTTGCTCCATGCGCTTGCGCTCGGTGATGTCCCGCATGATCGCCGAGAAGCCGACGAACTCCCCCGACGCGTTCTTGATCGCGGTGCGCGTCACCGACACCAGCACGCGGCGGTTGTCCTTGGTGAGCCGGATCGACTCCGCGTCGTTGATGTAGCCGCGCCGGTCGAGCGCGCGCACGATCTTGGCGAAGTCGGCCGCGTGGTCGGTCTCGGGGGGCATCAGTCGGACGTAGCTCTGGCCGATGATCTCCTCCGGCTCCCATCCGAAGATCACCCAGGCGCCGCGGTTCCACGAGCGGATCGTCCCGTCGCGGTCGACGCCGATGATGGCGTCGTAGCTGTCGCGGGTGAGCGACGCGACGTAACTCTCCATCTCGGTGACGCGGGCGGCGAGCTCCTGGATCTTCTCTTCGGCCGGCTTCTCGCCGTCCGACGTCAGGCGGTCGAGGCGGTCGATTCGCCGGCTCGGGTTCGTCTTTCCCGGTGTTTTGGCCACCGTGTAAATCCTACCGTCGCCGTGGCCGCCGTGTGTACAACTTTCGCGCGCCCCCCGTCCCCGGCTGCTTCACAATGGGAGGGTTCGTCGGTCGATCTTCCATCGGTGCGGGGGGGCGCATGGAGATCCGTCGGGCGCGGTTCGCGGTCGTTCTCTCGTCGATCCTGGCGTTGTTGCCGATCGGGTCGGCGAGCGCGGGGCAGGACCAGGAACGACTCGCCGAGTTCGCGAACAGCGTCCAGAAGGCGCGGGACTACACCGGCACCGTCGGCACCGTCGTCAAGGTCGGCTCCAAGCTCGGCACGACGATCGACGCGGTGGCGATCGGAAGCCGGCTCGCGTCGGTGCGCGTCGTCGGAGCGACCGCCGCGCGCGTCGCCCGGCCGCTCCTCGTGCCGCTCGAGGTGGTCACGCGGCGGGTGGCGACCACCGCGGCGGCGCAGGCCGCCTCCAAGGTCGCGGGTCGGCTCGTGCCGGGGGTCAACCTCGCCATCGCGGCGCTCGACGTCGCGTACGCCTCGGCGATCCTGGCCGATCCGAACTCCACGCTCGGGGAGAAGATCGCCTTCAGCACGGCGGCGGCGCTCTCGATCACCGCCGCGGCCAACATTCCGGGCTTTAGCCAAACGGCCGGCCTCCTCTCCGCCGGCGCGTCGCTGGTCGGCGGAATCTTCCAGACCTTCCGGCCGCCGCCACCGCCTCCCCGTCCGGCGCCACCGGTGCCGCCTCCGACGCTCACGAGCGGCAGCAACGTCGGCCGCGACGCCAGCACCGGTACGACGGCGATCGCGGCGGCGAACCGAACTCCGCAGTCGTTGGGCTCGGGGGGCGGCGGCCCCGCCGTCGGCGTTCGCCGCTAGAGTCGAAGGTAGCGGACCCAGAACGCCTCTTCGGCGCGGCGGGCGGCTTCGTCGACCTTCACCTTCGGCGACTCCTGCGGGCCGTCGGCACGGGTGAGCGCCTTGGCGGCAAGGAGCTGCTTCAGGCCGTTGGCGAGCACCGGAAGCGCCAGCGCCTCCTTCCGTTCCAGCACGCCGTTCCGGTACATCTTCGCGGCGACGCCGGCGACCCGCGCGGTGAGCTCCTTCTCGGTCGTCGCGTCGGTCACCCCGGCGACGCCGCGGGCGGCGGCAAAGTAGCTTTCGAAGAGCGAATGGCTGAGCGAGGCGAGGAGCCGCAGCCGCCGGCGACCACCCATCGTCACCGCGATCGAATCGCTCTCAGCGGAGGCGACGACGCCGGCGCGCTCCAGCGACGCGAGCGCCACCTCGAACTCCAGCTCCTGCTCGCCGGCCTCCACGTCGGGGAACTCCAGCCGGAACCGCTCGCGCACCTTGCGGTAGCGCTCGAGGAGCGTCGCGCGGGCGAGCGGCGCCTCGACCGCCAGCTCCGCGCAGACGAACGAGGCCGGGGCGAAGTAGTGGAGGACCATGTTCTTGTAGAAGTCGAGCGAGATGCGCTGGTCCTCCTCCAGGACGTAGTAGCGCTCGTCCCCCTCCTCGCCGGCGCGGATCGCCTTCTCGGCGAGGAACCCCGAAGCCGCGCGCGCCAGTGCGGCCGGGGCGTCGCGGTCGAGCGCCGGGGAGCGGCGGACGCCAGCGGCGCGCAGGTAGTCGAGGAAGAAGGTCGCCGCCTCGATCAACGACGAGTGCAGCATCCCGCGCTTCCCATGCGCGAGCAGCGCGGCGGCGGTGAGTTGGGACGGAGTCACCACCGTCACCGCGTTGATGCCGTTGGCGATGTGGTCCCCGAGCGCCTTGATCGCGGCCCGCTTTTCTCCGTCGGATTTTGCGGCGAAGGTCGGACCGTCGACCCCGAGCGCGGCCCTTAGCGAGATCGGCTCGGCGAACTCGACGAAGACCCGGCCGTAGCGCTTCGAAAGCACCTTCAACACGCGGAACAGGCCCGAGACCGACTCCTTCCGCTTGGCGGCCCCCTCCAGCTCGCGGATGTAGTCGCGCTCTTCGATCACCTTCTCGTAGCTCATCGAGATCGGCGAGAGGTAGACGTCGTCGGACGCCCCCTCCTCCCAGGCGCGCACCACCATCGTCAGCAGGCCCAGCTTCGGACGAAGCACGCGACCGGTGCGGCTCCGGCCCCCCTCGATGAAGAACTCGAGGGTGTGCCCCGCCTTCACCAGGTTCTTGACGTACCGCTCCAACACCGCGGCGTAGAGCGCGTCCCCCTTCATCGTGCGCCGGATGAAGAAGGCCCCCATGCGCCGGAAGATCGTTCCCATCGGCCAGAAGGAGAGGTTGTCGCCGGCCGCCACCATCGGGACGGTCATGTCGTGGTGGTAGAGGACGTAGGAAAGGATCAGGTAGTCGGCGTGACTTCGGTGGCTGGGGATCAGCACCACCGGGTGGTCCTTGAGGATCGCCTTCACCTGGCGGATCCCGTTCTGGTCGACTTCGAGCCCCGAGTAGATGTTGTTCCAGACCCAGGTGAGCGTCCCGGCTCCGGCCATCAGCCAGTTCCAGCGCAGGTCGGCGGCCATCTTGCGGACGATCTTGTCGACGCGCGTCCGGATCGCATCGGCCGGCTTCCCTTCGCGCGCGGCGACGCGCTCGATCTCGGACTTCACCACCGGGTCGGCGTGGATCTTCTTGGCGACCTGCGTTACCGGCATGATCCGGGCCCCGGTGACGACGCGCCGCTCGCGGTAGATGTGCTGCAGCAGGACCCACCGCAACTTCTTGGCCGTCACCTCCACCGGTTCCCCTTCGTGCTCCCGCAGAAACGCCTTCAAGTCGAACGGCTCCGCCAGGCTCACCAGCCCGTCGCGGTGGTGGTGGAGGAAGGAGACGACCTTGCGGATGCGGCGCGGCTTGTCGGCCTCGCCGAAGACGACGTCGACCGGCGTCTTGCGTCCGGTCTCGGGCCGGCGCTCCCAGAACACCACCTGCGGGACCAGGAAGACCGGGCGTTCGGAGGCGGCGGCTCCGGCGATCAGCGCCTCGGCGACGTCCCGCTTCGGACGCTGGCGCCGCAAGAGGTCGGTCCAGGTGCGGCGGCGCTTGAGGAATACGAGGAGCGGAGCGCGGTTGGAGACAAGCTGCTCCACCCATCCGGAGTCGATCGGATCGGGGAGGAAGCCGAAGCGGACGAACCAGGTCGCCTTGGCGAGCAGCGTCCGCGCCGCTCGCGCCAGCGGCATCCAGAGGAGCATATTGATCTCGCTGCCGAAGCGTGGCAGCGGCAGCCCCTCGCGGACGTAGAGGTAGTTGAAATAGAGGTAGTCGAGCAGCGAGCGATGCCGCATCACGTAGACGACCTCGCCCTTCGCGGCGACATCGCGGATGCGCGCCAGCGCCGCCGGATCGACCCTGGCGTGGCGGAAGAAGCGGTAGGAGAGCCAGCGCAGCGGCCACCCGTAGTGGGTGTGCATCGCCGACCGGTAGAAGTCGATGCCGGTCTGGTCGAGCCGCTGGTAGAGTGCCTCGAGCAGCTTCGCCGCGGGCCCCCGCACCGCCTTCGACGCGCCGTGCGGTTCGACTCCGTCCGCTTTCGGCGCCAGGTCTCCGTGCCCCGTCGCCTCCCGCACCGCCGCGGCCGCCGGGTCGGGCTCGCCCGCGGGCCCCGGCACGGTCGGCCGCTCGCGCTCGCCGCCGCTCACCGCATGGGCACCGGCGCCGCCGGCCGCGGCGGCGTTGCCGAACGGTAGGGTCGGC
Organism: uncultured bacterium; assembly: GCA_964372275.1. Lineage (GTDB taxonomy): Bacteria > CAYJRR01 > CAYJRR01 > CAYJRR01 > CAYJRR01 > CAYJRR01. The sequence goes on from CAYJRR010000008.1 coordinate 24,918, forward strand.
TGCGAGTCGCCTCGTCGCGCCATCGACCGAAGCTTACCGTTTCTCGAACGAAAACCGCAGGTCGGCCGGGGAAGGCCCGTGCGCGCTCCGGGGCGACGTGGCCGTCCCGCGCCGTTCGCTGGACTTACCAGTTCGCCGCGTAGGCTCGGACAATTCCGTCGACCGTTCGCCGTCTCCGCCGTCGATCCGTTGGGCGCGCCCCGTGCAGTCCCGCGGCCGATGAGATCCATGAGGACCCTGCTTGGAGTCGGGTGCCTACTCTGGCTCGCCGCCGGCTGCGCGCGGGAGGACGGGCCCGAGTCCGATCGTCTCGACGCTCGGCTTCTGGGACTGAGCCTTTCGGCCCCTTCCGTGGAGCTGTTTCCCGCCTTCGAATCAGACGTGACGGCCTACGCCGCGGAGGTGAGTCTCGTGACGTCTGCGGTGACGGTGACCGCAACGGCGGCGGACGCCGATGCCACGGTAACGGTTCAAGGGCAGCCGATCGAATCGGGACGACCGTCGCCGCCGATCGTCCTCGATCTCGGTTCCAACGCGATCACCGTGGTGGTCACCGCGTCATTCGGCCGTCAACGCACCTACGTCGTCGAGGTGGAGCGGCGAACGGAGCTCGTCGGCTCGGCTACGTACGTCAAAGCCTCCAACACCGGCTCGAACGATCGATTCGGGCACGCCGTCGCCGTTTCGGGCGATACGTTGGTGGTCGGGGCGGTTCAAGAGGATTCGGGTGCCACCGGGATCGATGGCAATCGGGAGGACGAAGGGGCGATGGACGGCGGCGCCGTCTACGTCTTCGTGAGAATCGGTTCCGCGTGGAGGCAGCAAGCCTACTTGAAGGCCTCGAACACGAGAGCCAACGATCGATTCGGGGAGAGCGTCGCCATTTCGGGAGATACGATCGTCGTCGGGGCACCGCTCGAGCCCTCGAACGCCACCGGGGTGAACGGAGACCCGAACAACGACTTCGCGACCGACGCCGGTGCCGCCTACGTTTTCGTGCGAAGCGGGGGTGTCTGGAGCCAGCAGGCGTACTTGAAGGCTTCGAACAGTGAAGCGTATGAACGCTTCGGTACGGCGGTCGCCGTTTCGGGCGACACGGCGGCGATCGGCGCCTATGCGGAGGACTCCAACACCACCGGGGTGAACGGCAACCAGGCCGACAACAACGCCTTGGCGTCCGGCGCGGTGTACGTCTTCGTGCGGGCCGGAGGAAACTGGACGCAGCAGGCCTACCTGAAGGCCTCCAACACGGACGAGTACGACCGGTTCGGCTGCAGCGTCGCCGTCTCGGGCGATACGCTGGTGGCCGGGGCCAAATACGAGGACTCGAGCGCCACGGGGGTGAATGGCGATCAGGCCGACAACTCGGCTCCGGAAAGCGGTGCCGCCTACGTCTTCGTGCGGAGCGGGATCTCGTGGAGCCAACAAGCCTACTTGAAGGCCGCCAACACCGGATCGGACGACCAGTTCGGAGTGAGCGTTGCGGTTTCGGGAGACACCGTTGCAGTCGGCGCGGACATGGAGGACTCCAGCGCCGAGGGCGGCGGTGGCGACCCCGCCGACAACGCCAAGCCCGACAGCGGAGCCGTCTACGTCTTCGCTCGAAGTGGTGGCGTGTGGAGCCAGCAGGCCTATCTGAAAGCTTCCAACACCGGAACGAGCGACCACTTCGGCCGGAGTATCGCCGTCTGGGGCGACACGATTCTGGTCGGGGCCGAGGCCGAAGACTCGAGCGCTACCGGCGTCGATGAAGACGCCCGGAACGACGGCGCGGACAACAGCGGCGCCGCTTATCTCTTCGTGCGCAGCGGGGGAGCCTGGAGCCAGCGGGCCTACGTCAAGGCGTCCAACACCGCCGCCGGAGATCGCCTCGGTACCGTCGCCCTCACGAACGGCGCGCTGGCGGTCGGGGCCCCCATGGAGGGATCGGGCGCGACAGGCGTGAACGGAGACCAGGCCGACGACTCGGCAGCGGAGAGCGGCGCCGTCTACGTTTTCCAGTGAGTGTCTACTCCGGCGCTTCGCTGCCTGCGGCGCGCATCTCGGCGGCGAGGCCGGAGGTGGCGTGGGCGTGGCCGGCGTGGGGATCGATCGCGCCGGCTTGGCGGACGATCTTGTCGACGAGCTCGGTGGCGAACGGAATCGACTCGACGTCGGCCTTTTCCGCCGCGAGCGCGGTGGCGGTCGCGACGGCGATCCGCGCCTCCTCCGTGCGGCCGGTGGCGGCCAGCACGTAGGCGGTCTCGAGCAGCCGGCCCGACCACAGGCCGCGGTTCTTGTCGTCGAGGTACTCCTGGAGCACCGCGCGCCCCGCGCGGTCGCGCAGCTGCGCCCGCTGCTCCTCGTTGGCCGCGACGGGGCTCGCGTCGGCCTCCTTCACCCTCTCCGACAGTTTCTCCAGCGTCGCTTCGTCGGGGACCCAGAAGGCGCATTCCGGGAGCCGGTGCAGCGACGCCGATTTCGCCACCAGTGCCGGCGTCTCCTTGGCGATCCCGCTCACGTCGAGCACGCCGCCGATGGGATGGGGGGGCGCTTCGCTCGGGGCCCCGAGGATCGCCTTGCCGTCCTCGAAGGCGGCGGGGACCGGCAGGCCGGCGTCGGTCGCGACCCGCGCGGCGTAGGCGACCATCCAGGCGGCGTAGTCGGTCGGCATCGGCGCGAGCTGCACCTGCATCTGCGCCTCGGCCATGGTGATGAACTTCTTGTAGGCGGCGCGCGTCAGCGCCATCCCCTCGAAGTTCTGCAGCCCGGTGGTGTCCCCCACCACCGCGTGGAAGACGTGGAGCTTGCCCACCGGCGAGACCTTCGCCACCAACACCAGCCGATTCCCTTCGGTATCGAGCCCCGAGACGTACGAGCTCGGCAGCCCCTCGGCGGCGAAGTCGAACTTCACGGCGCTCCGATCGCGAAGATCGGTGACGTTCATCCCCTGCGCGCGCACGAGGTGCAGGGCGCGGGCGATCGCCTTGGCCATGGCCTTGTCCTTCTCCTCCCGCTGCAGGCGGGCGAGGAACGCCCCGGCCCCCTCGCGGCCGAGCCGCTCGAGCAGCGCCAGCTTCACGGGGAACGGGAGCCCAGCGAACTCCGCGACTCGGTCCGCGCCGTCCGGGTCGTCGGCGATCCGCTTCGCCGTCGCGGCCGATGGACCGATCGCGGCCGGATCGAGGTCGAGTCTCTTCATCTCCTCGGCCCGCGTGGAGGCGGAGGCGGGATCCTGGATCAGTTCCTCGAGGAGGCGGGTCTTCTTGTCCTTGGCCATGGCGAGAGCCCCAATAGCCCGGATCCCGGCGGCAGTGCAAGGAGGAGCGGAGAGGAGAAGGAGGAGGAGAAGGAGGGAAGGGGAGGTCTAGCGGCGCGCGGCGCGTTGGCGGGTGTGTCCGGTGTCGGGGGTCGGTGGAGCGACCTCGTCCTTCGGCCGGGGGTCGATCGTCGGTGGAGGCTCCTGTTCGTCGAGGCGGCGCTCCTCGGTCTCTTCGCCGCGCTGCTCCTCGCGGTCGATCCGTTCCTCGGTCGGACCCGGCGAGGGCGGCTCGACGGGGGCGGTGGGCGATTCCTCCGGTCCCGGCGTCGGCGTGGCGCCGGTGGGCGCCGTCCCTCGGCACGGACCGCCGGCCGCGGCGAAGAGCGCCAGCCCCAGGAGCGGCGTCGCGAATCGCATCTGCGGAAAACGCTAGTCCCGCGCGATCCGGAGGCCAGGCGATCCGAACCGATCCGGCCCGATCGGATCCGACACGGTTCGGACCGGATCGGATACCGCTACCGCTACCGATACGGCTCGGCTCGGCCCGGTTTCGGCGGGCTACTCCCCGCGGTAGATCGAGATCGCCGGCAGGTTCCGGTAGCGCCCGTCGAAGTCCAGCCCGTACCCCACCACGAACTCGTCCTCGATGGTGAACCCCACGTACTCCACCGGCACCCGCACCTTGGCGCGGCTCGGCTTGTCCAGGAGGCAGGCGACGCGCAGCGACGCCGGGTTCCGCGTCTTCAGGTTCTCGACCAGGTACTGGAGCGTCAGACCGGTGTCGACGATGTCCTCCACCACCAGCACGTGCTTGCCGGCGATCGGCTTGGTCAGGTCGTGGGTGATCTTCACCACGCCGGTCGATTCGGTCCCGGCGTAGCTCGAGACGCCGAGGAAGTCGATCGAGAGCGGCGCGTCGATCCCGCGCACCAGGTCGGCGAGGAAGATGAACGATCCCTTGAGCACGCCGACGACGACGATCTCCTTGCCGGCGAAGTCGCGGCTGATCGACGCTCCCATCTCCCGGACCCGCGCCGCGACCGTCTCGGCGGCGATCATGACGTCGAATCGCGGGCCGCTTTTCTGGGCCTTCTCCACGCGCGTTGCTCCCGTCAGACGAAGCTGTTGTTGAGGATCTCCCCGAAACCGCCGCCGCCCGGGACGATGTACTGCTTGTCGTTCAGGCCCCGCTCCTCCTCCCACCGGGAACCGGGCACGCTCTTCAACACGTCGGGGGCGGACAGCCCGCGGTCGAGGCGGCAGGCGTAGATCACCACGTCGGGGTGGTCCTTGCGGACGCGGCGGATGTACTCCGGCGTGACGATCAGGTGGGCGGCGATGAACTTCGACGCCTTCCCCTTCACCTGGGTCTTGTAGATGTCGATCACGTTCACCAAGCTGCCGGCGGTGGCCCCCATCGGGTCGGGGACGACGACGATGCTGTCCTCCACGTCGCCGCCGATCTTGCTCCCGGAGATGTCGACGCCGACCACCTGGTTCTTCGCGTCGACCTTGCGGTTCATGAAGATGTGGTCCTGGCGGACGTGCCGCGGGGTCAGCGCGTGGTTCAGCACGTCGAAGAAGACGAGCGAGGGCATGATCCCGGCGCGCGCGATGTCGACCACCACCGTCTTGGTTCCGGGGTCGAGGACCGTCCCTTCGTAGACCCCCTCCTCGTTGTGGTGGATCATCCGCGTCTCGATCGACGCCACGCGGGTCGGGAACTCCTGCGCCAGGATCACCTTCGCCAGCCCCTGGTAGAGCAGCGTCACCAGTTGCGAGATCTCCGGCTGGAACGTCCCGTCGGAGCAGAGCTTCGCCAGGAGGGTGAGCAGGTAGGCGTCGGCGAGGATGTGGACGTTCGCACCGTAGCGGTGCTCGATCTCGGGAGCCCGCCCGCGCGAAGCGACGTCGAGGTAGGAGATGTCCTTCACGGGGCGGGGAAGGTAGCAGGGCGAAGATCCTGCGTCCACCGGGCCCGACCCGCGCTATCGCGCGGCCAGGCGCTGCTCCTTGATCCAGCGCTCGATGTCGCTCCGGGCCGTGGAGAGAGGGACGCCGCCGTGCGACAGGAGACGGTCGTGGAAGGCGGGTAGGGAGAAGCGCTCCCCGAGCGACCGTTCCGCTTCGTAACGCATCTCTCGGATCTGCAGCTGCCCCACCTTGTAGGCGAGCGCCTGACCGGGCCACAGGATGTAACGATCGATTTCGTTGGCCGCCTCGATCTTGGTGTGGCCGGTGTTCGCGAGGAAGTAGCGGAGGGCCTTCTCCCGGCTCCACCCCTTGGCGTGCATCCCGGTGTCGACCACCAGGCGGACGGCGCGCCACAGCTCGTAGTTCATGGCGCCGAGTCGCTCCTCGTCGCTCCGGTAGAGACCGAGCTCCCCCGCCAGTCCTTCGGCGTAGAGCGCCCACCCTTCGACGAAGGCGGTCTGCCCGAGCTGGCGCTGGAACTCCGGCAGCGCGCCGTTCTCGTTGGCGAGGGCGATCTGGAAGTGGTGGCCGGGGACCGCTTCGTGGAAGGCGAGCGCCGCCATGTTGTAGAGCGGCCGCGACGCCGGGTCGTAGGTGTTGACGTAATAGTAGGCCGGTCGCGAGCCGTCCTTCGGCGCGCTGTAGTAGTAGGCCGCGGGGGCGTCCTTCTCCCGGAACGATTCGATCGCCTTGACCTCGATCGGCGTCTTCGGGAGCCGGCCGAACGCCTTCGGAAGCGCGGCGGTGGCCCGCGCGACGAGATCGCGGTTGTAGGCCAGGAGCGCCTCCGCGCTCGCCAGCCGCTGGTCCTTCGCCTTCGCCCGCGCCTCGAACCAGGCGCGGAGGTCGACCTTCGCCTTCGCGCCGGCCCCCGGTCCGGATCCCTTCGCCGCGACGATCTCGCGCATCTCCCCTTGCAGGCGCTCGACCTCCGAAAGGCCCAGCCGGTGCAACTCCTCCGCCGACGACTCGAGGCCGGTGTACTGCTTGATGCGGGCCGCGTAGCACGCGGTCCCGTCCGGCAGCTCCGACACGCCGACCCCGGCGCGCGCGCGCGGGAGGACCTCCTTGCGGAGGACGTCGCGGTAGGCCTTCAACCCCGGGTAGACGGAGTCGCGGACCGCGCCGAGGAGGTCGGTCTCCGCCGTGCGCCGCTGCTCGTCGGTCCAGGTCGCCGGGAGCGTGGCGGCCGTCCGCCCGTAGGGGCTCTTTTCCGGCGGCGTCGCGATCTGCTCGTCGAGCTGCTTGAGCACCCGCTCGACGTTGATCCTGGAGGCGACCCTCTTCTCCGACAGTCCGCGCCGGAGGTTTGCGATCTGTTCGTCGAACAGCTTCTTCGCGCTCCGGAAGCGGATCGCGAGCGTCTGCGCGTGCTCCGGTTCGGAGATCGTGTGGTAGTTCGGCAGCTCCGCCAGGAAGACGTGCGGGCCGCCGAGCTGATCGACCGACCAGCGCCACGATCGGCAGACCTCCGAGCCGAGCGACGTGGAAAGCTCGACGCGCAACACGTCGGCGGTGATCCGCTCGTCGGGACGCAGGGCCGCCAGGTCGAGCGCCTCGACCCTTTTCAGGAATCCGGTGAGCGCGTCACGGTGCCGTGCGACCTCCTCCTCCGAGGCGTCGTCGAGCTCGGCATCGCGCGACCGGTCGCCGAGATAGGTGGCGAAGGTCGGCGAGGCGCGGAGCTGCTCGTTCCAGAAGTCGTCGCCGATCCGCTCGAGCGCCCGCGAGGCCTCCGATCGCGTCGCGCCTTGGTCGGACGACCGGCCGGCCGCGATCGCCGGCGCCTCCGCGGATGTGGCCGCGGGCACGGCCGAGGGCGCGCCACCGGTCGGTCGAGCGGCGTGGCAGGCGGACACGGCGAGCATCGTGATCGAAGCGAGGATCAGGGCGCGCATGGGCGCGCATCCTACCGGACGACGCATCCCCGCGTGAAATCGGGACACTGACGCTGATGTCAACGTGTCCCATCGGCGCCCCTCGTCGCCGACGCCCGTCCACGAATCCCCGCATTGCCGGGCGGTTGCGGACGGTATGACGGTTGCAGCTTCGACCAAGAATCGGGAGGAACGTCATGTCGAATCATGGGACGTTGCGTCACGTCGCCGCCGCCAGCCTGCTCGCCCTCGTGCTCGTCGGAGGGTCTCCGGCGCATGCCGCGGGCGCGGACGATTGCGCGCCGGATCGCGGTCCGTTCTCCTGGTTCACCGATCTCTTCCGCCGGGCGCCCGCCTGCGAGGGGATCGACACGACCCGTCCGCTGCCGGAGGAGGTCGACACGCTCGTCGTCGGCGCCGGACCCGGCGGGGGGACGGTCGCCGGAAAGCTCGCCGAAGGGGGACAGACGGTCGCGCTGCTCGACGCCGGGACGATGAACGTGCTGCCGGTGTCGGAGGCGCTGTCGGCCTTCGCCGCGTCGGCCGAATACCGCAAGAAGGCGCTCGCCTATGGCGTGGAGCGGATCCCCGAGTCGGGCTTCGTGGCCAACTACCCGCGTCTCGCGGGCCTGGGCGGATCGGCCGCCGGCGCCGCCGGGATCATCACGCCGTTCACCTGGTCGGCGGTCGACGCCATGGCCCGCCGCATGGGCGATCCGACGCTCGGATCGAAGACGCTGGCCCACTACCAGCGTTCGGTGGAGAACGCGCGTTGGGACCTCGCCGGACGCGTCGAGGAGTTCTTCCTCGGCCGGTCGCGGCACGGTCATCGCGGCTTCCAGAAGACCGGCGTGCCGAGCCTGGCGACGCTGCTGTCGACCCTTCCCGACGCGCCGCAGCTCGCGCCGTTCTACAAGGCCCTCCTCAAGTCGCAGGACAACTCGGTCGAGGCGATCTTCCGCCGTGGACTCGGCGGCGGCGACCTCCACGACCCGGAGGTGCAGAAGCGCGAAGGGATCGTCGTCCTGCCCGCCGCCACCGACGAGGACGGCAAGCGCTCGACCGTGGCGCAGTACATCGCCCAGACGCAATGCCGCCACCCCGATCGCCTCTTCCTCAAGGGCGGGGCCGTGGTCGACAAGATCCTGTTCGAACGGAACGCCGACGGCTCGCTGCGCGCGGTCGGAGTCGAATACCTGGAGGGGGCGAAGCTGCGCGCCAGCGGCGCGCCCGTCGACCCCGGCGCACCGGCCCCTGTCCGCCGGGTCGTCCGCGCCCGGAACGTGGTCGTCGCCAACAGCCCGTTCGGCGCGGTCGGGACCCTGCAACGCTCCGGCATCGGCCCGCGCGCGGAGCTCGACCGCCTCGGCGTGGAGACGCTCCTCGACCGGCCCGGCGTCGGGCAGCGGGTCGGCGATCGTCTGGAGTCGACGGTGGTGATGGAGTTCCCCGAGGAGTTCAAGGTGCTCGGCGATCTCGAAGCGGCGGAGAAGGAGCTGATCGCGCTGTCCGATCGCCTCGACGCCAACCCGAACGACACCGAGGCGAAGGAGGCGGTCAAGCGGCTGTTCGAGCGGCAGAAGGGCCTGCTCACCACCAACGGGATCCCGCTGGCGATGATGTGGAAGTCGGACCCGTCCCTCGCCGAGCCCGACCTTCTCTTCTTCGGCTTCCCCGGGAACTTCACCAACTTCCGGAAGGGGTTCTCCCACGACCTGACGGCGACGAAGAACCGCTTCTCGGTGATCATGCTCAAGATCGACACCGCGAGCGACGGCACGGCGGTGGTGAACTCGACCGATCCGACCGAGTCGCCCAAGGTGTCGGTCGCCTACGACCCGAAGGGACCCGACATGCGCGCCATGGCCAAGGGGCTGGTGCGCTTCAACCAGGAGATCGCATCGAAGCTCCCCGGCGTGAAGGTGGTGCGCGGAAACGTCACGACCGAGGAGGAGGCGCTGGAGTTCCTCTCCAACAGCGACAACCTGTTCGGCCACCACATCCGCGGCGGCGCGCCGATGGGACCGGCCAGCGATCCGCTCGCCGTCGTCGACTCGAACCAGAAGGTCTACGGGACGAGCAACGTCTACGTCGCCGGGACCGCCGCCTGGAACGGGTCGATCGGACCGTTCCCGATCCTCCCGATCGAAGCGATGTCCGCGCGGCTGGCCGACAAGATGCTCGCAGGGGGACGGGGGGGAGCCCCCCAGGGAGCGCGAAGCGCGCACCGCCCGGCGCCGCGGTAGTCAGAACGCGACGAGCGAGATCGAGACGAAGTGCGTCTTCGGACTCGTCTCGCCGTCGGGGATCTCGGCCGAATAGTCGATCGAGCCCGATTCGGAGGAGATCCCGATCCCCGCCGTCCAGAGGCGCGTCCCGGTCGGGGCGTCCTCGTGGACGCCTCCTCGCAGGGCGAGGGTCTGGCTCGGGTTGAGCTGCGCCCCCGCGGCCCAGCCGGTCGTCTCCTCTTCGGCCGACGCCATGTCGTGGAACAGGTCGCCGGAGACCATCAACCACTTGAACGGGAGGAAGACGGCGCCACCGGTGGCGGTCCGCGGCGCCTCGGGCTGGTTCCCGTTCACCAGGTTGTCGAGCGTGGCGCCGATCGCCAGGATCGGGAGCGGCCGGTAGAGCAGCCCGACGTCGGAGGTCCACCCTTTGCCATCGCGCGGGCCGCCCTTGCCGTACGCGACACGGAAATATTTCGCGTTCAATCCGAAGAAGACGCGCTCCGGGACGACCGGGAAGGCGACCGCCGTCACGTAGCGCTGCGAGGAGAGGTCGAGCGCGGTGCCCGACCGGTTCACCTTGCGATGCTCGAAGGCGAACCCGGTCGCGGCGCGGTTGGTGAGGCTGTCGGTGAGCGAGGTGCCGATGGCGTAGGCCCCCGCTGCTTGCGCGCGGTAGTAGCCGCCGTCGAACTCGAAGCGCGCGACCTGCGCCATCCCCGCCGGGTTCAGGTCGATCGCCGAGTTGTCGAAGGCGATCGCCCGGAACGCCCCCCCCATCGCCGCCGCGCGCGCGGACTGCAGCTCGGTCGTCTGCGCGTGGGCGGCGCCGACTACCGCGATGGAGACGAGCGGCGCGAAAAGCGCGGCGAGCATCGTCGCGCTCGTTCGAAGACGGAGTGCCGACGCCACGCGCGGGTTATCTCAGGCGCCGACCGACGCGGTCAACGCGCGTGATGGTGTCCCACCAACTCCGGAGTGAGTGGCAGAAGGAACCGACCGGACCCGCATCGGTAACGGTACCCGTATCCGATCCGGGTCCGGTCGGTTCCCTCGGAAGGATTTGCGCTTTACCGTCGTTGCGCCCCGGAACTATCTTCCCCGTCCGCCGCGAGGGGAGGCTGCCGCGCGGCGCGCAATCCTCTCGTGACCTCCTTCGTCCGACAAATCATCGGACTCTCCCGTTGGACCGGCGCCGACGAGCTGCGGCGCCGCTCGGCGGTCGGCGCGCAGATCACCATGCTCAACGAGATCGCGCGGGCGATGAGCTCGTCGATGGTCTCGCAGACAGCCACGCACGAGCTGATCGCCGAAGCGGTCTGCACGGTGCTCGGCGTGGAGCGCGCCTTCCTGCTCCTGTTGGACGAGCGGCAGGGAGGGCTGGTGGCGGGGGCGGGGCGTGGATTGGTGTCTTCCAAGGGATTGGAAGAGTTGAGGATTCCGTCGTCCGGCGACTCCACCATCGCGCGCGCGCTGGCGGCGACGGCGGTGCTCCGCGGGGAGGCCGAGCGGGAGCGGGAACCGGTCGGCCGCCTCCTCGGGCTGGGGCGTTACCTGGCGGCGCCGATGGTGGTGGAGGGGCGACCGAAGGGGGTGGTCGTCGCCGACAGCAAGACCGGCGGGCGCGACTTCGAGTCCGACGACGAACGACTCCTGATGGTGCTCGCCACGCTCGCGGCGATCGCCACCGAGAACGCCGAGCGGGTGCAGCACCTGAAGGACAAGAGCTCGCGGCTGGCGGCGCTGTTCGAGGTGGGACGGCTGCTCAACAGCACGCTCGAGGTCGACCGCCTGCTCGAACGGATCGTGGAGAAGGCGCTGGAGATCACCGGCGCGAACACCGGCGCCATCCTGCTGCTCGACGAGTCCAACGGGCTGCTTTCGATCCGGGCCGCGCGCGGGATCGCGGCGGACCTGGTCCGCGACCTCACGCTCAAGGTCGGGGAGGGGATCACCGGCTTTGCCGCGCGCGAGGGGCGCACCATCCTGGTGCCCGACGTCTCCAAGGAACCGCGCTACGTCGTCGGGAATCCGTCGGTGCGCAGCGAGCTGGCGGTTCCGATGTTCGACGAGGGGAAGGTGATCGGCGTGATCGACGTCGACAGCGATCTTCCCGACAAGTTCCGCGAGGACGACCGCGAGCTCCTGGAGACGTTCGCCGGCGTGGCGGCGGTCGCGTTGCGCAACGCAAGGCTCTTCCAGCAAGGGGCGTCCCGACGGTGAACGGCGCCAGAGCGATCAACAAGGCGATTCTTCCGGTCGCGGGTCTGGGGACCCGCTTCCTGCCGGCGACCAAGGCGATCCCCAAGGAGATGCTGCCGATCGTCGACAAGCCGACGATCCAGATCGTGGTCGAAGAGGCGGTCGCCGCCGGGATGCGCGACGTCGTCTTCATCACCGGCCGAGGCAAAGGGGAGATCGAGGACCACTTCGACATCACCTACGAGCTGGAGGACGTGCTCGAGCGGCGCGGCAGGCGGGAGCAGCTGGCCGAGCTGCGCGAGATCGACGAGATGATCCGCGTCATCGGCGTCCGCCAGAAGGAGGCCAAGGGTCTGGGCCACGCCGTCTGGATGGCGCGGGGGCTGGTTCGCGATGAACCGTTCGCGGTGATGCTCGGCGACGACCTCGTCGACGCCGAGGTGCCGTGCATCGAGCAGCTGGCGCGCGTCTACGACAAGCACCGCACCGCCGTCGTGGCGGTGATGCGCGTGCCGCGGGACCAGGTCTCGCTCTACGGCGTCGTCGGCGGCGACGCGATCGACGGACGGCTCACGCGCGTGCGCCGCATGGTCGAGAAGCCCGATCCGGCGCAGGCGCCGTCCGATCTGGCGGTGATCGGGCGCTACATCCTGCCGCCGCACGTCTTCGACATCCTGGGGAGCACCAAGCCCGGGCGCGGCGGAGAGATCCAGCTCACCGACGCGCTCAACGCCCTCGCGGCGGATACCCGGCCGGGCGGCGGAGTGATCGCGGTGGAGTTCGAGGGGCGGCGCTACGACGCCGGCGACAAGGTCGGCTACCTCGAAGCGAACCTCGCCTACGCCCTGAAGCGTTCCGACCTGCGCGACGCCGTCCGCGAGATGTGCGCCCGCCTCCTAGAGCCGCGATGAGGACCCGCGGCCGGCCGGCACCGCCTCGCCCGACCTCGGCGCTCACGCGTCGCGAGGCGCTCCGGATCCTGGCGGCGCTATCGCCGCTGTTGGCGACCCGACGCGCTTTCGCCTACATCCCCTCCGCCGACTTCCTCCTGACGCGCGTCGCCGAGAAACGCAAGGCGGTGCGCACCGTCGAACTGCGCGGGATCCACACCTTCGTGGGCCGATCCTACGAGGATGGGAAGCAGGACGTCACCGACCGGATCTTCGCCGGCGCCGACGGCCCGTTCCGCCTCGAGCGGCGCACCCCCAAGGGGGAGTATCTGGAGGTCTCGGACGGGAAGCGGCGGGTGCGGATCGTCGACGGCAAGGCGGGCCCGATCGAGCCGGAGGCCCGGCCGCTCGAGCGTCTGCTCCTCCTCGGCGGGCCGGCGGAGGAGATGATCCGGGCGGTGCAGGCCTTCGGAATCCGGACCGAGGTCGTGTCGCTCGGGCGCGTCGACGGCCGCGTCTGCTGGCGCATCGGCGGCAAGGAGGGGGAGGCCGCCTCTCCGACGCTGCTGATCGACAAGGAGCGCAGCGTCCCCCTCGTGCTCGACGATCCTCGAACCAAGCGGCGCGTCCGCTTCGAAGGCTGGGGCGAGGCGGTCGGCGCCGGCCACCTGCCGGCGAAGGTGGTCTGGTCGAGGGAGGACGCCGTCGAGCAGGAGCTCAAGGTGGAAGAGGTGCGGGTCAACCCGAAGCTGGCGCCCGAACTGTTCGACCCCGAGCGCCCCGCGCCGATCGCCCCTCCGGCGGCGACCCCGACGACGCCGGCTCCGGGCCCGAGCCCGTCGCCGGCGAAGGCGCGCTAGACTTTTCGGCGATGAAGCGCGCCTGTCCGCTCTGCAAGAAGGAGATCCCGGACGGCGAGCGCCCGCCGAGCCTGCCGTTATGCTCCGACCGGTGCCGCCTGTTGGATCTCGGCGGCTGGCTGGAGGGGCGTTACCGGATCCCGGCCGAATCGCAGGACGGTGAATCGTCCGAGCGCGAGTCGGACGAGTGACCGCGGTCCCTCCCGGCCGCATCGACGCGGCGCGAACGGTCGCCGCCGCACGATTCGCGGAGGTCGCGGTCGGCGTGCCGGTCGAGGGGACGTTTCATTACGCCGTTCCCCGGCGGCTCGACGGTCGTCTGTCGGTCGGCGCGCGCGTCGTCGTCCCGTTCGGGCGACGCCGCGCGAACGGTTGGGTGGTCGACCTCGCGGCGACCCTCCCTCCCGGCGGCTTCTCGGGCGAGGTGAAGGAGATCCAGGACCTCCCCGACGACGCCCCTCCGCTCACACCGGAGGAGATGTCGCTCTATCGGTGGATCGCGGACTACTACCGCCATCCCCTGGGGGCGACGCTCAAGGCCGGACTGCCGGCGGGCGTCGACAAGGCGCGGGTCCGGATCCGCACCGAGCGCGTCTACACGGCGGCGCTCCCTCCGGAGTCGCTCGCCGCCGCGCGCGATCGACTGCGCGTCAAGGCGCCGGCGCAGGCGGCCGTGCTCGACGCGATCGTCTCCGCCGGCCAGGTCACGGCGGCCGAGTTGCGCGCGATGCACGGCGGGCGCGGCGCCGACGCGGCCGCGGCGCTGGCGAAGCGCGGCGTGCTCGGGATCGGCGCCGTGGAACGCCGCCGCGCGCCGCGGGGCGGATCGGCGCCGCTCGGGGAGCACGAGCCCTCGATCCCGCCGCCGCTGACCGCCGAACAGGCGGCGGCGTTGTCGGAGATCGAGCCCGCGATCCGGGCGGGGACCTTCGCGCCGTTCCTCCTCCACGGCGTCACCGGGAGCGGCAAGACCGAAGTCTACCTGCGTGCCATCGCGTCCACGCTGGACGCCGGCCGCACCGGGCTGGTCCTGGTCCCGGAGATCTCGCTCACGCCGCAGCTCGAGGCGAGGTTTCGCGCCCGGTTCGGCGACCGGATCGCCGTGCTCCACTCCGGTCTTTCCGACGGACAGCGGTTCGACGAGTGGCGCCGCCTGGCCAACGGCGAGGCGAGCGTCGCGATCGGCGCGCGCAGCGCCGTCTTCGCGCCGCTCGCCGACCTGGGGATCGTCGTCGTCGACGAGGAGCACGACGGCTCCTACAAGCAGGAGGAGGGGCTGCGCTACCACGCGCGCGACGTGGCGATGGTACGCGCGCAGCGGGCCGGAGCGGTCGCGATCCTCGGGAGCGCGACGCCTTCGTTGGAGACCTACGCGCACGGCCGGTCGGGGCGATACCGCCGGCTGGTGCTCGCGAGCCGTGTCGCCGCGCGGCCGATGCCGCCGGTCGAGCGGGTGAGCCTCGTCGGCTCGCGAGGGAAGGGTCCGCTGACCCCGCGCCTGCAGGAACTCCTCGCCGAGACGCTGGCAGAGGGTCGGCAGGCGATCCTGCTGCTCAACCGCCGCGGATTCGCCCCCAGCGTGGTCTGCGCCCAGTGCGGCCACGTCGCCCGCTGCCGCGCGTGCGACGTCGCGATGATCCTGCACGCCCCGGGTCTCGCCGGCCGCCGCACCGAGCTCCCGTCGCTCTTCGAGCCCGCCGGTGGACCGGCGGCGGCCGCTCCCGGACTCGACCCGCGCATCTCGTGGCTCACCTGCCACTACTGCGGCCGCCGCGAGGCGCCGCGCGACCGGTGTCCGGCGTGCGGCGAGGACGCGATGCGTCTGCTCGGCGTCGGCACGCAGCGTCTCGAGCGGGAGCTGCGCGATCGGTTCCCCGGCGCGCGGCTGGCGCGGATGGACCGCGACACCACCTCCCGGCAGGGGGCGCACGAGGAGATCCTGCGGCGACTCGCCGACGGCAAGGTCGACGTGCTCCTCGGGACGCAGATGATCGCCAAGGGGCTCGACTTCCCGGGCGTCGGGCTGGTGGGTGTGGTGCTGGCCGACGGCGCGCTGCACCTCGCCGACTTCCGCGCCGCGGAACGGACGTTCCAGCTCCTGACCCAGGTCGCCGGTCGCGCCGGTCGCGGCGATCGACCGGGCCGGGTCGTGCTGCAGACGTTCCTCCCCGACCACTACGCCGTGGCGCACGCCGCGACGCACGACTACGAGGGGTTCGCGGCGCGCGAGATGGCGGTCCGGCGCGAGCTCGGTCTTCCCCCGTTCACGCGGATCGTGAACCTGCGGGTCGACGGGGAGAACCGCGGCGCGGTCGAGGAGACGGCGCGTTCGCTCAAGGAGCGGCTCGACCGGATCCTGCGCGGCCGGGCCGACGGACGCGTCGTCGGGCCGGCGCCGGCGCCGCTCCCGTTCCTCCGCGGACGCCACCGCTGGCACGTGCAGGTGCGAGCCGCGTCGGGTTCGGTGGCGCGCGCCGCCGCCGCGCAGGCGAAAGCGGAGGCGCCGGCCGGGCGCGCCGCCGAGGCGGTGCGGGTCGAGATCGACGTCGACCCGCAATCTCTGATGTAGTTTTCCGCAATGCCCCGCCACGTCCTGCTCGGATGCACGCCGCCCGACGCCCGGAAGGAGCTGCGCGCCGGGCTCGAAGGGCTGGGGCTGTTCGTCCAGGTGGTGGAGGACGCCGAGGGGCTGGTCCGCGCGGTGGCGACCGGGGCCACCGCGCCGGGGAGGGACGGCGAGGTCGACCTGGTGGTGGTGTCGGAGCGCCTCCGCGGGGGGGGCGTGCGCGATGTCTGCGCCGCCCTCGAGGGGGTCACCGGCCGCGCGCCGGTCCTCGCCCTGTCGGAGCAGCCGATCCCCGGCGCCGACTCGGTCGCCCCCCCGCACGACCTCCCCGGGATCCTCGACCGTGCCCGCCACCTCCTGGCCGGGCTTTCCGTGCTCGAGAACGTCGCGCGGGTGCGCGCCGGGACGCCGGCGAACCTGCTCGACTGGTCGTTCGCTCCGTCGGGGTCTCCGCTGGCGCCGGAGGAGGTCGAGGCGCGGCTCGGCGACCTGCGCCGGCGCGTTCGCGAGGAGGACTACTACCGCATCCTCGGGATCACGCACGAGGCGAACGACGCCGAGATCCGCGACGCGCACCGCTATCAACGCGTGCTGCTCGCCGAGCTCGTCCGCTCCATGCCGTCGATCCGCGACGAGGCGGACGAGATCCAGACGGTGCTCGACGACGCGGCCGAGGTCCTCGGAAACCCCGCCCTGCGCGAAGCCTACACCCGCAACCTGGGTTGACGCGGCGCGGGGGCGAGGTGGCGGTCGTGGCGCCGCCCGGCAGCCGTTATACTGGGATCGAGATGGCGCTGCGGGAGATCATCACCTGGCCCCACCCGGTCCTGAAGCGGAAGGCCGCTCCGGTGGAGCGCGTCGACGACGCCCTCCGACGGCTGATCGACGACATGGTGGAGACGATGTACGCCGCGCCGGGGGTCGGCCTCGCCGCGCCGCAGGTGGCGGAGAGCCTCCGGCTCTGCGTCGTCGACGTCGGGGTGCAGGACGGGAAACCCGGCGCCGACCTGGTGGTGCTGGTCAATCCGAGACTCGTCGTCGCCGAGGGTTCGATCACCTGGACCGAAGGGTGCCTCTCGGTCCCCGACTTCGAGGAGCCGATCGAGCGCGCGGCGACGATCGTCGTCGAAGCCCTCGATCGCGACGGCCGGGAGGTCCGGGTCGAGGCCGACGGTCTGAAGGCGGTCTGCATCCAGCACGAGATGGACCACCTGCGGGGCGTGACGATCGCCGACAAGGTCTCCTTCGTGAAACGGAACCTCTACCTGCAGAAGGTGCGCAAGGGGAAGGTGGAGAAGAAGGCGTTCCACTCGCGCGTCGTGCTCTGATCGGGCTCCCGTGCGCATCGCCTTCTTCGGAACGCCCGACTTCGCCGTCCCGTGTCTCGAAGCGGTGGTCCGCGCCGGGCACGACGTCGCCGTGGTCGTCAGCCAGCCCGACAAGCCGAAGGGGCGGGGGCAGGCGGTCGAGCCGTCGCCGGTGACGCGCGCCGCGGAGCGTCTCGGGCTTACGGTCGCGCAGCCGGCTTCGCTCCGGAACCCGCCGTTCGCGCCGGTGCTGGCGGCGAAGATGGTCGACGTCGCCGTCGTCGTCGCCTACGGGAAGATCCTCCCCCCCGACCTGCTCGCCGTGCCGCCGCGGGGCTGCGTCAACGTCCACGCGTCGCTCCTTCCGCGCTGGCGCGGCGCGGCGCCGATCCAATGGGCGATCGTCGCCGGCGACCGGACGACCGGCGTGACGACGATGAAGATGGACAAGGGGATGGACACCGGAGACCTCCTCCTGTCGAAGGAGGTGGAGATCGGGCCCTCCGAGACGGGGGGCACCCTGTTCGGGAAGCTGTCCCGGCTCGGGGCCGATCTGCTGGTGGAGACCCTCGAGGGTCTGCGCGATGGGCGGGTGCGGCCGACGCCGCAAGATTCATCACGGGCGACCCATGCCCGGATGCTCACCAAGGAGGACGGCCGCGTCGACTGGTCGCGACCGGCCGCGGAGATCGAACGACGCGTGCGGGGCCTCCATCCCTGGCCCGGCGCCTTCACCGGCGCGGCGGGGAAGACGCTGAAGCTCCACCGGGTTGAGGTGGGGACGGGTGACGACGGACTCCGCGCGCCGGCGGGGGGAGCGGTGCCGGGATCGGTCCTCGGCGTCGCCGGCGACGCGCTCGCCGTCGCCGCCGGAGATGGCGTCCTGAGCCTTGTCGAGGTCCAGCCCGAAGGGGGGCGGCGAATGAGCGGAGCGGAGTTCGCCCGTGGCCGTGGCGCCGGCGTCGCGCGCTTGGGAGACGCTTGACCGATGCGCCGCTGGCTGCGATCGATGACGCGTCGCGCGCGCACGCGCGCCTTCTGGCTCGACGCCACGTTCGTCGTGGCGGTGACGATCACCGCCGCCGCGCTCGCATTCCTGGTCACCACCCGGCAGATCGTGAAGTCGGCGGACGCCGTCGTCCTCGACGACCTGACCGGACGCGATGCCGCGGAGGCCGCCGTCTGGCTCGCCGCGCGGGGGCTGCGCGCGGAGATCGACCACTTCGAGTCGAACGACCAGGCGGAGCCGCTGACCGTCGTCTTCCACGAGCCGACGGCCGGGGACGAGCTGCGACCGGGAAACGTCGTCCGCCTGGTGATCAGCCGCGGCGCGCGCTCGATCCCGGTGCCGGACATCCGGGGGATCGACGCGGCGCAGGGCCGGCTGATCCTGGAGCGGAACGGACTGTTCCTCGCCGAGCCGCTGGAGATCCACCATCCGTCGGCCGCCGGCACCGTCGTCGGACTGGCCCCGAGCGCCTCGAGCCCGGTGCCGGTCGGAACGTTCGTGCGGCCGCTCCTGTCGAAGGGCCCCGCGCCGCGCGCGTGGATCACGCCGTCGGTCCAGTGGCTGCTCCACGACGGCGTCCAGGAGCTTACCGCCGCGATGGGGGTTCCGCTGGAGATCGGCCAGCGCCTGCACCATCCCGACGAGGCCGACGGCGCGATCCTGGAACAGTTCCCCGGGCCGGGCTCCCTCCTCGTCGAGGGTCAGCCGCTTCGGGTCACCGTGAACGGCGACGCCGGCGTGCCGCCGGTGAAGGGGGGGGCCGAGCTGGTCACGCTTTCGCTGGTCGTTCCGCGCGGATTCTCCGCGCGAAGCCTCGTCATCCAGGTGGCGCGAGGGGGATGGATGCGGACGTTGTTCGAGGAGGTGGTGCGTCCGGGGGAACGGGTGCGGGTGGTGGCGGCGGTGATGCCGGGGGATCGCGCGGTGGCGACGCTGGACGGCGTCGATCTTTTCACGCGGCGGTTCTGAACGACCGGAATCGCGTCCGGGGTCGCGGCCGCTGTTGACGCGCGCGGTTTCCTCCGTCGAGACTCCCCCGCCATGGGTCGTCCCTTCCGTATCGCCCCGTCGATCCTCTCCGCCGACTTCGGACGGCTGGCCGAGGAGGTGAAGGCGATCGAGGAGGCGGGGGCCGACCTGGTGCACGTCGACGTGATGGACGGGCGCTTCGTTCCGAACCTGACGATCGGCCCCGTGGTCGTCGAGGCGGTCCGCCGTGCGACGAAGCTCCCCCTCGACGTGCACCTGATGATCGTCGAGCCCGAGCGCTACCTCGCCGACTTCCGATCGGCGGGGGCCGACCTGCTGTCGGTCCACGTCGAAGCGTCGCCGCACCTGAACCGGACCCTCGCCGAGATCCGCCGGCTGGGGGCGCAGGCGTCGGTCGTCCTCAACCCGTCGACTCCGCCGGAGCTGGTGGACTACGTCCTCGCCGACTGCGACATGGTGCTGGTGATGAGCGTCAATCCGGGATTCGGCGGGCAACGATTCCTCGACTCGGCGGTGGAGAAGGTGCGGCAGGTCCGTGGCCGCGCCCAGGAGCGCGGGCTCGATTCGTTGCGCATCGAGGTCGACGGCGGCATCGGGCCCGACAACGTCGCCCGGCTCGCGGCGGCCGGGGCCGACACCTTCGTCGCCGGCAACGCGATCTTCGGCGCCCGCAAAAAGAGCCCCGGCCGGCCGCCGGCCGAGGCGTACCGCGAGGTGATCGACGCCATGCGGTCCCGGCTCGCGGGCCCCTGACGGTTCGCCCTTCGGGCCCTCTCGCGGTCTCCCTGAACCCCTCTTGCGCTTCCCGCGCGGGGGCCTCTATAGTGCTCCGACTCGGATCCGGGGCGTAGCGCAGCCTGGTAGCGCGCTTGGTTCGGGACCAAGAGGTCGAAGGTTCAAATCCTTTCGCCCCGACCAGAGTTTTCCGAATCCCGAATGTCGAAGCCCTCCGGCCAGGAACCGGGGGGCTTCGCATGTACGCCCCAACGAACGGGGCGGCGCCGCCGGTCGCGCCGTCAGCGGCGGGTGCCGACCGCCGGTCCCCCGCTGCCGGCGCTCCCGTCGCCCCCCCGCCCTTGGGAGCGGGTCTGGGCGGCACGCGCGGCGTTCCAGCCGCCCACCGCCCCGGACCATCCGGCGCGCGCAGCGGCCCACGTCGCCGTTCCGAAGTTGCTTATCGAAGAGACCAGCGGATTCCAGTAGCCGGCGCGGTCCAGCAACTTGTAGCCGACGTACGCCAGCCCGACGGCGATCCCGGCAAGGGCGACGCCCGCGAGAACGGTCCCGGCGACCGTCGCGCCGGCCACGATGGCGCCGGTGGCGGCGCCATGGAGCGCCGACCCGGCGGCCCAGGTGAAGAATCCGGCCCCGGCGAAGGTGATGGCGGCCATGACGGCATCGACGACGGGGCTCTCCGAGACGTTCCCTCGGCCCACGTGCATTCCGACCGGGAGCGCCGCGCTGCCGGGCCGGTATCGGAGGCCGCCGTCGGGGAGCAGGTCGAACCGCGCACCGTCCGTGTCGTCGGACTCGAGTCGACCCTGGTCGTCGAACCTCCCGAGCCGTCGAAAGGAGCCGTCTTCGGCGCGGAGGTAGCGGAAGTAGATCCCATCGCTACGCTCGTCGATCGCGATGACCATCCCGTCCGGACTCCGCTGCACGCGCCGGTAGAGGATCCCCCCGTCGACGATCTCCTCGGAGATCGTGCCGGGCACCGGGGCCGGTACCACTCGCGCCTTCGCGTCGTCCGGGCCGTCCGCCCATGCCGGCGACGCGATCAGACACACGGCCGTCGCGACCGCCACCGACCCCTCGCGGACGCACGCATTCCAGTCGATCGCTCGCATCGCCCCCTCCCGGCTCGACCGGTCGATGATACCATGTCGCGGGCATCTCTCGGGGGGGGGGGCGGACGATGGACCGTCGGTTCGGGTGGATTTCGCTGGGGGCGCTTGCCGTTCTGTCGTTCGCGGCGTGTGGGAAGAAGAACGGGGCCGATCCGGTCGTCGGCAGCCCGGCGGACGCGTATCCCGAGGGGTTCGCCGTCGCGGCGCCGCTCGCCGGGGAGGTGCCCGCCTTCGCCGGCGGGGACGAGGAGGGTCCGATCTACGTCAATCCGGGGAAGTCGTTCGGCCAGAAGGAGGCCGAGCTCAACCAACTGATCAACGGCGTGACCGATGCCGATTGCGAGGTGGTCTTCGGGATGTTGGTCGCGGGCGGGAACCCACCCTGCTACGGGCCGATGCTCTACTACAAGAACCATCCGGACTTCGGGACGACGGGGGACATCCCGCCGCCTCCCGGTGCGACGACCGCAAACGGGCTCCTGCCCGGAGGCGATCTCGGCATCTGGTCGGCGACCAACGTCGGCTCCGACGAGGCCTGCACCGCATCCAAGGTCAACATCACCGTGGACGACGTCTCTCTTCGCGTCGACATCGGCCTTTACACCGCGGCCAGCATGATCTGCCTGATGAATGTCCACGAGGTCGACCTTCCCGGCGAGGGGGAGGAGGTCGACATGACCGAGCTGTTGGACCCCGTCCTGTCGTCGGTCAACGGCGACGTCGGGGTCACCTCGGCCGTCATCGGTCGCGGTGACGACCTGGACGGCGATCCGGTCTACGCCTACGGCGTCACCATGACGGTCGGCTCGGCCGGAGCCAACCAGCTCAGCGTCGAGTTCGACTGGCTGCACACCGGCGATCCGGACGACACCGCCTACCGCGGAAAGATCTGGGGGAAGGTGGAAAACCTGCCCATGGGTCCGGCCTCGACCGCCGCCTATTCGGTTCTCTACGAGCGCGCCCAAGCCTCGATCGGCTATCGGCTCCTGTCGGCCGGCTACCCGGAAACGGCGACCGACATCTTCGCGGAGAACGGAGACCTTGCGGTCGATGGTGACTGGACCGGGAACATGACCCAGGCGATCGTCAACCAGGCGGCCAACGAGTCGATGTTCAGCGTCGGATGGCAGGCCGGACCGATGGACGACTCGACGCGCGTCTTCAACGCCTTCGTCAGCAACAACGACGGCTGCGGGTTCTTCGGCTACGGCGACAAGTTCGACGTCGTCGCCGGGACGGCGCCGGACAACCTGATCAAGAAGTTCATCTGCAACTGGGCCGGGGTCGGCAACGACCACAGCGGCCAGGCGAGCAAGGCCCAGAAGCAGTGCATGTCCAAGACCGGAGGACAGTTCGAACCGACGTCGAGCCTGATCTCCTACGCGCCGGTCAACGACTGCCAGGCGAACGTCGGCGACACCGACTCCAACGACGACGACTTCAGCCAAGGCACCTACTTCGGCCCCCTTCCGGACCCGACCGGCACGCCTCCGCCGTCCGTCGTCTTCTCCTCGGCGGCGCTGCCGAGCCAGTTGGTCGACCTGTCGACCGACACCGACTACGCCGACTTTGCACCCCCGTCCGTGCCCGACGATCCGTTCTGACGCCGATCGGCCAGGCCGAAGGGCGTTTCCGGCACGGGGACACGCTCGCCCCAATGGGGCCTCTGGTAACGACCCACGGGTGTCCACCGCGGGTGGTTGAGGGCTCGTTCATTATTCATAACGGGCTGATTCGAATAGGAAATGACTCGACGTTCGGCCGGCCGCCGGTTGGCACCGCGGCTGCAGTATCGACGCTCAACGTCGTCAACTTCCAACGCTACGGAGAGTGCCATGAAGAAGATCCTGACCGTGCTGAGCCTGGTGGCCGTGACCTCGATGCTGGCCTCGTCGGCCTTCGCCGCGTGCGGCAACAACACCGGCCGCAACACCTCGACCCGCCCGGCGACCTCGGGTGGCACCACCGCCGGCTCGTCGGCCTCGGTCGGCACGCCGCGGTAACGAATTCCCCCCCGACGTCCTGGTCTGACCCCCCGGACGTCAACGCAGCACGAGGCTCCCGAGCCCCCCTCGGGAGCCTCTTTTTTTTCCGGCGGCTTGCGGTCGATTGCGAGGCGCGGATACCCTCGCCGCCGATGAACCATCGGGCCGGACTCGTGGCGGCGCTCGTCGTCGGTTGCGTCCTGGGCTGCGGAGGGGACGAACCCCCGCCCGACTCGGTCGGTTTCTACGGCGTCCTGGTCGACGAGGAGTTCGACGCGGTCGGGGGGGCGGAATTCTTCGTGACCTCCCCCACCGGCGAGCGTCTGGACGACGGCTCCACCGACCCGGACGGGTCGTTCCACGCCGGCGGACTCGAGCCGACGACCGACGTCTCGCTCGTCTTCTCCCGGCCGGACGATCGCGTTCGGACCGTCTATCCGGGAGAGACCGAGGCGCGGGATGCCTTCCTCTTCTACGGCGCCGTCCAACTGTTCGACGTCGACTTTGTCGACGAGGAGATCGAGGAGTTCACGACCGCCGTCGGTGGAACCGCCGCGCTGATGACGTTCGACTTCGACACCGCCGGCAACGGCGCGATGGTCCGCGGACGCGTGCTCGCCGCGTTGGAAGTGGAGGGGGAGCTCCGATTCTTCAGCGTTCCGAACGCGACGGTGACGGTCACCGACGGCGCCGGCGCCGAGCACCGGGTCTACTACCGTGGCGACCTCCCGGGGGACGGCGATCCCGGACCGGTCGAGCCCGAGCGCACCTCGACCGGCGAGGACTCCCGGTTCGCCGCCTTCGCCGTCCCGGCGACGGGCCTCTCCACGCTTCCGTTCGCGGCCGGCCTGGTCACCGTTCGCGTCGAGCTGGACTTCGCGACGTTCGAGGAACGGACGCTGGTCGTCGAAGACGGGGTGACCGTCCTCGACTTTCTGATGGTCCCCGCGGGCCTATGAACCTGCAGCGCCTGATCCTCACGCTCCAGGAGTTCTGGGCGAAGAAGGGTTGCATCCTCGCGCAGCCCCACGACGTGGAGATGGGGGCGGGGACGATGAGTCCGCTCACCTTCCTGCGCGTGCTCGGACCCGAGCCATGGAACGTCGCCTACGTACAGCCCTCGCGGCGGCCGACCGACGGCCGCTACGGCGACAATCCGAACCGCCTCTATCAGCACCAGCAGTTCCAGGTGATCCTGAAGCCTTCACCGATCGATGTGCAGGAGATCTACCTCGAGAGTCTGGCGGCGCTCGGGATCGACTGGCGCGACCACGACATCCGCTTCGTCGAGGACGACTGGGAGAGCCCGACGCTCAACGCCTGGGGGATCGGCTGGGAGGTATGGCTGGACGGGATGGAGATCACCCAGTTCACCTACTTCCAGCAGGCCGGCGGCTTCGACGTTCGCCCCGTCGCGGCAGAGCTCACCTACGGGATCGAGCGGATCGCGATGTACTTGCAGAACGTCGAGAACGTCTACGACCTGACCTGGGTCGAAGGGGTGACGTTCGGCGAGATCCGGAAGCAGTTCGAGTACGAGTGGTCGAAATACTCGTTCGAGGCGGCCGACGCCGCGGTGTTGCTCGACCTGTTCACCAGGCACGAGGCCGAGGTGCTGCGCCTGGCCGAGGCGGGGCTGACCCTTCCCGCCTACGACGAGACACTCAAGTGCTCCCATCTGTTCAACCTGCTCGACGCGCGCGGCGCGATCAGCGTCACCGAGCGCGCGCGCTACATCGGGCGGGTGCGGGCGATGGCGCGGCGGTGCGCGGAGGGGTACCTCGAATCGCGCGAGAAGCTCGGCTTTCCGCTCCTCAAGCAAGGGGACAGGGGCGCGAAGCGATGAGCGAGCTCCTGTTCGAGATCGGGTCGGAGGAGCTGCCCGCCGCCTATGCGCGCGAGGCGCTCTCCGCAATGCCGGGGATCGTGGCGAGGGAGCTCACCGCGCGCGGCCTGGCGGTCGAGGCGGCGCGGGTCCGGGTCGCCGGGACGCCGCGTCGGTTGGCGGCGGGGGTCGATCGGTTGCCCCCGTCGACGCCGCGGGCGACGCGAACCGTGCTCGGACCGCCGAAGAGCGCCGCCTACAAGGACGGACGCCCAACGAAGGCGGCGGAGGGGTTCGCCGCCAAGAGCGGACTTCCGGTCGATCGCCTGACCGTCGTCGCCACCGAGAAGGGGGAGTACCTGGCGGCGCAGGTGGAAGAGGGGGGGCGTCCGACCTCCGAGGTGCTGGCCGAGGCGCTTCCCGCGGTGATCGGTTCGATCCCCTTCCCGAAGTCGATGCGCTGGGCTTCGCTCGAGGCGCGGTTCGCGCGGCCGGTGCGTTGGATCCTGGCGGCGTTCGACGGGAGGCGCGTGCCGTTCTCCTGGGGCGGGCTCGAGAGCGGCACCGTCACCCACGGCCACCGATTCCTGGCCCCCGGACCGGTGGAGGTCACGCGCTGGTCCGACTACGAACGCGCGCTCGAAGCGGCGCACGTCGTGGTCGACCCGACGCGACGCCGCGAGCGCGTGTTCGCCGAATCGGTGAAGGCCGCGGCGTCGGTTGGGGGCACGCTCGACGCCGACGGGCCGTTGCTCGACACGGTGAACTTCCTGGTCGAGGAGCCGCACCCGGTGGTCGGCGGCTTCGATCCGGCGCTGCTCGATCTTCCCGCCGACGTGATCGTGACCCCGATGCGGGTCCACCAGCGGTACTTTCCGGTGCGCGATGCGAACGGGGCGCTGATGGCCCACTTCGTCACCGTCGCCAACGTGCCGGCACGCGATCCGGCGGTGGTAGCGCGGGGAAACGAGCGCGTGCTGCGGGCGAGGCTGGCCGACGCGCGCTACTTTTTCGAGCTCGACCTGAAGACCCCGCTGGAGGCGATGGCGGCCGGACTGGACCGGGTGACGTTCCAGCAGAAGCTCGGAAGCTACGCCGAGAAGGTGGAGCGGACCCGCGCGCTGGCGTTGGAGATCCACGCCGCACTCGCCGGGACTCCCGGACTGCCCGAGGCGGCGGCCGTCGACCGCGCCGCGCGTCTCGCAAAGGCCGACCTCACGTCGAAGATGGTGTTCGAGTTCCCCGAGTTGCAGGGGCTGATGGGTCGCACCTACGCCCGGCGCGCGGGCGAGCACCCGAACGTGGCGGAGGCGATCGCCGAGCACCACCAGCCGCGATTCGCCGGTGACGCGCTGCCGGCCTCCCATCTCGGGGCGATCCTCTCGATCGCCGACCGTCTCGATACCGTGGCCGGCATCTTCGGGATCGGTGAACGGCCGACCGGATCGGCCGACCCGTTCGGGCTGCGGCGTCACGCGCTGGCGGTGATCGGCATCCTGCGCCATCGCGAGTACCGGCTGCCGCTCCGGCGGCTCCTCGCGTCGGCGGCGCGGGGATTCGCCGGCAAGGTGAAGGAGCCGGAACGCGCCGCGGTCGAGGCGGCCGACTACGTGAAGGGACGTCTCGAGAACGCGCTGCGCGAGGAGGGGCTTCCCTACGACGCCGTCGATGCCGCGCTCTCGGCGCGCTTCGACGACGTCAACGAAGCGGTGGCGCGCGCCAAGGCGGTCGCGGAGCTGAAAGGCCTTCCGGAGGTCGAGCCGATCGCGGTCGGGTTCAAGCGCGCCGCCAACCTCCTCGGCACGGCCAGGAAGGAGGACCTCGGGGGGCCGGTCGATCCCTCGGCCTTCGTGCACGACGCGGAGCGCGCGCTGCACCGGGCGGCGGTCGACGTCGCGGAGTCGGTGCGCGGTCACGCGCGCGCCGGGCGGTGGCCGAACGCGCTCGGCGAGACGGTCCGTCTCAAGGGGCCGATCGACGCCTTCTACGGATCGGTGATGGTGATGGACCAAGACGAGCGGATCCGCCGGAACCGGCTGGCGCTCCTCTCCGAGGTGGTCGGCATCTTCGCCGGCATCGCGGACGTCACGAAGATCGTTTCCAGCAACGACAGGAGATCGCCATGAAGGCCTTTCGTTCCGCGTCCGCCGTGCTGCTGCTGGCTTCCGCCTGCGGCCCAAAGGCCGGCCCTCCGACCGAGGTCGACGTCTCCAAGGCGCGCGCCGCGTTCACGGCGAACGAGCTTGCGAACGTGGTCGACGTGTCGGAGGTGGCGATCGCCCCCGACGGGAGCGAGCTGGCATTCGTCACCGACCGCAGCGGCGCCTACGAGCTTTGGACGATGCGCATCAACCGCGGGGTGGCGGGGGAGCCGAAGCAGCGCACCACCGCCAACGAGCAGGTCTCGGGACTCGTCTACTCGCCCAACGGCCAGGAACTGTTCTTCGAGATTGACGAAGGAGGGAACGAGCGGACCGACTTGTGGGCCCTCCGGAAGGGGGACGCCGAAGTTCCGCGGCGCATCGGCAAGACCGACACCGCCGAGCACGCCGTCGACTTCTCCCCGGACGGGACGCGGATCGCCTACGTAGCCGATCCTGACCGGCCGTTTCGCTTCAACGTCTTCGTCATGGACCTGCGGACGCGCGCGGTCACCCAGCTCACCCGGGAGGCGGTCAACGTCCTCCAGCCCACGTGGGACCACGAGGGGAAGACGATCGCTGCCACGGTGACCCCCGACGACCAGAAGGGGGAACTGCTGCTCATCGACGTCGCCACGGGGGCGGTCAAGCGGATCGCCTCGCCGGTGAAGGACGGGATCCTCTGGCCGGTCGACTTCCTCCCCTCCGGGCAACTGGTCGCGATCGGGACCAACGCCAAAGGGTTCCAGCAGCTGGCGACGATCGACCCGGCGAAGGGGAAGGTCGTCTTCGTCGGGGACGGCGACTGGGACGTGGAGGGAGCGGCGTTGGCGGAGGACGGCACGATCCTCTTCAGCCGCAACGTGCGGGGCGAGAGCGAGGTCACGGCGGCCCGGCGGTTGGGTTGGAAGGACGAGATCCGGTCGCGGTTCTCCCGTGAAGGGGTGGTCGGATCGCTGTCGATCGCGCGGATCGGCGGGCGCGGGGCGATGGTGCGCGAGGCGTCGAACCGTCCCTCGGAGATCGTGCTGGTCGAGATCTCCGGGTCGGGGACCTCCGGGCCGGCGACGGTGGAGGCGCGCAGCACGACGATCCTGCCCGCGAGCGCGGGGTCGGTGCGTGTGGACGCCTTGGCGAGGGCGGAGCGGCGGACCTTCCCGAGCTTCGACGGGACGAAGATCGACGCCTTCGTCTACCGGCCGCGCGTGGCGCGGCTGGGTTGGCCCGCGCCGGCGGTGGTGCACGTCCACGGCGGGCCGAACGGTCAGGCGCGCGGTGGATTCTCGCCGCAGATCCAGGCGCTCACCGAAGCGGGGTTCGTGGTGGTCGCCCCCAACTACCGCGGGTCGACCGGCTACGGTCGGGCCTTCGAGGACCTGAACAACAAGGACTGGGGCGGCGGCGACCTGCAGGATTTGGTCGCGGTTGTGAAGGCGATGGCCGCCGCGGGCGAGATCGACGGCGGACGCGTCGGGGTCACCGGCGGCAGCTACGGCGGATACATGACGCTCCGGGCGATCACCGCCGAGCCGGCGTTTTTCCGGGCGGCGGTCGAGTCGTTCGGAATGCCCGATCTGGTGGTCGACTACGAACTGACGGTCGATCGTTTCGGTTCCTGGTACGAGACGGAGATGGGCACCCCGTCGACGCACGCGGCGCTGTTCCGCGAGCGGTCGCCGATCCACGCCCTCGACCGGGTGACCTCGCCGCTCTTGGTGCTGCAAGGGGCCAACGACACCAACGTTCCGCAGAAAGAGAGCGACTTGGTGGTCGAGGCGCTACGCAAGCGCGGACAGACGGTCGACTACACCGTCTACCCGAACGAAGGACACGGGTTCACCCGGCGGGAGAACCGCCTCGACGCGATGACCCGGACGGTCGACTTCTTCGTGAAGCACCTCGGGAAGCCGGCCGCAGCCCCCGCCGCCGCCACGACGGCCGGCGGAAGCTGACGAATGGCGGGCGGCGGCCAAGGTTTCGGCCGCCGCCCGACGCTGCCTGCTCGCTCGTCTCCTTGGGGACCGCCGCGTTACGGCTGAGGCTGCTGCGGCTCCTCTTCCTCTCCGCTCTGTGGTTGGTTCTCCGGTACCGTCCCCTTTTCCTGCTCCTCTCCCCGGACCCCCTTCCGCTCGGGTGTGGTCTCGATCTTGGAGAGGAGCATCTGGGCTTGGCGGCCGTGCGCCTCGATATCGTCGGCCAGCCGCGCCACCTCCCGCTTGAACTCCGCGTCCTGGATCCGGGGCTGGAAGGCCTGGATCCGCGGGGCGAGCTGCTGGTGCGCTTGCGCGTTCTTCTTCAGGAATGCGACGTCGAAGGCCTGGCCCGAAAGCTCGCGCAGCTCGGGCAACTTCGGTTTGACCTCGGTGAGCGTGATCCCCTTCTCCATCGCCTCCTGTTTCACCAGCTGGTCGGCCTGGCGATGGCCTTGGAGCAGCATCTCCGCGAAGTCGCGCACCTCCGGGTTGCGTGTCCTCTCCTTGGCGAGCTGCGCCATCTCGATCTCCCGCAGGTTCACGTCGTGGATCTCCTTCAGGAACGCCTCCTCGGACGAGAACGACTCGGTTCCTCGCTGCGTCTGGATCTCGTGCTTCTTCTGTTCGTCGGCCGACGCGCCGGCGGCCACGAGCGAGGCGCCGCCCAGGAGCGCCGCCGCGGTCATCGTTCGGATCGATCTCATGGGGTTCGTCCCTCCGTGAGCTTTTCACTGGTCCACAGGGGGGCGATGTCCAGCGCAGGGTCCGCGCCGCCACCGTCAGGGCGCGTAGCGCGCGTGGAACGCGTCGCGGACACCATAGGTGACGAGCGTCGTCTCGTTCGGTTCGTCGGGGCCGAAGGTGGAACTCCCCTCGAAATACCCGGTGACGACCGTCGAATCGTCGGAGAGCGACGCGAGGTCGCCGCACATCTCCGCCTCTGCGCCGCCGGCGCGGCGGAGCCAGAACAGCTCGCCGCTCGGAAGGTACCGGGCGAGGAACTGATCGCGGTTCCCCGCGGAGACGAGCGCCGCGGTGCCGTCGGCGTCCGGAAAGTCGGCGGTCGTCTCGAACCGTCCGCACACGACGGCCGATCCGTCGGACAGCGCCGCCACCCTCGCCCCGGCCTCCGCGCCGTAGCCGCCGCCGCGCCGCGCCCAGACCAGGCCGCCGCCGGCGTCGTAGCGTGCGAGGTACATGTCGGTGTCGCTGCCCGGAGCCTCCAGCGTCGTTTCCCCGACGCCGAACGTCATCGGTCCGGTGAACATCCCGGTCAGGACGAACGAGTCGTCGGGAAGGGCCGCGAGGTCGAAGGCGTAGCCGGTCTCGAAACCCCCTTCCGCGGCCGCCCACATCAAGGATCCGTCGGGGGCGTAGCGGGCGACGAAGACGTCCTTGCCGCCGGCCGACTCGAGCACCGTCTGGTTCGGCTCCCCCATCCCGAACACGACCTCCCCCTCGAAATGCCCGGCGACGACGACCGAATCGTCGGAGAGCGCGGCCGCGGCCATCGCCCATTCGCTCGACGTCCCGCCGGCCCATCGCGCCCAGGCCAGCGACCCGTCGGCGTGGTAGCGCGCGACGGCGACGTCGTACTGTCCCGCCCACGGGAGCGTCGTCTCGGCGGGGCTCCCTTGGCCGAAGACGGCCTGCTCGGAGACGGCGCCGACGACGACGAACGAGTCGTCGGACAGTGCGGTGACGGCGGTGGCGCGGTCGTAGCTCGTGCTGCCGGCGCGAAGGGCCCAGACCAACCCACCGCCGGCGTCGTATCGGGCGAGGAAGAGGTCGAAGGTGGGGGGCATCGGCGGGACGTTTGGATCGGGAGGCTGGTAGCCCGTCTGCACCAGCGTCGTCTCGTTCGCCGCTCCCGGGGCGAAGGTGACCGGGTCGCCGAACTCGCCGACCACCACGAACGAGTCGTCCGAGAGGGTGGTCGCGCCGGCTGGCGACTTGTAGCCCCCCGCGACCTGCCGCAGCCAGACGAGCGACGCGTCTTCGTCGTAGCGCGCCAGGAACAGGTCGGGGTTCGGTCCGTCGCCGGCAATCGTCACCTCGGAACCGGTGGGCCCGAAGGCCGCCGTCGCGGCCAGCCAGCCGATCGAGACGAACGAATCGTCCGAGAGCGTCGCAAGGACGCGTCCCTGGTCGTTTTCGACGCCGCCGTCGTTCACCGCCCAGAGCAGCGAACCGTCGCCGCTGGGCGGCGGCTCCTCCTCCGGCGGGGGCTCGGCCGGGAGATTCGGATTGAACTCGACGTCGGGGATCGGCGGGTCGCGCCGGTGAGGAGCGCCGCCGAGGTCGACGTCGTTGCAGCCGACGATCGACAGCACGGTACAGAACGCCACGACCTCTCCGCGCACGCCCATGACGCCTCCTCTCGAACGACCCCGTGGGACCGTCCACTGTAGCGGCGGGACGGTCCGTCGCGTCAACGCGCGGGCGCGTCTCGCGAACGGCGATTCACCGTTCAGTAGGTGAAGCGGGCGTGGGCCCAGACGCTCGCCGACTCGCCGGGGATCTCGTCGGGGAGGGCGGGACCGTCGAACGGATCGCGGATTCCGGCGCCGAGGAGGTTGAATCCGGCGATCTGCGCCTCCGCCCACTTCCACGGCGTCTTCAACGTCACCGCGGCGGCGGCGTAGAGGTAGGCCGGCAGGTATCGGTCGTCCCCTTCGTCGGCGAAGTCGGGCTGCAGCCGGCGGCCGACATAGGTGAGCGAGGTCGCGAGATGCGCCCACGAGACGACCGGCAGGCTCAACCCCACGTTCCCCTTCACGCGCGTCACGCCGGGGGAGGCCTGGTCACGGTCGACCAGGCGAACCTCCTGAATCGTCGCGTTGCCGAACACCCACGCGTCGAGGACCGTCGCCGCGCGGAGTTCGGCCTCCACGCCATCGGTCGACAGCCGGCCGAAGTTGCCGAGGAAGATCGTCGTCCCTTCGTTGCGGAGTCCGATCAACTCGGTCGCGCGGCCGCGAAACGCGGTCACCTGCGTCTGCAGCTTCGGTGAGGCCAGCCCCACGCTCACCTCGTGGAACTGGATCGTCTCCGGCTCGAGGTTGCCGGCGCCGACGATCGAGTTCGGGTCGTTGGAGTAGAGCTCGCGAAAGGTCGGCGCGCGGAAGGCGCTCCCGTAGAGATACTTGGCGTAGAGACCGGGGCGGAGCTCCCAGACCAGACCGGCGCGCGGCGCCACGGCGTCGAAGTGCCGGCCGTCGCCGAACGTCTCCTTCTTGGCGACGTCGTCGTCGTAGTAGTCGTAGCGGATCCCGGCCAGGATGCGCAGGCGGTGGAGAAAGGGGAGCCCGGCGGCGACCGTCCAGTCGTCGTTCAGGAAGACGCCGGTGATCTGCCGCGTCACCGGGCTGTTGAACGGAAGGTCGAATCGACCGTGGGTGTAGCCGTTCTCGTCCCAGTTCTCGAAGAAGAAGGTGTCGGTCTGGTCGATCGCCTGGTACCCCAGGCCGCCGAGCAGCACGTGGCGCTCGGCGAGCTTCCACGAGGCCTGCAGGTCGACGGAGAACGAGTCGGAGGCCAGATCGCCGATGTCGAGGGGCGTCTTGTTCCGCAGGTCCTCGACGTCGCCGTCGCCGTCGAGGTCGAACCGCTTGGCCGGCAGGATCTGCTGGATCTCGCGCTCGTTGTGCTGCTGCACGGTGACCGCGCCGTCGAGGCGCAGCCGATCGCCGACCGCCGTCTTGCCCCAGGCCAACCGCGCGTAGGCGTCGATCTGCTCGTAGCGGTGCACGTCCGAGACCAGGATGTAGTTGCCGAGCCAGACGCCGCGCAGACTGCGCAGGAACGAGGCGTGGAGAGTCGTCTCGTTCCCGAGCTTGGCGTTCAGGCCGAGGTGGACCTTCTCCTTGAAGCTGGGGACGGTCCCCGGCGCGTCGCTCACCTCGCCGTCGGGACCGACGACGCCGGAGAAGGCGTCGCGGCGCAGCTCCACGCGCGGTCCGTCGCTGGTCAGGAAGTCGGCCCGGAACTGCACCGCGTGGTCGGCGTCGAAGACGTGCCCGGCGACGAGTGACGCGTGCGCGGCGGGGTACGAGCCGCCGCCGACGACCGCCTCCACCCCCTGGAGGTCGTCCGGGTCGCGCGTGACCACCTGCACCACGCCGGCGAAGGCGGCGGCCCCATACAGCGCCGACCCCGGCCCGCGGATCACCTCGATCCGCTTGATCCCCGCGAGCGCCAGATCGTCGTACACCAGCGAGGCGCCGCCGTAGTAGGGGATGTTCGCCGGGACGCCGTCGAGGAGGAGCAGGATCTGGTTCGACTCGGACGGGGAGAGGATTCCGCGCGAGACGATCTGTACCGCCCCGAACTGGTCGCGGGTCAGCTCGATGCCGACGACGGTGCGCAGGACGTCGGAGAGGTCGCGCGCCCCCATGCGGCGGATCTCGTCGGCGGTGATGACGGTGATCGAGGCCGGGGCGAGGGCGGCGGGCTCCGGGGCTTTCGAGGCGGTGACGACCTCGGTGGCGGCGAAGAGGAGGGAGAGTTCGTCCTCTTCGGAGGTGGGGGAGGGGGGCGGAGCCGGGGCCGGTACCGCGACCGGGGTCGGGACCGTGGCCGGGGCCGCGGTCGGGGCCGATGCCGAACCGGTGGCCGTTGCCGATGCGGGAGCCGCTGCCGGAGGGGGGACGGTGGAGGGAGAGGGAGTCGGAGTCGAGGCGGGAGTCGGAACGGGAGGAGGGGGAGTTGGATTGGCGGTGGCGGGCGTCGGCGTGGGGCGCGCGCGTTTTTGCGGAGGGGGATCGACGACGGCGGCGGCCGCGGTCGCGGTGACGAGAACCAACAGGGCGGCTACCGGTCGCGCGATGACTCGACCGCGGATCGCGATCCTCCCCACGACGACGACGCTAACGAAAAGCGGGCCGGTTTGTCACCTCTTCACCGCGTACGGCCGCATTGAATCGGCCTGGGGGCTGTCCTATCGTCGGCGGAACGATGATGGAGCCATCGACAAAGTTCGTTTGGTCGTTCGGAGACACCGCCCCGGGGCGCGAAGCCGAGGGGAACGGTCGGATGAAGGACCTCCTCGGCGGGAAGGGGGCCGGTTTGGCGGAGATGTGCCGCGCCGGCGCGCCAGTTCCGCCCGGGTTCACGATCACCACCGAAGCCTGCAAACGTTACGTGCAGAACGGCAACCGGTTGCCGGCGGCGATCGACGAAGAGATGCGACGCGGTCTCGCCGCGCTCGAGGTCGCCATCGGCCGCCGGCTCGGCGATCCGGCCGACCCGCTGCTCGTCTCCGTCCGCTCGGGGGCGAAGTTCTCGATGCCGGGGATGATGGACACCGTCCTCAATCTGGGCCTGAACGACGCGACGGTGGAGGGGCTCGCCCGCAAGACGGACAACCCTCGCTTCGCATGG
>CAYJRR010000009.1:0-38591 GCA_964372275.1 uncultured bacterium
CCGTCCCCGAAAGCGAACCGCCGACCGTCCCGGAGAGGTCGAAGACGTAGGCCGCGCCGACGTAGAACCCGTCCTCGTCGTCCGGATTGCCGTTCACGCCGGAGGCGCTTCCGTCTTCGGCCGGCGCGCCGACCACGACCGTGTCGCCGGACAGGCCGACCGCCGCTCCGAAATGGTCGATCGGACCGGAGTTCGACGCCTTCAGATAGTGGCTCTGGGTCCAGGTGGTGCCGCTGCGGGTGAAAAGGTAGGCCGCGCCGCTGTCGAAGCCGGACTCGTCCGCCTGGCTGCCGCCGACCCCCCGCGTCCCCCCGTCCTCGAGGCGCGCGCCGACCGCCAACCGGTTCCCGTCGAGCGCGATGCGCCAACCGAACTCGTCCATGCTGTCGGGATCGGCCGCCTTGAGGTAGGCCTGCTGGCTCCAAGTCGTCCCGTTGCGCACGAAGACGTAGACCGCGCCGCTCGACGGCTTCGGGTGCGCTCCCCCATACAGATTTTGATCGCCGTTGACGCCGACTCCGGCCGATCCCTCGTAGGCCGATGCCACGGCGAGCGTGTTCCCCGACAGGACGACGCCACCGCAGACGCCGAAGCGGCTGTAGACATCGCTGTTGGAGGCCTTGATGTAGGCCTGCTGGCTCCATGTCGTTCCGACGACCTTGAAGACATAGACCGCGCCGGCGTCGATTCGGGAGTTGTCCGACGGGTCGCCGTTGACCCCCACCGCGCCGGAGTCGTCACCCACCGCAGCGACCGCCACCGTGTCGCCGGAGACGGCGACCGGACCGTCGGCGAAGCCATCGTTCGCCTCCGTATTCGACGCCTTCAGGTAGGCCTGCTGGGTCCACACGCCTCCGGTGCGCAGGAAGACGTAGGCCGCGCCGGCGTTGGAACAGGCGTTGTTCGACTGCCCGCCGGACGGATTGACGCCCTTGGCGCACGAATCCTCCAAACCGGCTCCGACGACGATGCGGTCGCCGTCGATTGCGACGCTGTTGCCGAAACGGTCTTCGGCCTCCGTATTGGAGGCCTTGAGGTACGCCTGTTGGCGCCAGACGCCACCGGATCGGACGAAGACGTAGGCGGCGCCGGAATCCAGGCAGCCGTTGTTCGAGGCGTCTCCGTTGATCCCGGTCGCGCAAGAATCGTCGTTGGGCGCGCCGACGACGACCGTGTCCCCGGAGATGGCGACCGAAACGCCGAACATGTCCCACACACCGATGCTCGCCGCTTTGAGGAAGGCCTGCTGCCGCCAGACGCCGTCCTTCTTCACAAGGACGTAGGCAGCGCCGACCGCGGCTCCGCCGTTCGTGTTGGTCTCTTCACCGTCGACGCCCGCCGATCCGTTGTAGTTGTGCCAGGCCCCGACGACCATCGTGTCGCCGGAGACCGCCACCGCCTCGCCGAAGTGCATGTAGTGGGGGAAGCGGGGCTTCACGTAGGCGATCGAGGCCGACGGCGCGGTCTCGACGTCGAAGGTCACCGCGTCGCCGTCCACGTCCGGTCCGGACAGGACCACCGGGAGGGTCGCATCCTCCGCGGAGGTCGTCCTCCTGGGAGTCGCGACCGGAGCATCGTTGACCGGATTGACGGTGATCGAAACCGTGGCGTGGGCCGAGACGCCTCCGAAGCCGTCTCTCACGCGAAAGCTGAAGCGATCCGGGCCGTTCCGGTCCTTGGCGGAAACGTACGTCAGGTTCGGGGCAGTGCCGGCGAGCATCCCCCGCGCCGGCGAGGGGACGAAGCTATAGACGGCGCCGCTGGTCGACGCGAGATCGTTGGACGGATCGCCGTCGATTCCCGGGGCATTCGACGACTCGTTCGGTGCCGCGACGACGATCGTCTTGCCCGAGACGGCGACGCTCGACCCGAATCGATCGTCCGTTCCGGTGTTGGTCGCCTTCAAGTAGCCCTGCGGGGTCCAGGCGCTTGCAGCGCGCGCGAACAGGTAGGCGGCGCCGCTGTTCGAGGTTGCGTTGTCGGTCGGATCGCCGTCCAACCCCGTGCCGCTCGAGTCCTCGAGATTCGCCCCGACGACCAGGGTATCCGCCGAGAGGGCGACGCTGACTCCGAAGACGTCGTCCGCGCCGCTGTTGGTCGCCTTGAGGTAGGCCTGTTGGACCCAGTTCCACCGATCGTCGGCGAGCGCGCGGAATACGTAGACCGCTCCGCTGGCGGATGCGGCGTTGTTCGACCCGTCCCCGCCGACCCCCGTGGCGTTCGAGTCCTCGCCGTGGGCCCCGACGGCGATCGTCCCTTCGATGGCGGCGACGCTGATTCCGAAGCTGTCTCCGGCGTCCGTGTTGGACGCCTTGAGCATGACGTTCTCGCACCAGAAGTTTCCGCAGCGGCGGTAGACGTAGGCGGCGCCGCTGCCCAACGCGCCGTTTCCGGTCGCGGCCTCGTTCGGGTTATCGAAGACGCCGGTGAGCGCAGAGTCCTCGTCCGGCGCGCCGATCACCACCATCCCGTCGACGGCGGCGACGCTCCATCCGAAGTGGTCACCCGACTCGGTGTTGGTCGGCTTCAGGTAGCCCCATTCGTCCCGCCTCCATTGGCCGCCGTTCCGGATGAAGATCTGCGCGGCGCCGGCATCGGTCGCGTCCTCGTTGACCGCCGGCTGCGTGCCGGTGCCGCTCGAGTCCTCGTACGGGACGCCGATCACCAGCGTGTCGCGGTAGACCGACACGCTCCAACCGAACCGATCGCCGGCCCCCTCGTTGTACTTCACGTATTGCTGCTGGGTCCACACGCCCGCGTTCCGGACGAAGAGGTAGACCGCGCCGGCGTCCGCCAGGGAGTTGTCCGCGGGGCTGTACGCCGAGTTCGAGTCCTCTCCCGGCGCGCCGACGGCGATGGTGTCGTTCGAGATCGACACGCTGTGGCCGAAGTTGTCGCCGGCGCCGGTGTTGGAGGCCTTGAGGTAGGCCTGCTGGGTCCACTCGCCGTTCTCCCGCACGTAGACGTAGGCGGCGCCGGCATTGAGGCAGGCCTCGTCGGCCTGGTTTCCGTCGACTCCGGTCGCGCAGGAGTCCTCGTAGGGGCTGCCGACGACGAGGGTCTCTCCGGAGACCGAGACGCTGTAGCCGTGGTTATCGCCGGCACCGGTATTCGACGCCTTGACGTAGGACGACTCGGGGGAGATCCGGTAGACGTAGGCCGCGCCGGAATTCGAGGCCGATTCGTCGGACGCGTTGCCGTTCATTCCGGTGGCGTTCGAATCCTCGCGATTGGCGCCGGCGACCACGTCGGTGTGGGAGATGGCGACCCGCTCGCCGAACTGATCGGCCGCTCCGGTATTGGAGGCCTTCAAGTAGGCGAGCTGGCTCCACTCCGTTCCGCGACGGAGGAAGAGGTAGGCCGATCCGGAATCGCCCGCGGCGTCGTCGGACGAGGCGCCGTCCACACCCGTTCCGCTCGAATCCTCGTAAAGCGACCCGACCACGATCCGATCGCCGGAGATCGCGACCGAGGCGCCGAACTTGTCGTCCCAGCCGGTGTTGTGGGCCTTGAGATACGCCTGCTGGCTCCAGGCCGAGCCGCTCCGCACGAAGACGTAGGCGGCGCCGGCGTTGAACGTGCCGTTGCTCGACTGGTTGCCGTTCACTCCGGTGGCGCCGGAGTCCTCGTGCCGGGCGCCGACGACCATCGTGTCGCCGTCGATGGCGACCGATTCGCCGAAGTAGTCGTCGTAGCCGGTATTGGAGGCCTTGACGTAGGCCTGCTGGCTCCAGACCGAACCGCTCCGCACGAAGACGTAGGCGGCTCCGGCGTAGGAGAGGTCGTTGCTCGCCTGGTTGCCGTCGATTCCGGTGGCAATCGAGTCCTCGCCGTAGGCGCCGACGACCAGCGTGTTGCCGGACAGCGCGACGCTCGTCCCGAAGAGGTCCCCGGACTCCGCGTTCGATGCCTTGACGTACGCCTGCTGCGACCAGGCGCTTCCGCTGCGCGTGAAGACGTAGACGGCGCCGCTCGCGTCGGCGGAGTTGTCGGCCTGGTTGCCGTCGATCCCGGTGGCGTTCGAGTCCTCACGGTCGGCGCCGACCGCGACCGTATCGCCGGAAACGGCGACACGGATCCCGAAGTAGTCGTAGGCCTCGGTGTTCGAGGCCTTGAGGTAGGCTTGCTCCGACCAGACGGTGCCGCTCCGCACGAAGACGAAGGCCGCGCCGCTGTCCTGCGCCGAGCTGTCCGCCTGACTTCCGTTGACCCCGACGGCGCCGGACGGGTCGCCGTGCGCTCCGACGACGATCGTGTCGCCGTCGATGGCGACGCTCACCCCGAAGAACCGGTGCCATCGGTTCACGCTCGGCTTCAGGTAGGCCTGCTGCGTCCAGGTACCGCCATTCCGGACGAAGACGTACGCCGCGCCGCTGTTGGGCCCCGCGTCGTTGGTGGGATCGCCGTTGACCGCGGCGGCGCTGGAGTCCTCGCCCGTCGCGCCGATGACCATCGTGTTGCCGGAGATGGCGATGGCCGCCCCGAACCCGTCGTCGGAGCCGGTATTCGACGCCTTCACGTACGCCGGCGCGCCCGGCGTCCGCGAGGTCACGAGCTCGAACGTGAGCGGGTCGCCGTCGGCGTCGGTCGCGGTGAGCGTGATCGCGGTCGGCGTGTCTTCGTTCGTCGTCACCGATTGCGCGTTGGCGACCGGCGCGCTGTTCACCGCCTGCTTCGCGCGGCTCCACGGGGTCGCGCCGTTCGGTCGGCATGCCGCGGCGTGCGCGACGAGCGCAGCTGCAAGCAGCAGTCGGCGGTGCGACGGAACGAGCAACGTCCCTCCTGGCGAGAAGGCTCGAACGTCCGAATGTTCGGCGAGCGGAAGAGGGGCACCCGGCGGAACGGCCGAGCGGACCGACCTCTATTGTAAGTCCGCAGAAAAGATCAGAAAACCACCCGATTCAACCCGTCGCAATTTTTATGAATCGTGTAAGTCTGAGAGGAAGTTCTATGATCTTTCAATATCTTATGTCAGCGCCAACATGGCGCAGTGCCAGGTTGGCGTCCCGCGGGCGCTACCCCGGCAGGACCGCCGTCGCCTCGATCTCGACGAGCGCGCCGTTCTCCAGCAGGTCGGCGACCTGCACCAGGCTCATCGCCGGAAAGACGCCGCCGAGGATCCGACGCCACGCGTCGCCGATCGTACGCTGCGCCGCGCGATACGCCGTCTTGTCGGTGACGTAGACGGTGACCCGAGCGAGGTGCGCCGGTTCGCCACCCGCCGCCGCAAGCACCGCCGCCACGTTCTCCAACGCCTTCTCGAACTGCGCGGCGAAGTCGTCGGAGACGAGGCGACCCTCGAGGTCCCAACCGATCTGGCCGGCGATGAAGAGGAGCTCCCCGCGTGCGGCGATGCCGTTCGCGTAGCCGCGCGGCCGCGGCCATCCCTCCGGTTGCACGACCCGCGCCTTCACGACTGCAACCCTCCGCCGTCGAGGTTGATCGCCTGCGCGGTGATGCCGCCCGCGGCGTCCCCGGCGAGGTAGGCGATCAACGCGGCGACTTCGTCGGCGGTCATCAGTCGATTCTGCGGGCTCAACCGTTCCAGGGTGCGGCGGGCATCCTCGGGCGTGAGCGTCGTCTTGTCGACGATGTTCGCGATCGATCCGTCGGTCATCTCCGTGTCGACCCAACCCGGGCAGACCGCGTTGACGGTGACGCCGCGCGGCGCCGCCTCCAGCGCCACGGCGCGCGTGAAGCCCAGTACCCCCGCCTTCGACGCGCAATAGGCCGAGGTGTACCGGTAGCCGACCTTTCCGGCGACGGAGGCGACGTTCACCACGCGGCCATAGCCCGTCTCCATCATCGCCGGAAGGTAGGCGCGCGTGCAGAGGAACGTCCCGGTCAGGTTCACCGCGATCGTTTCGCTCCAGAGCCTATCGTCGGTCTTCGCCAGCGGCGCGCTCCGCGCCACGCCGGCGTTGTTCACCAGCACGGAGACCGGTCCGGTCGATCGGGCGAGCGCGTCGACCTGCGACGGATCGGCGACGTCGCATCGCACGGCGGTCGCCGATCCTCCCCGAGCGGTGATCTCGGCGACGACCCTTTGCAGCGCGTCGAGCCGACGGCCGGCGACCGTCACCTGCATGCCGGCCGCCGCGAGCCTTTCGGCCGTCCGGGCGCCGATCCCGCTGC
Source organism: uncultured bacterium (assembly GCA_964372275.1). Classification (GTDB taxonomy): domain Bacteria; phylum CAYJRR01; class CAYJRR01; order CAYJRR01; family CAYJRR01; genus CAYJRR01. The sequence continues at coordinate 6,136 of CAYJRR010000009.1, forward strand.
CGCCGCCGGTGACGACCGCTCTCCGATTCGCAGGCGGGAACTGGGGGGATTCCCCCCGGGAGCGCGAAGGCGCGGACATGGCGGGTCGTATATCATCGCTTCGATGGGGTTTCACTGCGCGGTCAAGGTGCGATTCGCAGACGTGGACAATGCGGGGATCGTCTACTACCCGCGTTTTTTCCACTACTTCCACGTCGCGTTCGAGGAGATGTTCTCGGACCGGTTCGGGATCCACTACGTCGACGTGCTGGGCCGGGAGCGGATCGGCTTTCCGGCGGTGAAGGTGGAGAGCGAGTTCAAGGCCCCCCTCCGTTTCGGCGATGTCGCCGACGTCGAGGTCGAGGTCGAACGCATCGGAACCAAGTCGATCACCTGCCGCTACACGCTGCGGCGGGGTGCGGCCGGACCGGTCTGCGCCACCGGGCGAGTCACCGTCGCGACGGTCGACATGGACGGCTTTCGCGCCATCCCGATCCCGGAGAAGTACCGCCGCCTCTTCGAACAGGTCTGACCCAGGCGGCTCAGTCGCGCAGCGAGACCGCGACGTCGAGGAGCCGGTCGAACTCGTCGGACTCGAGCTTCTGGTCCTTCGTCGCGCGATCGAACTCGCGCTGGAGCTCCTCCGCTTCGTGCCGCGTGACCTTCCCGGCGGCGGCCGCGTCCAGCAGGTCGTCGTAGACCGACCGGGCGCGCGCGCGGCGGTCCGGATCGCCTTCCAGGTAGCCCTCCAACACTTCGGACTGGAGCGTCAGCTGCAAATCGATCATCGAATGGTCGACCTCTCGTCCCGTCCGCCGGGAGGCACGGACCGAGAGGTAGGCGTAGACCGCCGCGGCGATCAGCGCGCCGAGAAGGAACCCGGCGACCCCTTTCCGGACGAGCGTGAAGGTCCGTGGCGCGGAACGGTCCATCGCCAGAGTCTAGTCGGCGTCCCAGCGATAGAAGCCCTGCCCGGTCTTCTTCCCCAGCTTTCCGGCGCGAACCAGACGGCGCAGGAGCGGCGGCGGGCGGAACGCCTCGCCGATCTCTTCGAACAGGTGCTCGGCGATCGAGAGGCGCACGTCGAGGCCGACCAGGTCGGTCAGGCGAAGCGGCCCCATCGGGTGGTTGTAGCCGATCTCCATCGCCCGATCGATGTCCTCGGCCGACGCGACGCCGGTTTCGAGCATCCGGATCGCCTCCAGGCCGAGCAGCACGCCGAGCCGGGAGGTGGCGAAACCGGGGGAGTCCTTCACCCGGATCGTCTCCTTCCCCATCCGCCGGGCAAGCGCGGTCACCGCCTCGACCGTCCCCTCGGAAGTCTGATCGGCGACGACGATCTCCACCAGCTTCATCAGGTGGGGCGGATTGAAGAAGTGCATGCCGACGACCTGCGACGGTCGCGCCGTTTTCGCCGCGATCGCCGTGATCGGGAGGCTCGAGGTGTTGGTGGCGAACAGGAGATGCGCAGGACCGGACGTGAAGCACAGCTGCGCCAACTCGGCCTTCACCGACAGGGTTTCGGGGGCGGCCTCGATCACCGCGTCGGCGTCAAGCACGGCGCCCGAAAGTTCCGGCGCCGGAAGGAGGCGGCCCAGCGTCGCGTCCCGGTCGACCGCCGTGATCTTCCCCTTCGCGACGCCGCGCTCGAGGTTCTGGCGGACGCGATCCATCCCGCGGGCGATCAGCCTGTCGTCCACATCGTGCAGGCGCACATGGCAGCCGATCTGGGCCGCGACCTGCGCGATGCCGTGCCCCATCGTCCCGGCGCCGATGACCACGATTCGGTCGATCGGCGTCACTTCCGCTTCCCCTTGTCGAGGAAGGCGGTCATTCGCCGGGCCTTCTCGTCGTCTTCGAACAGGATCGCCTGCCCCAGGTCCTCGATCGTGCGCCAGGCGTCGACGCCGCCGCGCGCGCCGGCGTTGACCGCAAGCTTGGCCACGCGGACGGCGAGCGCGCTCTGGGCCAGGATTTCGGCCGCGAGCGTCCTTGCCTCGTCCATCACCGCGTCGTCGGCGACGACGCGGTTGACCAGGCCCCACTCCAATGCCTCGCGCGCGGAAAGACGACGGCCGGTGAAGAGCAGCTCCTTCGCGCGCGCGATCCCGACGAGACGGGGCAGCCGGTAGGTGCCTCCGGCGGCGGCGAGGATCCCGAGCCCGGCCTCTGGTTGGCCAAAAACGGCCCCCTCTCCGGCGACGCGAAGGTCGCAGGCCATCGCCAGCTCACATCCGCCGCCGAGCGCGTACCCCCGGATCGCGGCGATCGTCGGGCGCGGGAACTCCTCGATCCGTTTGAACAGGGAGGCGTTGATCCCGCGGAGCGCGTCGTCACGCCGGCGCGCCGAGAGCTCCCCGATGTCGGCGCCGGAGACGAACGCCTTTCCGCCGGCGCCGGTGAGGATCAATGCGTGGACGTCGTCGCGCGACGCGAGCTCGGACAGACGCTCGTCGAGCTCGCGCGCCGTCCGCTTGTCGATCGCGTTGCGCGCCTCCGGGCGGTCGACGGTGAGAACGGCGAGCCGATCGGAGGTTTCGACGCGGATCCGCGGCGTGGTTTCGGCCATCTCGCCCTCCGGGCTTGATCGGAGACCTCCCCGACCCCCTGCGCGCCGGATCCTAGCGCATTCCGTGGCGCGCGAGCTTCATCTTCAGGCCGTTCCTCGACAGCCCGAGGGCGCGCGCGGTGCGCGAAAGGTTTCCGCCATGGCGCGCGAGGGATTCGAGGAGGCTCGCATGCTCGGTTGCTTTCAGTCGATCGTCGAGGGTGGCCCGCGCGGCCGCGCCCGCCTTGGGAAGCGGTCCCTCGACCGACGTCCACGGGGTCGACCGGACGAGGGATCTCCGGTCCCGTGCGTCGGCCGAGGCGGCGGCGAGCTCGGCGACCACCTCCACGAGGCGTCGCTCCTCGCGCGAGAACCGTGGATCGCTCTCCCGCCGATCGAGCACCAGGCGGCCGATCTCGAGCCCGGAGCGACTGCGCAGAACGACCGGCAGCCGAAGATCCCCCGGACCGGGCACCGCCGCGAAAAGCGCCCGACCTCGCAGGGCGACGACGCGATGGAACTCGGGCGAGCCGAGCGCGACCGACCCACCGCGGGCCGGCACCAACGCCAGCGCGACCTCGAGCGCGCGGGAGGCCGCCTCCTCCGGTGACTGCGCGTCGAGCATCGGCAGCAACGCTTCGAGCGTTTCGGGTTGGCCGCGCGCGCCCCGGGCACTCAGGCCCTCCGAAAGGAGACGGTCGACGGTGGCCGCGGACTCGACGTTCCCGCTCCGGCTCCACGCGGCGCGCGCGAGCGAGAGAAGCTCGAGCGCGCGCGGCATGTCGGCTGCCGTCTCCGCGGCGGCGGCCGCGTCCATCCAGGCCCGTCCGGCGAGGAGGTGCCAGCCGTACCGTTCGAGACGGCGCGCGGCGCTCGACAGGCGTGCGACGGGCGATCCGATCTGAGCGAACCGGTCGCCGAGCCCGCCGATCCACTCCTCGATGGCCCCCGCCGCAATCGAGCCGGCGCGCGCCAGGTCGGAGAGCTCCCGGCGGGCCGACTCCGCCTTGACCCCGTCGCGCGCGCGAAGCGCGCACTCGGCGGAGAGTCCGAGGCGCAACGCGGCGAGCGCGCGGGGGAGCAGATGCGCACCCGACTTCGCGCGATCCGCCGCCACCTGTCCCCGATGGAGATCTCCGGCGGCCGTCGCGGCGATGCACGTGGTCAACTGCGTCGCTGCGATCCACCGGGGATCTCCGGCCAACTCGGCGGCCACGACGGCGTCGTCCAGGCGCTCCCGCGAATCCGGCGCGCCGCAGCCGAGCGCCGCGACCGCTCGCGCGACGGCCGCGGCGGCGTCCGCAACGAGGTCGTCCGCGGACTCGGCCGCCTCCTCGGCGCGCAGCGCCAGGCGCTCGGCCTCCGAGGTCCGGCCATCGATCGCCGCGGCGGCGGCTCGCATTGCCCAGCCGGCGGCGCGATTCGATCGGTCGACACGTCGCACGGCGCGAAAGGCTCCGCTCGGGCGTTGCTCCGGTCCCGGACGGCGGCGGGGAGCCTCGGCCGGTTCGACGCGCACGCGGCGCAGCCGGATCTGCGCGCCGAGCGCGCGGTCGGCGAGGTCCCAGGGGTCGTTCTCGCGGGGAGGATGAGAGAGAACCGCCACCGAGACCGCCCTCGACGAAGGGCCGGGGACCGCCAGGCGGCGTGCCAACGCCCACCAGGCGCGCACGGTGGCGTGGTCGGCCCGTTGCGCCTCCTCGAGCACCAGGACCAACGGACCTTCGGCACGCTCGATGACCGACATCGCCGCGCGCGCGAACGCGGCCGGCCCCGATCCGGGGGGAAGCGAGCGGGCGAGGGAAGGGGACAGCAGGCGCAGCAGCGCGCGCGCGGCGAGCGGTTCCTCCTCGCCGGGAACGGCGAGCCCCTTCACCCGGGCCGTGACGACGCGGCCACCGTCGCCGCCCACGGCCGCCGAGAGCTCGGCGAGCGAACTCCCGATCGCAGGGTGCGCCTCGACGATCAGGATCCGCTCCGCGGCCTCGTCCCCCTGCCACGCGCGCAGCGCCGCTTCGCGAATCCGTTCGAGCCAGAGCACCGTCGACGCGAAGCGTACCGAGCGGTCGAGGCGATGGTCAAGGGATGACCACGGTCGCCGGCGGCGGATTTCGTTCCGGGAGGGTCACCGCGAGGTGCACTAGAATCGGCACCGGTTCGGGGAGACCCCCGGCCCAGAGGTGGAATGAGATGCGCGCGGTCGTTCTCCCCCGGCACGGTGGTCCCGAGGTCCTGGAAGCGGCCGAGGTCGCCGATCCGACGCCGGCGCCCGGCGAGGTGGTGGTGCGGGTCCGCGCGGTGGCGCTCAACCACCTCGACCTCTGGGTTCGGCGCGGACTGCCGACGTTGAAGCTCGACCTGCCGCACGTGCTCGGCTCGGACATCGCGGGAACGGTGGAGTGGTCGGACACGCCGGGGATCGAGGTCGGAAGCGACTGCCTTCTCGCGCCGGGCGTCTCCTGCATGCGGTGCCGCGAATGTCTCTCCGGTCGCGATCATCACTGCCGCGCCTACGGGATCTTCGGCGAGCACCGCTGGGGCGGTTACGCGGAACGCATTCGCGTCCCCGCGGTCAACGTCTTTCCCAGGCCGAAGCGCCTGTCGTTCGCGGAGGCGGCCGCCGTGCCGCTCGTGTTCCAGACCGCGTGGCAGATGCTCGTCACCCGTGCGCAGATTCGGCCGGACGAGTGGGTGCTGGTGCACGCCGCCGGTTCGGGCGTCGGAAGCGCGGCCGTGCAGATCGCGAAGATGCGCGGGGCGGTGGTGATCGCCACCGCGCGGGGCGAGCGCAAGCTCCTGGCGGCGCGCGAGCTCGGCGCCGACCACGCCATCGACTACGAGAAACAGGACTTCCTCGCGGAGGTGAAGCGGCTGACCGGAAAGCGCGGCGTCGACGTCGTCTTCGAGCACGTCGGCCGGGCGACCTGGGAGAAGTCGATCCTCTCCCTCACCGCCGGCGGACGGCTCGTCACCTGCGGCGCCACGACCGGCCACGACGCGGAGACCGATCTGCGCTACCTCTTCTACAAGAAGCTGTCGCTCCTCGGCTCGACGATGGGACCCAAGGCGGAGATGTTCGAGATCCTGAACGGCATCGAGGCCGGCCGGCTCAAGCCGGTGGTGGCGAAGGTCTTCCCGCTCGCGGAGGCGGCCGAGGCCCACCGGTACCTCGAGCGGCGGGAGGGGTTCGGCAAGGTGGTGCTCGATGTCCAGTAGGAGCGGCTCGGTCCCGAAGGGGAACCCGATCACCAAGGCCGGCTACCGCCGGCTGGTCGAGGAGCGGGACCGCCTCTGGAAGGTCGACCGAGCGAAGGTGGTGCAGGAGGTGGCCGACGCCGCGGCCCTCGGCGACCGGTCGGAAAACGCCGAATACATCTACGGGAAGAAGAAGCTGCGGGAGATCGACCGCCGCCTGGAGTTCCTGAACGACCGGATCGAGCGGGCGATGATCGTCGATCCGGCGACGCTCTCCGGGACGCGCGTGGTGTTCGGCGCCACCGTCACGGTGAAGGACGAGGACGGAAAGGCGTCCGTCTACCAGATCGTCGGCCAGGACGAGGTCGATGCCGCGCAAGGAAAGATCAGCCACGTCTCTCCGATCGGCCGCGCGCTGCTGGGCAAGGAGGTCGGCGACGACGTCCTCGTCACCCGCCCTGCCGGAGAGCTGGAGCTGACGATCACCAGGGTCGAGTTCGTCTAGGTCGAATCGCGCGCGGTCGCCTTGCGCTCCTCCATCTCCTCGACGGTGCGCGGCCAATCGCCGCGAAGAAGCCGGGAGAGGGCGCGGTCGGCGAGCAGCTTCCCGCCGGTCTGGCAGCGGGGGCAGTAGTTCGTCTCGTTCTCGGCGTGCCGGATCCGGGCGACCGGGGTGCCGCAGGCCGGGCAGGGCTTGCGGTACCGGCCGTGGACCGCCATCCCCTCGCGGAAGGCGGTGACCTTTTGGGGAAAACGATCGCCCGTCTCGGTTCGAAGCCGGTCGGTCCAGAGGACGAGCGTCTCGCGCACGGCACGGTGGAGGCGCGCGGCGGCGGCGTCGTCGAGCGTGCGGGTGAGCGTCACCGGCGACATTCGCGCCCGGTGGAGGATCTCGTCGGAGTAGGCGTTGCCGATCCCCGCGATCAGGCGGGGATCGGTGAGAAAGCGCTTCAGCGTGTGGCTCTCGCGGCGCAGCGCCTCGGCGAACACCGCCGGCGTCGCCTCGAGCGGTTCGATCCCTCCCCGCGCGTGCTCCGCGAGACCGGCCTCCCCGCGGACGAGGTGGATCGAGGCGCGCTTGTGGCTGCTGGCCTCGGTGAGGAGCAGCGTTCCGTCCCGGAAGTCGAACGCCGCGAGCCCGATCTTCCCCGGCGGCTTGGCCCCGGGTCTCTCTTTCCAGTGGAGACGTCCGGCGATCATCAGATGGATCACGAGGAACAGGTCGTTCTCCAGCGCCACCACGATCCGCTTCCCGAGCCGCCGCACCGCGAGGACGCGCCTCCCTTCGGCCGTCCGGATCGGAGGGTCGACGCTGCGAACCACGAAAGGGCTGGCCAGCCGGATCCTGGCGATCGGCCGGTCACGCAGGCGCCGTTCGAGGGCTTCGACGTAGACGGTGATGTCGGGAAGCTCCGGCATTCGGACCGAGGAAGCCCGCCTTCGGCGAGGCCACGCCGCGGGATTCTAGTCGAGGGCTTCCCGCACCGCCGGCGGAACGAAGATCCCCGACAGGTCGACCTTGCGCAACGCGTCGAGGAGGAGGTGGCACTCCTCGACCGCCGGGGTCGCGGGGTCGAGGACGACGACCACCGTGCCCTTCAGGACGCAGACGCCGGTGGGGCGCGCATCGCCGGCGGCCCGTTCCCGGACCACGCGCACGCCCGCCGGCCCGGCGAGCTGCCGCAGCAGCGGAAGCAGCGTCTCGGTCGACATCGGTCGTGCCGACGCCACGCTAGCGCGCCTTGAACGAGGGTGCTCGCTTCTCGACGAAGGCGCGGAACCCTTCGCGCGCGTCGTCCGACGCGAACAGCCCCGCCTGCAGCTCGCGTTCGAGCGCCAGGCCCTGCTCGAGTCCCACCTCCAGGCCCGACTGCACCGCGCGCTTGATCCGTCCGACGGCGAGCGACGCCTTTCCCGGCGGGCAGAAGCCGCGGGCATACTCGATCACGCGCTCCCGGAAGCGCTCGCTCTCGAACAACTTGTCGACCAGCCCCGCCTCCTTGGCTTCGAGCGGCGACATCGTTCGACCCTCGACCATCATCTCGATCGCGCGCGAGCGGCCGACGATCCGCGCCAGCCTCTGCGTTCCGCCGGTTCCGGGCAGCACCCCGAGCGTCACCTCCGGAAGCCCGATCTTCCCGGCCTCCTTGCGGGCGATACGGAGGTCGGCCGCCAGCGCGATCTCGAGTCCGCCGCCGACGGTGTGCCCGTTGAGCGCCGCGATCACCAGCTTCGGCGTCTGCTCCAGCCGCAGGAGCGTCTCGTTGGCGTGGAGGCAGAAGTAGTACTTGTACGTGGGGTCGGCCTTCGACAGCATGTCGATGTTCGCCCCCGCGCAGAAGAACTTCTCGCCGTTCCCGGTCAGCACCAGCACGTGCACCGCGGGGTCGAAGCGCGCCCGCAGGATCGCGTCGTCGATCGCGCGGAACATCTCGTAGGAGTAGGCGTTCGCCGGCGGGTCGTTCAGCGTGAGCAGGGCGACGCCGTCGCGGGACTCGTACTCGCAAAGAGGCATGCGGGAGAGGTAGACGACGGGGATCCGAGTGTCAACGTGTCGTCCGCGCCGCCGGCGGCCGCGATGGTGATCGCGGAATGGCGGACGGAACCGGCGGCGGCCCGGTCCTCGACGTCGAGCCAGAACGCCATCCCCGGATTGACGAGCTCCACCATCCCCACCGGTCCGTCGAATCCGTTGGGATAGCTCTCCTCGGCGACCCGCACGCTGCCGGTCACGAATCCGGCGAGGACGCGGCGGATCCCCGGGTCGTCCGACGCGGGCCGTTCCCACACGACGTCCTGGGAGAAGACGAGGTGCCAGGCGTACTCCGCCTGCTCGAAGACGACGGACGATCCCTGGGCCGATCCCGGGAACGGAGCCGTCTCGAAGCCGTTGTCGACGAACGCGGCGTCGTCGCCGGTGGTGATCCGTCCGCCTCCCGTCGAGGCGAGCGAAAAGAGGCGCAACGACTGCCCGCGGGGTCCGAGCCCCCCTTTGGGGACCATCGGCAGCGGGCCGATGTCGAGGAACCAGACGAACCGCGTCCAGTCGCCCGCGGCCTCCGCGTCCTTCGCCGGATCGAGCGTCGCTCCGAGGTCCCGGGGCCGGGTGGTGAACCAGGCGACGCTGCTGGGGGAGATGTCGCACTCCCCGTGCTCCGGATCGTGGTACCGGCCGGAGACGATCGTGCCGACCAGCGTCCGCTCGTGGAAGCGGAGATCGTCGCGGATCCGGCCGCGGAAGCGCCAATCGACTGGCGCCGAGAACGGATCGGGACGGAGGAACCGGAGCGACACGACGTCGCCGAGCCGTTCCCCGAAGGCCACCTGCCGCCCGGCCCACGTGACCCGGACCTGCCCGCGCGACTCCTCGAACCGGAACGTCTGCCCTTCGACGTTGACGGGGTAGAGGAGGTCCCGCGTGTGCAGCTCGTCCGGATCGTCTTCGCAGGCGACGGCGAGGTGGAACGCGGCCCGCAAATACTCCCCGTCGAGCGGGAGCCGCTCGCCGCCGCCGCACCCCGTGGCCAGCGGAAGCAGGAGAGCCGCGGCGTTTCGTCGCGGGACCGGGGAGGCACGGCGCATCGACGTTCGAGTCTACCGCAGCGGCCTGGCGCCCACGGGTGGTATAACGCAGGCCTTGCGCATCCACGTCGGCAACTCGAGGCCCGCCAGCCTCCTCTCGATCCTCCTCCGTCCCGTCCCCCCGGAGACGAAGGCGAACCTCGCGCGCGCCTGGGCGCGGCTCCCGGAGTGGCTGCGGACGGCCCAACAGATGTACGGACGCCACGCGGAAGGGTGCGGCGCGACGATCGGCGCGATGCCGCGCTGCGACTTCGCCTGCACCGGCTGCTACCTCGGCGAGGAGGCGAATCAGATTCCGCCGCAGCCGATCGAGGAGATCAAGGCGCAGATCCGTCGGCTCCGACCCACGCTGGGCTACAAGGGGAACCTGCAGCTCACCGACGGCGAGATCACCCTCCGGCCGGCCGAGGAGGTGATCGAGCTCCTGCGGTATTCGTACGAAATCGGACTGATCCCGATGGTGATGACCCACGGCGATACCTTCCGTCGCCAACCGGGGCTCTTGAAGCGCCTGGTCGCGGAAGGCGGGATGCGCGAGGTCTCGATCCACGTCGACACCACGCAGCGTGGGCGGAAGGGGGCGGCCTACAAGAACGCGCGGACCGAGGAGGCGCTCAACCCGCTCCGGGACGAGTTCGCCGGGATGCTGCGCGCCGTCCGCCGCGAGACCGGCGCGTTCGTGCAGGCGGCGACGACGATGACGGTCGAGCCCGGGAACCTCGACGGCGTGCCGGCCGTGATGCGCTGGCTCACGCGCAACGCCGACGTCTTCAAGATGATCAGCTTCCAGCCGATGGCGCAGGTCGGGCGGACGGTCGACGGGCTGGGGGGCGGGGTCGAGGTCGACCGGCTCTGGGAGAAGATCGCCGAGGGCCTCTACGGTCCGGAGGCCGATCCGCGGGAGCTGACCCGCGGTCAGATGTGGTTGGGTCACTCGGCCTGCAACCGTTACGTTCCCGGCTACGTCGTCCGGCAGGAGGGGAGCGAGCCGGTCTTCCGTCCGGCGCGCGTCTCGGGGGACCCGATCGACGAGGCCTCCGGCGAGCGCTTCTGGCGGAGGTTCGGCGGATTGAGCTTCCGTGGCGACTCCCGCGCGCAGGCGATGGCGCGCGCCGTCGGGGTGGTGGCGCGCGCGGTCGACCTGATCGTCCGCGATCGTGGGCGCTACGTACCGCACCTGTTGCGCCGCCTCGATCCGGCGCGCCCCGGTCGACTGCTGCTCCGGTGGATCCGGGGCCGGGCGAAGGTGAACGGCCTGCTGATCGTCAGTCACCACTTCATGGGGAAGGAGCAGGTCGCGACGCCGGCCGGCCGGGAGCGGATCGACCTGTGCGTCTTCCACGTGCCGGTCGGCGATCGGCTGGTCTCGATGTGCGAGGTCAACGCCACCGGAATCCGCGATGCCTACTACGAGGACATCCGCGCGGGGCGGGTTCCCGGTTCGACGCCGGTTCTGCGGGGACATCCGGCCTTGCCGGTCTTCGTCGCGTCGGCAGCCGGACCGGGCGGCGCGGCCGGGACCGCGGCCGCGGCCGACTCCGATACCGCGACTGCGGCCGAGGGATGACCCTCCTGCAGCGGCCGACGCCGGAGGGTCCTCGCTCGGCCGCCGGAACGGTCTCCGTGGCGACCGCGGCGCCGCTCTTCGTCAGTTCCGACAACGGACTCGGCAGTCCGTTCGGCGATGTCGACGACGCCTTCGCGATCGCGGCGCTGCTCCGGGGAGGCGCGCCGATCGCCGCGCTGGCGAGCGTCTTCGGGAACACCTCCGAGCGGAGAGCCGCCGCAAACCACGCGCGCCTGGCCGCCCTGTGCGGCTATGCCGGTCCGCTTCTTCGGGGCGCGGGCCGACGCCGCGTCCGGTCGAGCGAGGCCGCCCGTGCCCTCGCCGGCAGCCCGACCGCGGTTCGCGTTCTCGCCCTCGGTCCGCTGACCGACGTCGCCGCGGCGATCGACCTCGGCACGGCGGCCGTTCGCGGCGCCCTCGCCGAAGTGATCGCCGTCGGCGGCAATCGCACGTCGCACGGCCGCTGGCCGCCGGTCTGGCCGCACGAGTTCAACTTCACGCAGGACCTCGCGGCGACCCGGGCGCTCGTCGAATCCGACGTGCCGTGGACGATCCTCCCGCTCGACGTCACCCGGCGGCTGCGAGCCGGACCGCGCGATCTTGCGATGGTGGGCGGCGCCGTCGGCGACTACTTGCGCCGCGGCGCGCGCAGGTGGCTCTGGCGCGCGCGCCTTCTGAAGGGATCGAACGCCTTTCCGGTCTGGGACCTGGTCGCGGCGCTCTACGCCCTCGACCCGGCGCCGTTCCGCGTCGAGCGCGATCGCGTCACCTGGCACCGCGGCGGCTGGCTCGAGTTCGGGCGGGGCTCGCGGGAGGTCTCCGTCGTCGCCGGCTTCGATCCGATCGCCGCGTGGCGTCGGGCCGCCGATCTCCTCGGCCGGTGACGCGCGCCGCCCGGAGGGTCACTCGCGGCGGACGGCCCGCCGCAGCGACCGCACGTAGTGGAGCGGCTGTCCTCGCCAGGCCCTCTCGCTGGAGCTCTTGCCGAAGCGGCCGCCGAGTTCGCCCAGGAAGGTGTAGACGATCCGCGTCCTCCCTGGGCCGTCCGGCTCGATCCGGGTCTCCCCTTCGACGCGCTCGATGCGCACGCCGACGCCCGGTGGATCGTCGCTCCGGGCGTCGTTGCGCCAGCGAAGCGTGGCTCGGTCACCGGATGGGTCCCGCGTCCACGAATACGCGACGACCGCATCGCGGGGACGAAGCGGCCACGGATAGGGCCAGACCAGGTGCAACCGGGCCCCTTCGCCTTCGGAGAGCGGACCGAGGACGGTGACCGCCTTCAACACCGGGTCGAACGTCGCCCGGTAGCGCGCGAAGTCGGCGAGGTGGGTCGCGACCGCCGCGGGGGGCGCATCGATCGTGGCGGTGGCGCGAATCCAGGGAGCTCCCTCCGGTACGCGGGCGATCTCCACCGCGATCCCGTCCTCTTCGAACCACGGGCGGAAGTCGCCGGCCGGCGGTTCGGCCCCGGCGGGCGAGGAGGCGGCCGCGAATACCCCGAGCATCGCGATCGTCGCCGCCGGCCCCGCGCCGCGCGCCGGCCCTCGCGGCGCCAGCCGCCACAGCAGACCGGAGAGCAGGACCAGCACCACGTCCTCCAGCGGCGAGTACCAGCGGAGCGGCCGCGCGAGGAAGACGCCGAAGCAACCGCAGTTCGGGATCTCGAGGCCGCGGGCGAGCGCGATCGAGAGCCACGCGCCGTACCCCGCGTTGGAGGCGACGAGCAACAGGGCCGCCTCGCGTAGCCGGAAGCCGGCCAGGGTCCAGAGCCCGAGCGCGATCTCGACGGCGGCGACCGCGACGGCGAGCGGCAGCTGGGCCGCCGGCGGGAGGACGCGATAGGTGTCCAGCACCGCCGCGAACCCGGCGAGGTCGAGCGCCTTCCCCACCCCCGCGCCGAGCGTCACCACCCCCAGGACCGCGCGGAGCCCCGTGCGCGTCCAGGCCGTGCGGCGTGTCTCCGGGATGCCGCCGATCGCGGAGGTCACGGGCGGTTCAGCGTCCAGTCGTAGGGGATGAACTCGACCCGGTAGTCGCCGGGGATCTTCCGCTCGCGGTAGCGGTTCGCGTAGGCGATCAGCGACGGCTCGGCCGCGAGGAAGTCCTCGGTGTAGAACTTCAGGATCGACGAGAGCCTCACGGTCTTGCGTCCGTCGTCGACCTGGACGTTCCGCTCCTCGTTGAGGAACAGGACCGCGCCCTCCTCGAGCTGCTTCTCCAGCGACGCCGCGCGATACGGTTCCTGCGGGAGCCGCGGGCAGCCGCGCACCATGCAGTTGAGGGCGAAGTGGATCCGCGGCTCACCGAACGGGCGGATGACGTCGTTCTCGTACGCGTAGAGCGACATCGGCGCGCCGTCGATCGCGAGCGTCGTCAGGAAGAAGAAGCGGATCTTGTCGACCGGCCGGACGTCGTTGGTGACGGCGTTGAACATCGCCAACGCGTTGTAGGTGTTCAGGTGATAGGCGAGCGCGTCCTCCTTGGACGGAAAGGCCGCCGGCGTCGAGCGCGGGCCGTTCGCCGCCGCCCACGCGACGTAGGCGTGGAGGTCGGCGGGCTCGCGCGTCACCCGGTCGAAGTCGATCCGGCCGCGCCCGTCGACGTTCGCCGCCAGCACGCGACCCCAGGCCTGGTACGCGGCATCGGCCGAGGGAAGGGGGGCGTGCGCCGGGACCGGCGGCGGCAGCCGGCGGACGCATCCGGCGAGCGACAGGAACAGTGTCAGCGCGGCGAGGAGCCTCACGACAGATCGATCCAGACGCTCTTGGTCTCGGTGTACTGCTCGAGCGCGTGCGCCCCCAGCTCGCGGCCGAAGCCGCTCTGCTTGAAGCCGCCGAACGGAAGCCCCGGATCGTAGAGGTTGTAGGCGTTGACCCAGACCGTTCCGGCGCGAATCGCCTTCGCCGCGCGGATCGCCTTCTTCACATCGCGGGTCCAGATCCCGGCAGCGAGCCCGTAGACGGTGTCGTTCGCCTGGCGCACCACGTCGTCGAAGTCGTCGAAGGGGATCAACGTCGCCACCGGCCCGAAGATCTCTTCGCGGGCGATCCTCATCGCGTTGGTGGCGCCGCCGAAGACGGTCGGCTGCACGAAGAAACCCTTGCCGGTCCCGGCCCGCTCTCCCCCCGCCAGGAGCTTCGCCCCCTCCTTCTTCCCCGACTCGATGTAGGCGAGCACGGTGTCGAGCTGCCCCTTGGAGATCACCGGCCCCATCCGGGTCCCCTTGTCGCGTGGATCGCCGACCGTCATCGCGGCCGCCTTTTTCGCGATCCCCTCGGCGACCGGCTCGTAGACCGCCTTCTCCACGAAGATGCGCGATCCGGCGGCGCACACCTCCCCCTTGTTGTAGAAGATCCCGGTCAGTGCGCCGCGGACGGCGGCTTCGGCGTCGGCGTCGGCGAAGACGACGTTGGGGCTCTTCCCGCCGAGCTCGACCGATACGCGCTTGATCGAGTCGGCGCACCCGCGCAGAACCCCTTTGCCAACTTCCGTCGAACCGGTGAAGGCGATCTTGTCGATCCCCGCGTGCTTCACCAGCGCCTCGCCAACCGATCGTCCGGGACCCGGAAGGACATTTAGAACGCCTTCCGGCAGCCCCGCCTCGAGCGCGATCTCGCCCAGCTTCAGCGCGGTCAGCGGCGTCAACTGCGCCGGCTTGAGCACGCAGGTGTTCCCCGCCGCGAGCGCCGGCGCGATCTTCCAGGTGGCGAGCATCAGGGGGAAGTTCCACGGCGTGATCATCCCCACGACGCCGACCGGCTCGCGCAGGGTGAAGGCGAGTGCGTTTCCGCGCACCGGGATCGTCTCGCCGTAGACCTTGTCGGCCCAGCCTCCGTAGTACTCGAAGATCTCCGCCGCCAGAGGCACCTCGACCTTCCCGGAGTCGAACAGCGTCTTTCCGGTGTCGGCCGTCTCGAGGTCGGCGAACAGCGGCAGATTCTTGCGGATCCCGTCGGCGATCCGCCGCAACACCTTTCCGCGCTCGACCGCCGCCATCTTCGGCCACGGACCGGCATCGAACGCCTTCCGCGCCGCCGCGACTGCCCGCTCGACGTCCTCGCCGCCCGCCTCCGCGACCCGCGCCGTCACCTCCTCGGTGGCGGGGTTCACCGTCTCGAAGGTGCGGCCGGTGGAGGCGTCGAGCCACTGTCCGCCGATCAGGAGCTTGGTGGGGGGGAGGGCAAGCGGCGCGGCGGGGGAGGGGGCGGACATGAGGGACCTCCGGAAAGGGGACGGAGGTTTGTAGCGGGAGGATCCGGGTGGGTCAAGGAACGCGGCTGCGAGACCCCGCACGCCAACCGCAACCGGCGCGATGCTTGGCGCATCGCCCGAATTCGAAGATCCTCTCCATCGTGAAGAAGAGGAAGAGAACCGTCGCGCCGCGGACCGCCGCGGGACCCGCCGCACGCGCTTCGACCGCCCCGGCCAAGGAACCGCTCGTCGTCCTCCCCGGCCGCCCGCCCCGCGACTCCTTCGTCACCAAGACGGAGTTCGTGCTCCCGTCCGACGCGAACGCCCTCGGCACCGTCTTCGGCGGGCGGGTGATGGAGTGGATCGACATCGCCGCCGCCATCTCCGCCCAGCGTCACTGTCGAGGCACCGTCGTGACCGCCTCGATGGACGACCTGCACTTCGTGGCGCCGATCAAGGTCGGGATGGTGGTGGTGCTCAACGCGCAGGTGAACTACGCGGGGAGTACCAGCGTCGAGGTGGGGGTCGAGGTCTTCTCCGAGGACGCGCACTCGGGCGAGCGCCTGCGCTGCTGTCACGCCTTCCTCACCTTCGTCGCACTCGGCGATGACGGCCTCCCTCGCCACGTGCCGCCGCTGCATCCGGAGACGAGCGAGGAGCGCCGCCGCTACCAGGAGGCCGAGGAACGGCGCCGCTTCCGCTTGGAACGGCGCGACCGCTTCCGCTAGGATCGGCCCTTCCGTGACCGCTCCGACCGACTCCACGCCGACCGATCCCCGCCGACGGTGGTGCCTGGGGTTGCTTTCACTGGCGATCGTCGGCGCCGCCCTCGGCGGTCTGCTCACCTGGGAGCACTACGAACACCCCACGCTCCCGGGATGCGGCAAGGACGCCACCTTCGATTGCGCGGCGGTCAACGCCAGCGAATATTCCGAGATCCGCGGCGTGCCGGTCGCCTTCCTGGGCCTGGTCGGCTACGTCGTCACCGCCGTTCTCGCCTGGATGCGACTCCGCAAGGGCCCCCGTGAAGGGGGACCGTCGGTCGCCTACGCCTTCCTCTTCTCGGTCGGAGCGGTCGCCTTTTCGGGCTTCCTCTTCTACGTCTCGAAGTTCGTCCTGAAGAAGCTGTGCCTCTACTGCCTCGCGCTCTACGGCGTGAACCTCGGGCTCCTGATCACGAGCTGGGGGGCTCTCGGCGGGCCGTCCGCGCTTCTGCCCGCGCTGAAGGAGGACTGGGATCGGCAGCAGGCGAAGCGGCCGCTCGCCTACGGACTCGGGCTTGTCGTCGTCGCGCTCGTGCTCTGGGCGATCCTCCGGCCGGGGCCGTTCTTCAACGGTCCGGGCGAGACCCAGATCGCGGGTGCCGGCGCCAAGAAGGAGGTGGCCGAGCTGGCGCGTGAAGAGATCCTGGAAGCTCCGTATCTCGATCCGGGCGCCGCCCGCGCGCACGCAAAAGGCTCCTCCGGCGCAAAGCTGGTGATCGTCGAGTTCTCCGACTTCGAGTGTCCGGCCTGCAAGCGCGCGTCGACGGTGCTCGCGGAGTTCGTGAAGGAGCACCCGGGCGAGGTGCAGCTGTTCTACCGGCACTACCCGCTCGACATGGCGTGCAATCCGAAGATCACGCGTCCGAAGCACCCGAACGCCTGTCTCGCGGCGGCGGCGGCCGAGGCGGCCGGCCGGCAGGAGAAGTTCTGGCCGATGCACGACCTGCTCTTCGCCGCGCAGCCGGACGTCTCTCGCGCCAAGATCCTGGAGATGGCCAAGTCGCTCGCGCTCGACCTGCCGAGGTTTGAGAAGGACATGGCCGACATGGACATCGCGGCCAAGGTCGCCGACGACGTCGTCATCGCCGACCAGGTCGGCGTCGCCTCCACGCCGACCCTGTTCGTCAACGGCCGGATGATCGCCGGCGGTCGACCCAAGGAGATCCTCTCGATCTGGTTGTCGATGGCGGCGTCGGGCGAGCTCGACCCCCCGACGGCACGGGCGTCGGCCACGCCGTAGGGCGGGACCTCGGACCGATGTCCGACGGTGGAAGAGGGTACCGTCACTTTCCGAATCGCCGCTGCGCCAGGATGGCGTGGTCCTGGAGCGACCTCGTCGCCACACCGATCACTTCGCCGTTCAACCGTGCGTTTCGGCGATCGTTGCGACGAGCACCCATTCAGGTTGGATGGCGACTCGGTGCCGCAGTCGATCGCGACACTCTGTCGCGATGTCGCCGGGCTCGACGGCCTCGGTCGGCGCAGCGGAAAAGCTCCAGTCTTTTCAAGCCTCTTTGGCGGATGGATTCAACCGTAACCGGTACGGTAGTTGCTGCGGTCGAAGGGCAATGAAGAACCCCCACCTGTCGCTCTTTCTCACCGCGCTCCTCTCGATCGCCGCCCTCGGGTGCAACGACAACGAGCTCGAGACGACCCCGATCCCGGAAGGGATGGGATCGATCCGCGGGCGCGTCTGCGGCCCGAACGGCGACATCTGGCTCGCCGAGGCGCACGTCTTCGTCGTCCGCACCGACGAGTCGGTCAACGAGACCTACACCGACCTCGACGGCCGTTTCCGGCTCACAAACGTCGACGCCGGAACGCAGACGCTCCACATCGAGAAGGGGTCGTTCACCTCGTCGCAGGAGGTGGAGGTGATCGAAGGACAGGAGACGGAACTCCCCGAGCCGACCTGCCTCGACTCGGCGTCGGCCCACGTCGCCGTCGTCACCGGCGATTGGGACTCGATCCAGGACATCCTGGCCGACGTCGGGATCACCGACGTGACGCTCTACGACGGGCTCAACGGCACCTCGCCGACCGACGCCGACCTGCTGACCAACCTCTCGTTGATGTCGGAGTACGACATCGTCTTCCTCAACTGCGGGATCTACGAGGCGAGCTTCTTCACCAACCAGACGGTGATCACCAACCTCCAGACCTACGTCGACGCCGGCGGATCGCTCTACGCCTCCGACTGGGCCTACGACTTCGTCGAGGTGGCGTTCCCGTCGTCGATCGACTTCTACGGCGACGACAACGTGCGGAACGCCGGCGCCGTCGGCGAAGACGGTCCGCTCACGGCGACGGTGGTCGACCCCGCGCTCGAGGAGGCGCTCGGTTCGACGACGGTGAACCTCAACTACGACCTGCCCTCGTGGGTGATCGCCACCTCGGCGGCATCGGGTTCGCGGGTGCTGGTGAAGGGGGACCCCTCGGCCTTCAGCTGGGAGACGTTCGAGATGGAGCCGGTCCCGGAAGCCCCGCTCGCTGTCCAGTTCGCCGCCGGCGCGGGCTCGGTCATCTACACCACGTTCCACAACGAGAGCCAGTCGACGCAGGACATGGATCTGCTCCTGAGCTACATGGTCTTCGAGTTGTAGCGCCTGGGCTTTCGTCCGCTATCGTCGCCGGCGATGATCGACCTTCGTAGCGATACGGTCACCCGGCCGGTTCCCGCGATGCGACGGGCCATGGCCGAGGCCGAGGTCGGCGATGACGTCTACGCCGAGGACCCGACCGTCCGCCGCCTCGAGGAGCGCGCGGCGGCGCTGCTCGGCAAGGAGGCGGCGCTGTTCGTGCCCAGCGGTTCGATGGCGAACCAGGTGGCGATAGGCAGCCTCACGCGCCCCGGCGACGAGGTGATCGCCGGCGAGGGCTCCCACTGCTTCCTCTACGAAGGGGGCGCCGGGGCGGCGTTGAGCGGCGTCCAGTTCCAGGCGGTTGGGAAGGGGGGGACGTTCGAACCGGCCGACGTGCGCGCCGCGTTCAAGGAGGACAACCACCACTACGCGCCGACGACGCTGGTCGCCGCCGAGAACACCCACAATCGCGGCGGGGGTCGGGTCTGGAGGCTCGAGACGCTGCGCGACGTGGTCGCCACCGCGCGTTCGCTGGGGATGAAGGCGCACCTCGACGGCGCGCGGATCTTCAACGCGCAGGTGAAGACCGGCATCCCCGCCGCCGACTGGGCGTCGGGGTTCGACACGGCGACCTTCTGCCTGTCGAAGGGGCTGGGCTGCCCGGTCGGCTCGGTGATCGCGTCGACGCGGGAGACGATCCACCGCGCCCACCGCCTGCGGAAGATGTTCGGCGGAGCGATGCGCCAAGCCGGGATCCTCGCCGCCGCCGGTCTCTACGCCCTCGACCACCACGTCGCCCGCCTGGCGGAGGACCACGCACACGCGGCGCGGCTCGCCGAGCGGCTGGGCGATCTTCCCGGGATCGACCTCGATCCGGCGTCGGTCGAGACCAACATCGTGATCTTCTCCCTGAAGGAGGGGGCCCCGGACGCGGCGACGCTCGTCGCGCGCGCGCGCGAGGCCGGCGTCCTGGTGAACGCCGTCGCCGTGCGGAAGGTCCGCGCCGTCACCCACCTCGACGTCGACCGCCGGGCCGTCGATCAGGCCGCGACGCTCCTCGCGGCGGCGCTTCGGGTGTGAAGCGCCACGCCGCCGCCGCCCTCCTCGCGGCCCTGCTCGGGCCCGCGGCCGGCCTCGAGTCGAGCGCCTTCGCCCAGTTCGGCGAGACCCCGGCCGAGATCGCGGCCCGCGCCGGCCGCGTCGGGGTCCACGTCGAGCGGCGCGGCGACGTGATCGTCGTCGACGAGGTCGATGCCGGGACGGCGGCGGAGAGGGCGGGTCTCAAGGTCGGGGACCAGGTGTTGCGGATCGACCTGGCGGCGACCGACCGGTTCTCCGCGTCCGACGCGATGGCCGCGCTGCGCGGACTCTACGGAAGCCGCGCCCTGCTGACGGTGCTCCCGCGCGCGCAGATGCTCCCCCGTACGGTCGAGGTGGAGCGGGACGTGCGCGTCTACCTCGACTCGCAGGGGCCGTCGAAGGGGGCCGCGGAGTCGGTCGCGGCCGCCACGCCGACCCCCGGCGCCCCGTCCGTTCGGGTTCGCCTGGAGTCGGTCGACGTTCCGCCGGAGGCCGATCGCGAAGCGTTCCGCGCCGCGATCGACCGCGGGGCGGCCGACGTCTCCGCGTGTCTCTCGGCGGTGGCGGAGCTGTTGCCGTCCGACCTGGCGGGCTTCTCCGCGACCCTGTCGATCGCGCCGGACGAGATCCGCGTCCGCACCCAGCCACCGAGCGCCGACCTCGCCTCCTGCCTGGGGCGAAAGGCGGCGGGATGGTCGATTCCGCGGCGCGTGCCGCTCGCCGTCGGCGCGGCCTGGTCGATCAGCCGCTCGCCGTGAGCAGGCCGGTCACCACCAGCACCGCGATCCCGATCCACAGCGACAGGTCGACGAGGTCCCTCTCCGAGGACGCGGCGCGGGGCCGGCGCATCGTCAACAGGATGGCGACCAACCCGAGGAAGAGCGCGTGTTTGGCCGCCAGGAGCTTCGACCATGCGTTCGGCCACCGGCCGAATCCCTCGAACCGGTCGTCGGTGACCATCATCATCAGACCCGACGCGGCGAGCACCACGGCGGCGACCGCGGCCAGGCGGACCAGGCGCCGGTGGACGGCGGCGAGCAACCGCGCGCGCTCGGCGTCGTCGGGGATCGACCGCGTCAGCGCCGGCCGCACGCCGAGCACGACGATCCCGAGCCCTCCGATCCACAGGACGGCCGCCAGCAGGTGGACGGCGTTTCCGAGCCCTTCGAACAAGCTCTCCGGATTATCCGCTCCTAGCGCTTCCCGCCATCGCACTTTTCGCGCAGGAAGGCACGCAGGCGCGCCTGGACCTCCGACGGCACCGGGACGTCGCAGGCCTTCCGGGAGACCGCGATCGTCGCGCGGTAGGTCTGGAGGAAGTCGACGCACGGCGGGCAGTCGGCGATGTGGGCTTCGAAGGCGGCGCGCAGCGAGGCCTCCATCGACCCGTCGACGTATTCGGCCAGCAGCTCGACCGCCGACTCGCACGTCACGTTTTTCATCGGTAGGGCCTCGTCTCCACGCCTTCCTCTTCCAGGTGCCGTTGCAGCCGCTCCCGCAGGAACAGCCGCGCCCGGTGGAGCCGGCTCTTCACCGCCGGCACCGTCATGTTCACGATCTCGCCGATCTCCTCGTTCGACAACCCCTGCACGTCCTTGAGCAGGAAGATCAGCTTGAACCGGTCGGGGAGCTCCGCGATCGCCTGGTCGATCCGCGCCTTGAGCTCGCCGCGCTCCATGCGCTCGTCCGCCGCCTGCGACCAGTCGCCTCGCGGAAAGCTCGCGATCACCTCGGGCAGCTCGTCGGCCGCGGGATCGGCCGCCGCCTCGCGGTACTCGACGGTCGACCGTTTCCGCCGGTCCCGGAGCTTCATGAAGGCCGCGTTGGCGGTGATGCGGTAGATCCACGACGACAGGAGCGACTCCCCCCGGAACTGGTCGAGCTTCTGGTAGAGCGTGAGGAAGACCTCCTGGGCCACCTCTTCGGCGTCGTCCGGATTTCCGGTCAGCTTGAGACCCAACGCGTACACCTTGCCTTCGTAGCGGTCGACCAGCTCCTCGAACGCGGAGAAGTCGCGCTGCCGGATCCGGTCGAGGAGATCCTGGTCCCGCTCCTTTGGAGCCACGGGTGGCGAAGACGATTCGTCGGCCAAGGTGCCGGGGAGCATAGGCGCGTGCTACGGTGGTGGGAAGCTGCTATGGTTTGCGCGCCTTTCACTTAGGGACGTGAAGCGACCGTGAACACCGCCAAGCTGAAGCTGGTCGTCGGCGGCGTGCTGATTGCGACCGGGCTGGGAACGCTCGGTTTCTTCAGCGTCCAGGAGACGGCGCAGTACGCCGTCGACGTCCGGGAATACCTCGCGCGGCCGCAGGCGTTCGGGGGCCGGGGGCTGCGCCTGTCCGGCATCTCCGCCAAGGACACCTGGCAGGTCGAGCGCAACCTGCATCGTTTCGACGTCGCCGAGCGGACCGACCTCTCGCAGGCGATCCCGGTGCGTTTCGAGGGGACGATGCCCGACACCTTCCGGGAAGGGGCGGAGGTGATCGTCGAAGGGAAGATGGGAGCCGACGGCACCTTCGTCGCGACCCAGGTGATCCCGCAGTGCGCGTCCAAGTACGAAGGAGTACCCGACGGCTTCGCTCCGCCGGACGCGACGGGCTATCCCGCCGCCGCCCGCCCCGCCGAGGGGCCGCCGTGAGCTTCCCGTTCCTCGGCGCCGCGTCGGTGAAGCTCGCCCTGTTCCTCGCCGCGTACGGGCTCACCGCCTCGATCTGGGGGGCGCGCGTACGGCGCGAGGACCTGATGGCGAGCGGACGGCGCG
This sequence comes from uncultured bacterium, assembly GCA_964372275.1. Lineage (GTDB taxonomy): Bacteria > CAYJRR01 > CAYJRR01 > CAYJRR01 > CAYJRR01 > CAYJRR01. The sequence continues at coordinate 28,385 of CAYJRR010000009.1, forward strand.
CCGCGGTGGCGGTGTGGGGGCTGCTCCTCGTCGCCGTACTTTGCCTCGAGCGCTCGCTGATCGCCCGCGACTACTCGCTGGAGTACGTCGCGGAGGAGATCGACAACGCCATGCCGCTCCACTACCGCATGGCGGCGCTGTGGGGCGGGATGAACGGGTCGCTCCTGTGGTGGTCGCTGATCTGCGCCACCTTCACCGTCGCCTGCCTGCGCATCAACCGCGACCGGTTCCGGGAGCTGATGCCCTGGGTGACGGCGGTCTGCTGCTACGTCCTCCTCTTCCTGACGGTGCTGGTCGGCTTCTTCTGCGATCCGTTCCTTCCGCTCGCGCAGTCCGATCCGTCCAAGGGGCTGATCGAGCTGGTGCAGCAGACCGGCGACGGAAAGGGCCTCAATCCGCTGCTCCAGACCTACTGGATGATGATCCACCCGCCGTCGCTCTACGTCGGGTACATCGGATTCACGATCCCCTTCGCCTTCTGCATTGCCGCCCTGGTCACGCGCCGCATCGACGGGGAGTTCCTGCGCGCGACGCGGCGCTGGACCCTGTTCGCCTGGGCGGTCCTCGGATTCGGGGTGCTGCTCGGCTCCAAATGGGCCTACGAGGAGCTGGGCTGGGGGGGCTACTGGGGGTGGGACCCGGTCGAGAACGCCTCCTTCATGCCGTGGCTTGTGGCAACCGCCTACCTCCACTCGGTGATGATCCAGGAGAAGCGCGGGATGCTCAAAGGGTGGAACGTCTTCCTCATCCTGCTGACGTTCCTGCTCACCTACTTCGGCACCTTCCTCACCCGCTCCGGCGTCGTGCAGTCGGTCCATGCCTTCGGCAGCGGCCCGGTCGGATGGCTGCTCGGCGGGTTCATCGGCAGCCTCGCCGCGCTGTGCGCCTATCTCGTCTGGACGCGGCGGCGCGTGCTGGCCGCGGAGAACGAGATCGAGGCGGTGATGAGCCGCGAGGCGACCTTCCTCTACAACAACGTCGGCCTGCTCGGCTTCATGCTGATGGTGATGGTGGGGACGATGTTCCCGGTCCTCTCCGAGGCGGTGAAGGGGAACAAGGTGGTGGTCGGGCCGCCCTTCTTCAACCCCCTTGCGGGTCTTCTCACCTTCGGCCTCCTGGTGCTGATGGGGATCGGGCAGCTTGTCGCTTGGCGCAAGACCTCCGCCTCCGCGCTGAAGAGGAACTTCACCGTGCCTCTGTGGGCGACCGGGATCCTGGCCCTAGCGCTCGCGGCGCTCCTACCCAAGACGAAGAGCTTCGCCGGGATCCCCTGGCCCGACCCCTGGGCGGTCGCGCTCTGGACGGCGTGCGGGTTCGTCACCTTCGGGATCGTGTGGGAATACCGGCGCGGCGTGCAGGCGATCCTCGGCTCACACCGGGGCGACCTCGACGCGGCGTGGAACGACGGCCGGCGAGCGCCGCCCGAGCTGCTGGTTGCGATCGGCGTGGTCGTCTCGCTGCTCGGTTGGGCGGCGGCCGGGGTGCTCGTCGCCACCGCCGCCGCCTGGATCCGGCTGGCGCTGGGGGCGGCTCTCGGAATCGCCGCGATGGTCGCCGCCGCGCTCGCCGCCAACGGGCGCGCCGTCGCCGACCTTCAGAACGCGATCGTCGTCCTGTTCGTCCGCAACCGCCGGCGCTACGGCGGCTACGTGGTGCATCTCGGTCTCGTCCTGGTGGTGGCGGGGATCGTCGGCAGCTCGCTGTTCAAGCTGGATCGCACGGTGACGCTGAAGGAAGGGGAGCGGGCGACGATCGGCGCCTACGACGTCACCTTCACCGGCCTCGACCTGAAACGCGAGCGCGGCTACTGGAGCGTGACCGCCTTCCTCCGGCTCGACCGCGCGGGGAAGAAGGTCGGCATGGCCTATCCCCAGAAGCGCCACTACGACAAGGGCGAGCAGCCGACGACCGAGGTGGCGATCCACGAGAACGCCTTGCGCGACTACTACACCATCCTCGAGAGCTTCGCCGACGAACGGCTCGGCAACCGAGGCGAGTCGCGGTCGGCGACGGTACGGGTGCTGGTCGCGCCGATGGTGACCTGGTTGTGGGCCGGTGGACTGGTGATGCTCGCCGGGACGTTGCTCTCCGCCTGGCCCGCCCGGCGCCGCGCGGAGGCCGCCGTTCCGGAGGCCGCCAAGTCTGCGACTGCGCCGGAGGCCATCATTCCGAACGCGACGACCGCTCGGGTAGGGACGACCGCTCGGGTGGGCAGGTAGCGTGCGGACGTACGACCCCAAGAAAATTGATAATGGAAAATGGAAAATTCAAAATGAAAAATGACCGGAAGGAGATCCGGAAATTTTCCATTTTCCCCCAAAAAAATCATCGGAAGGCTGTCCGGAAATTTTCCATTTTCCATTTTCCATTTTCCATTTTCCATTTTCTTCGTTGTTTGCGCCTGGCGGTGACATCGGCCGTCCTCGCCGTCGCCGCCGTCCTACCCGCGCCCGCCGCCGCGCAGGACCATCCCTCCTACGGCGGCGCGATGCCCGACACCGGCGGCGTCGATCCGCGCACCGATCCGCGCGTCCTGGAGGTCACCCGCGGTTTGGCCTGCAACTGCGGCACCTGTCCCCACGAGCCGGTCAACACCTGTACCTGCGGTACCGCGGCGCGCCTGCGGGCCGAGGTCGCCGCCTTCGTTTCGCAGGGGAAGGTGCGGGAGCAGATCGTCGCCGCGATGGTCGACCGGTACACCGAGGCGATCCTTCCGCGTCCGCCGTTCGCCGGATTCAACCTGCTCGCCTACCTCGGGCCGTTCGCGGCGATCGCCGTCGCCGTTTTCGCGCTCCAGCGCTCGATCGTTCGGTGGCGGGACCGCGCGACCGCAACGGCCGGGTCGACGCCGCCGCCGGCGACGGCCGCCGCGCCGGACCCGTACCTGGAGGCGGTCGAGGCCGAGCTCGCCCGCAAGGGGGACGCGTGAGAACCGTGCCGGCGGAACGCCGGGGGGAGGGCTGATGGAGCCGATCTCCGCGCTCCTGTTCTTCGCGCTCTTCGTCGTCGCGTTCGGCTACGTCGCGTGGCCCCTTCTGCGGCCGCGAATGGCCGGGGAGGGGGCGAGTGCCCGGGAGCTGCGCCGCACCCAGCTGGCCGAGGAGAAGGATCGACTGCTCGGCGCCGTGCGCGATCTCGAGCACGACCGCGAGACCGGGAAGATCGACGACGCCGATTTCCAGGCTCTGGCGTCGCGCCTGAAGCTCGAAGCGGCCAAGGTGCTGCGGGACCTCGACGTCAACGAAGGCCGCCGCCTGCGCCGGACGGAGCGCCCGTCGGAGGCGTCGGCGGGTTCGGCCGCGGCGGCGTTCGGGTCGTCGGGGGGCGGCACGACGGCGCCGGAGGCGCCCGCCGGGTCGGAGCACCGGTTCTGCACGCGGTGCGGGCGCCGCGTGGCGATCGACGACCGCTTCTGCGGCGGATGCGGCGTCCCACTTTCTGGCCGCGCGACGTGATCGACGGCAATCCTCGTGTGGTCGAAGCCGAGGGGATCCGGAAATCGTTCGGACCGTTCGAGGCGCTCCGCGGCGTCGACCTCGCCATCTCGGCCGGCGAGCGGTGCGCCCTCTTCGGTCCGAACGGCGCGGGGAAGACGACGCTCCTGAAGATCCTCTCCGGCCTCGCCCGCCCGACGGCCGGCGGGGCGCGCGTCCTCGGTCGCGATCCTCGCGACCCGTCGGTCCGTGCACGCGTCGGCTATCTGGGGCACGGTGGGTGGCTGCACGACGCGCTCAGCGCCGAAGAGAACCTCGCCTTTTATGGCGCGCTCTATGGAACGGGCGACCTTCCGGCGCGGATCGGCCGCGTGTTGGCGGAGGTCGGTCTGGAGGCGCGCCGCCACGACCGCGTCTCGACCTATTCGCGAGGACTTCGCCAGCGGCTGGCGATCGCCCGCGCCCTGCTTCACGAACCGACGCTGCTGTTCCTGGACGAGCCGTTCACCGGCCTCGACCGCGCCGCGGCGCTCGCGCTCGCGGAGTTCCTCCGTCGCATCGCCACCGAGGGGGGGCGAACCGTGCTCGCCGTGACGCACGAGCTCGACGTCGGGCTCGACCTGGCGTCCCGCGTGCTGGTCCTGGCCGGTGGGCGCCTGGTCCTGGACCGGCCGTCGGCGGGTCTCCGCCGCGACGAGCTCGAGTCGGTCTACCTCGACGCGGTGGCCGGCGAGAGCCGAGCCGCTTCGCGGACGGGGAGGGCGGTGTGAGCCGCCGGCCCGCCGCGGCACCCGCGTTCACGCGCCAGCTCGGCGCGCTGGTGGCGCGCGATCTCCGCGCCGAGCTCCGCACGCGCGAAGTGCTGGCGACGACCGTCGTCTTCCCGCTGCTCGTCCTCCTGGTCTTCCGCTTCGCGTTCGAGGTGGGCGACGCCGTGGGACTCCGGGCCGCCGCCCCCGGCGTGATTTGGGCGTCCGCGCTGTTCGCCTCGATCCTCTCGCTCACGCGGTCGTTCGCCACCGAACGGGAGGACGACCGCCTCCACGGACTCCTGTTGGCGCCGGTCGACCGCGGGACGATCTACCTGGCCAAGCTCTTCGCCAATCTGCTCTTCCTGCTGCTGGTGCAGGCGGTGACGCTGGCGGCCTTCGCGCTGTTCTTCAACGTGAGCCTCCTCCCCGGACTTCGCACGCTGCTGCCGGTGGTGCTCCTCGGAAGCGTCGGAATCTCGGCGGTCGGGACGCTGTTCGCCGCGATGTCGGTCAACACCCGTGCCCGCGAGGCCCTCCTGCCGCTCCTGCTCTTCCCGGCGTTGACCCCGGTGCTGCTGGCCGTGCTCGAATACACGCGTCGCTCGTTGGGTGCGGCGCCCGATGGCGGCGGCGCCCGGTGGATGGCGACGTTGATCGCATACGATCTCGTCTTCGTCACCGCCGGCTGGCTCCTGTTCGAGCACGTGGTGGAGGAGTAGGACCCTCGTCGACCGATGCGCGGATCTTCCCGACTCCTGCTCGTCCCGCTCGCCCTGGCAGGCATGGGCCTGGCGGTGGCCACGTCGTGGCTGGCGCCGGTCGAGCGGACGGAGGGGATCGTCCAGAAGATCATGTACGTCCACGTCCCCTCGGTCTGGACGGCGTATCTCGCGTTCCTGGTGGGGGTGGTGGCATCGGTCGGATTCCTGGTGAACAAGCGGCGGTCGTGGGACCGCGTCGCGCTCGCGTCGATCGAGGTCGGCGTCCTGTTCTGCACGCTGGTGCTGATCACGGGACCGCTGTGGGCGCGGCCGGTGTGGGGCGTCTGGTGGCAATGGGACGCCCGGCTCACCAGCACGCTGGTCCTCTGGTTCCTCTATGTCGGCTGCCTGGTGGTTCGCGTCCTGGCCGCCGATCCGGCGCAGGCGGCGCGTTGGTCGGCGGTCGTCGCCATCGTCGCCTTCCTCGACGTGCCGATCGTCCATGGGTCGGTGACGTGGTGGCGAACGCTGCACCCGCTTCCGAAAGCGCTCACCCCCGAACGCCTCAACGCCGGCCTTGGCCCCGGGATGGGCCGCGCGCTGTGGGTCGGGCTCCTCGGATTCACCTGCCTCTACCTCCTCCTGTTCGCCCTTCGGCTGTCGGTCGAGCGCCTGACCGACGCGGTCGATTCGGTCGAGGAACCCCGTCGATGAAAAACGCCGGATACTTCTACGCCGCGTACGGTCTGGTTTGGCTTGCCGTCGTCCTCTACGCCGGATGGCTCGCGTCTCGGATCTCCGCGCTCGAAGAGCGTCTCGCCCGCCGCGACGACCGACGCCCGTGACTGCCCCCGTCATGTCGCGGCTGGGGGGCAACCCCTCCACCGGCGATCGCCCAACGGCGATCGCTCGACCCGCGGCGAACCGGAAAAGGGGCACGGATCCGGCCGGTTGCGGGGCCACCCCCGGATGTGATCTTCGCGTCACGCCGGCATGCCCGCTGCATCGACTGTGACCCGGGTCACACGATGAGAGTTCCCTCCTGCGTCGTGTCGTTTCGCGCGTGGATCGCCCGGCCCTACGGGCTCCTGGCGCTGGCGATCCTCGCCGCGGGCTGCAACGACGCGGGGCTGGAAGAGCGCCCCGACACCTTCCACGAAGAGCACAGCCAGGCGAACTCGGTTCCGCCGGTCGACATCCTGTGGGTGGTCGACAACTCCGGCTCGATGGAACAGGAGCAGGAAAAGGTCGCCGACGGGTTCGCCGCCTTCATCCAGTACTTCCTGGCGCTCGAACTCGACTTCCACATGGCGATCACCACCACGGACACCGATCCGACCGGCGCCCGTGGAGCGTTCGTCGGGGCGACGCGAATTCTCGATCCGGCCACCCCCGACCTGGTGAACACGTTCATGGCGAACGCCCAGGTCGGAATCGACGGAAGCGGCGACGAGCGCGGACTCGAAGCGGCTCGCCTGTCGTTGTCGGAACCGAACGCGAGCGGCGCGAACGCGGGGTTCCTCCGTCCGGACGCGCTGCTGGCGGTGATCATCGTGAGCGACGAAGAAGATGTCAGTGCGGATCCGGTCGACACCTACGTGAACTTCTTCCGCTCGCTGAAGGCGAACGATCCGGCGCGGGTGAGCCTGTCCGGCATCGTCGGCGACGTCCCGAACGGCTGCGAGAACTCCGAGGCGCACGCCGATCCGGGCGTTCGCTACCACCAGGCGATCCAGGCGCTGAACGGGATCGCGGGGAGCATCTGCGCCGACGACTTCACGGCCATCCTCGACAGTCTCGGGAGCCTGATCTCCGGGATGACGGTGGCGCTCGAGCTCAAGCACGAGCCGACGGCGGAGTCGATCCGCGTCCGCGTCGACGGCGTGGAGGTTCCGAACGATCCACTGTACGGTTGGACCTGGAGCGCGTCCCAGAACGCGATCGTATTCGCGACCCCGGCCGCCCCCGAGGAGTGCGCGCGCATCGAGATCGACTACGTCGTCTCGCGCTGGCGGGAGGCGGACGAGCAGCCGGAGGTGGAGCCGGCGCCGGAGGGCTGCACCAACGGCGTTACGAACTCCGTCGGATCGCTCGACGGCGGCACGATCGAAGGATGCGCGATCGGCCGATTCGGCGGTCGGCCACGGGCCGTGGCGGGGTCGGTCGCGGCGGTGCTGGCGGTGCTGCCCGTGGCGGCGGCGCTCCGCCGCCGTCGCCGCTGACGGAAATCGCTGGCACGGCGCCCGAGTTCCGGCCCTCCAACGAGGCGCTTCCACGCCGCATCGATCGGCGGTTTAATAGCGTTCGGGTCGCGCAGGGGAGGGCGGACGGCGGCGTCGCGTTGGGCCGCGGCAAGGGGGAGGATGTGCAGTTCGCTGCCCATCGCAATGGGCAGCACCATGCACGAGGCCGGTGGGGCGGAACTCTCCGCCTGCGCCGGCCTGTCGCGGAGCCAGGGAATTCGAGAGGTCCGGGGCGAGCTTGCCGGGGGGTTGATCGTCGTCACAACTCTGGCCTCCGGCATGCGTAGGATGGGTGGTTGGATCGCTGTCGTCAGGCGCTAGGCGCCTGGGAGGACGTCGAGTCATGAACCGTCTCGTTCATCGCAGTCTCCTTTCGGCGGTCGTCGCGACGGGGGCGATCGCCCTGGCCGCGTGCGACGTGGCGAAAACCGACAAGCCGGCCGAGTCCCCGGAGCCGACGCCGGAGCCGACGGCCGTCTACTCGAACGACACCTACGTGGCGGCGCTTCGCGCGGCGAGCCTCCGCCTGCGGGCGAGGCTTCCGTCGACTGCCGACCTCGACAACGTCCGCGCCAACGGCCGGATCGCCTACGAGCCGATCATCGACCGCTACCTCGATCCGGGGCAGAACACCTACCTGCAATCGCAGATGCAGGGCTTCTACCAGAGCCTTTTCCGGATGGCCGGCACGATCAGCGGGGACACGGTCAACTACAACGAGCCGTCGAACCTCGGCGTCTACCTGTTCCTCAACGATCGCCCCGTCCAGGAGATGATGACCGCCGACTACTGCATCGGCGACAACCTCCAGACGACGACCTGCAGCGGCGGCACGCCCCAGGACAAGCGGGCCGGCGTCGTCACCAGTCAGGCCTTCCTGAAGACCTACGGAAAGAAGAGCAAGTTCAACTTCCGTCGAACCAGCGCGATGCACCAGATCTTCGCCTGCGGCGTCTACGAGGACTCGACCGATCCGGCGAAGTGGATGCGAAGCAACGTCGCCGAGAATCTCTGGCCGTGCAACAAGGGTCAGAACGCCGCGTTCGAATCGGCCGGCGCCAGCTCGGCAAACGGTCCCGATGGGATGCCCGGAACGTCCGACGACCAGCCGACCATGAACGTGCAGCCGTGCGCCGGCGACGACTACGTCGATCCGTCGATCATCCCTTGGCAACAGGACGGTGCCAGCCCTCGGCGCGTCAGCAAGAAGTACCAGGGCTTGCAGGCCGGGATCAATCGCCCCTGCCAGACCTGCCACGGATCGATTCTGCCGCGTCGACTGCTGTTCACCCCGTGGACGATGACTTCCGATCCGCCGACGGCGTCGGACGGCACCTACGACGCGACGCGCACCATCAAGCATGTCGAAGACTTTGTGCTGAACGCCAACAAGGACTACTGCGGCCTGGAGACGCCGGGGGACGCGACGGACGACATCGACCCCAACGCGGCCGACTGCGCGGTGGACGCGATGGCCGAATACAACGGCATCCGGTTCGCGACGATGCGGGAGTTCTCGCAGTGGTTCACGGGGACCGAGCGATACGAAGAGTGCATGACGATCCGCCACTACAATTTCGCCCTCGGAAAGTCCCAGGGAACCTTCGGTTTGCAGGCCGGTGTCGGCGTCGAACCGGCAAGGCCGGCACAGGCGACGATCCTTCGCTATCGGCTGGTCTACGAGTCGAACGAGTGGAGCACCCGGGCCCTTTTGGGAGAGATCTTCAAGGGGAGCGAGTTCCTCGCCGCCCAGGAGGCCCAAGGGGACTAGCTTCGATCGGGTGATCGCCTCACGCGCGAAAGGCCGGGCAGATGCCCGGCCTTTCGCCATTTTCCGGCTCGGAGGACGGTCGCGAGGAGGGTTCGTGGGAGGAGGGCGGTTCGGGGGTCCGGTCCCCCGAAAAATGGGCATCCTCCCTCTCAACCCCGACCCTCCGGAAAGTCACAGTTGAGAACAGTTGGCGCACTTTTCGGGAAAGTGAAATCGTTTTCAATATCTTCACGATTTGGCGTTAGGATGAATGTAGCTGGCCCTCGTATTGCTCTTATCTGTGACGACTCGCACGCGCGGTTCGACGCGCGAAGCGTCTCTTTGGAGGGGGCTCCATGAATGCTACGAAGCTTGTGACGGGCTTCATCGCGGCGCTGGCGACGGTCACCGTGATCGGCTGCGGCCAGGAGTACATGCCGCAAAGCGCCAATCCGGACCTCCCCGATCCGGACATGCCCGACCAGGCATTCCAGCTGGTGGGCGACCAGGCCCCCTACCGGTTCGTCAGCTACGACTTCCTGCGGGCGATCCTAACCGACGTGCTGATGGTCCCGCCGGACGGGACCCCGAGCCCGAACAATCCGATGGTCGATCCCACCGGGTACTTCGAGGCGAACAAGCTGCTCCTGGGTGCGCCGAACTACCAGGCCGATCCGACCCAGACGACGACGGCGGCGCCGATGTCGTCGGGCGGCTTCAAGGTGTGGGTGATCGCGGCGACCTCGGCGTGCGGCGAGTCGATGACGGCCGATCCGTCGCGCCTGTTCCCCGCGGGGATCGACAACTACGACCACATCTACAACGTCACCGTGGGTCGCGCCCCGACGGCCGAGGAGGAGCTCAACCTCGACGCCCTCGCGAACGCGGTGTGGCTTGACACCAAGCCGGCCACCACCACGCCCGCGCATACCATGGGTCAGCCGGTCTTCACCACCCAGGAGAAGAAGGCGGCGGCGCTGTGCAGCGCGGTCCTCGCCTCGCTCGAATTCCTCGGCGACACCTGATTCGACGGCGAACCTTCGAACGACTCTCGATCAAGATCCTTCGACGCTACGCGGAAAGGCAGGGAGAGCATGGCGAACCACCCGTTCAAAGTCTCGCGGCGGTCGTTCATCTGGAGAACCAGCCAGCTCCTCTCCACACTGGGTCTCGCCTCGTCGGTGCAGGCCGGGTTGATGGACAGGATCAACCGCAAGGCGCTGCGGAAGTGGGGGCCCGAGGCCCTGGCGCATGCGGGTGACCACGTCGACTTCAGCGTGGAGATCCTGATCCGCGCCGGGTTCCAGGTGAACTGCATGTTCCCCTC
>CAYJRR010000009.1:38691-55092 GCA_964372275.1 uncultured bacterium
GGGGCCGAGAAGCTCATCCCCTACGCGCACATGATCGCGGCCAGCGAGTGCGTGGTGCTGACCAACGGTCACACCGATGACTGGCGAAGCCGGGCGCCGAACACCACGACGGCCGCGTGTCCCGCGGCGCTGCACACGCTCGTCGCGCCGCCGGCCGACGTGCGGGCGATCGAGTTCAACCAGTTCGGCGCCGGTCAGTCGCTGAACCGCACCGGCATGGTGACCGGGCTGACCTTCTCGAAGGTGGCCAACCGGAACGCGTTCCTGCAGCTGTACCAAGACCTGCCGATGTACTTCAACAAGGACGAGCTGCAGTTCATCATCGGCGACATCTACCAGGGCGCCTACGTCAACGGCCGCAAGGGAACGGTCGGTGCGTTGGACGACATCTTCAAGGTGCGCGAGGTGACCGGCACCAACGAGGTGTTGGCGCTCTCGCTGGCGGGGCGCGGGCAGGCTCAGATCTCCAAGAAGGAGCAGCTCGCGATCTCCGGCTCGACGGGGACCAACCCGATGGGCGATCCGAGCGACTTCGTCGCCAGTCCGCAGGACCGGGCGGTCGGTGGCTACGACGACACCATGATCGCCGACTTCGGCGGGGTTGCGGAGATCAACCGGGAGATCGACGGAAACCGGGCGATCGGCAAGACGTTGGCGACGATCGCCAAGGCGTTCCGAGCCGGTGCCATGACGACGGCGACGATCACGCTCGACTCGGCCGATTGGCACAGCTTCGACAACCCCAATTCCCGCGACATGGCTACCAGCCACCAGGGACGGTGGAACATCTGGCTGGGGAACGCCATCTACGGCTTCCTCAAGACGCTCGAGCGGACCGACAACCCGTACCGGCCGGGCGAGAAGATGATCCAGAGCTTCCTGCTCTCGGTGAGCACCGAGTTCACCCGGACCCCGGTCCGGACCTCGGCGCCCGCACCGGTGAACACCAACAACGACGACGGCGGAACCCAGGCCTTCTTGTTCATGGGAAGCAAGGTGCGCGGCGGGTGCTACGGCAACATCACCGGGACCGGAAGCCTGATGGGGTTCAACTCGACCACCGGTCTGGTTTCCTCGGGGGACCGGCCGAACGAAGCGTCGATCTGGAAGGCGCACGGCGACTTGATGGGGGTGCCGGTCGCCACGTTGAACTCGCAGGTGTCGACGGGATCGACGATCCCGATCTTGCGGCGTCCCGGGGTCTAGGGGTCGGGTCGAGAGGGGTCACCGGCCGTGGCGGGCAACCGCCGCGGCCGGTTGTTTTTTTCCGGATTGACTCCCGGGGTGGGCCGAGTATCTTTGCGGCTCTTTTGCCCGGTTCCGGCAGGTCCGGAATCGGGTTCCTCACGTCCCGGGGAGTTTCGTGGTAACGGCCAAAGGCGCGAAGAAGAAGGTCAAGAAGAACGTTTCGACCGGAAACGTATTCATCCGCTCGACGTTCAACAACACGATGGTGACGATCACCGACCCGGCGGGGAACACCCTGTCGTGGTCGTCGGCCGGCACGCGCGGATTCAAGGGTTCGCGCAAGTCGACCCCCTTCGCCGCGCAGCTGGCGGCAGAAGATGCCGCCAAGAAGGCGATGATGCACGGCTTGAAGAACGTTTCGGTCTTCATCGCCGGGCCGGGCGCGGGTCGCGAGGCGGCACTGCGGGCGCTGTCGCACGCGGGCCTTCGGGTGTCGATCATCAAGGACACGACGCCGATCCCCCACAACGGTTGCCGGCCGCCGAAGCGCCGCCGGGTCTGATCCCAAGGAGAATTCGTGGCTCGCTATTCCGGTTCCGTCTGCCGCCTGTGCCGCCGTGAGGGATTGAAGCTCTTCCTCAAGGGGGAGCGCTGCTACACCGACAAGTGCGCCATCGAGCGCAGGCCCTATCCTCCCGGGCAGCACGGCCAGGCGCGGGTCAAGCACTCCGACTACGGCGTCCAGCTTCGCGAAAAGCAGAAGGTGAAGCGGATCTACGGGGTGCTGGAGAAGCAGTTCCGGAACACCTTCGCCCTGGCGGCGAAGAAGAAGGGCGTCACCGGCGAGCTCCTGCTCCAGCTGCTCGAGCGGCGGCTGGACAACGTGATCGTTCGTCTCGGCTTCTCCTCGTCGCACGCGGAAGCGCGCCAGCTGGTGCGCCACGGACACTTCACCGTGAACGGGAAGAAGGTGAACGTCCCCTCCTACGAGGTGTACGAAGGGGACGTCGTCTCGGTTCGCGAGAAATCGCGCAAGGTGGCGCGCATCACCGAGTCGTTGGAGGCGGTCGAGCGCCGGGGGGTCCCCGGTTGGCTCAACCTCGACAAGGAGGCCTTCACCGGTACGGTGCGGGCGCTGCCCACGCGTGGCGACACCACGATGCCGATCAACGAGCACCTCATCGTCGAGCTCTACAGCAAGTAACCCCCGGCGGGCCTGCGTGCCCACCACGAACAACGAGCGGTCGGGGACACCCCCCGATCCCGGGAGAACGAACGAATGGCCACCCAAGTCAACGCCCAGAACTGGCGAGACCTCATCAAGCCCTCCGCGCTCGAGGTGGAGAAGGACTCGCTCACCGACACCTACGGGAAGTTCGTCGCCAAGCCGCTGGAGCGCGGCTTCGGTCAGACGCTCGGGAACTCGCTGCGCCGCATCCTCCTCTCCTCGATTCAAGGTGCGGCGATCACCTCGATCAAGATCGAGGGGGTGCTGCACGAGTTCTCGTCGATCCCGGGCGTGGCCGAAGACGTCACCGACATCATCCTGAACCTCAAGGAGCTCTCGTTCGTGAACCACACGAACGAGGAGAAGAAGTGCTTCGTCAAGCTCAGCGGTCCGCGCGAGGTGACCGGGGCCGACCTGGAGACCGACGGAACGTTCGAGGTCCTGAACCCCGAGCAGCACGTAGCCACCCTCGGTGAAGGGGCGACCCTCAACATGGAGCTGACGATCAAGAACGGTCGCGGCTACGTGTCGGCCGAGCGGAACAAGGCGGAGGAGATGCCGGTCGGGACGATCCCGATCGACTCGATCTTCACCCCCATCCGCAAGGTGAACTATTCGGTGACCAACGCCCGAGTCGGTCAGATCACCGACTACGACAAGCTGGTGCTCGAGATCTGGACCAACGGCGGCGTCCGGCCCGAGGACGCGGCGGCCTACGCGGCGAAGATCATGAAGGAACAGCTGCAGGTCTTCATCAACTTCGAGGAGGAGGTCGAGCCGCGCTACGAGCCGACCGCCACCGTCGACAAGGAGACGCTGAACATCAACCTGCTCCGTCCGGTCGACGACCTGGAGCTGTCGGTGCGCTCGGCAAACTGCCTGCAGAACGCCAAGATCAAGTACATCGGAGACCTGGTCCAGAAGACCGAGGCGGAGATGCTGAAGACCAAGAACTTCGGCCGCAAGTCGCTGAACGAGATCAAGGAGATGCTGGCCGAGATGGGGCTTTCGCTCGGGATGAAGCTCGAAGCGTGGCCGCCGAAGGAGTTGATCGAGAAGGAGCGGCAGCAGAGCCAGCCGACCGAGTGACGATCGCCGCCCCGCCGCAAACGCCGTAGAGCAAGCACCGGAAAGAAGCCATGCGCCACAATACGCTCAAGAACCGCTTCGGTCGGACCACGTCGCATCGCGAGGCGATGATCCGCAACATGGTCACCAACCTGTTCCGCCACGAGCGGATGGAGACGACCATCCCCAAGGCGAAGGAGGTTCGCCGCCACGCCGAGAAGGTCATCACCCTCGGAAAGCGGGTGACCCTCGGGCGCCTCAACGGGGCCAAGGCCGATGAGAAGGCGAAGCTGGCGGCCGAGCGGGTGCATGCCATCCGGCTGGCCGGCCAGGTGGTGCAGGACAAGGAGGTCCTGACCAAGCTGTTCGACGAGCTGGCGACGCGCTACGAGTCGCGCAACGGCGGATACACCCGGATCCTGCGGAAGGGCTCGCGGCTGGGGGACGGAACCGAGGTCGGGATCCTCGAGCTGGTCGACCGCCCGGAGAGGACGCAGACCGAGCTCGCGGGCAAGGGCAAGGCGAAGCAGAAGGCCAAGTCCGACGAGAAGCCGAAGCGGCCGCGCTCCGAACGCAAGGCGGCGGCGCCGAAGGCGCCGACGGCCGGGCCCAAGCCGAGCCAGGCGCCGAAGGGCGGCGGATTCGACGCGAGCCGCGGCCGTGGCGGCAGCCGCGGAAGCTGAGAAACGGCCGATCGGCGGGCATGGAGTCGGTGACGGCGCCGATCCGGATCTACAGTCGCCGCGAGTGCGGACTGTGTGACGAGGTCAAGACGGTCGTCGACGCGGTCGCCGGTCCTCGCGGCGTCCCCGTCGAGGTCGTCGACGTCGACGGCGACCCGGAACTGGCCGGGCGCTTCGGGCTCGAAGTCCCGGTCGTCTTCGTCGATGGCCGGAAGGCCTTCAAATATCGGGTCGACCCGGCTCGCCTGCGGGCCCTCCTCGATCGGCGCGGAGGCACCGAATGACGGCCCGGGACGGTCGCGTCGAGTCGTCGGCTCCGCCGGGGCCCGACCCGCCTCGGCGCGACGGCGGCGACCCGGCCGCCTCCGCGGCCGGAGTCGACGCGGCCGCGCGGTGGAAGACGCTGGCCGTGCTCGCCGTCTGCGGACTGCTCGCCCTGGGGCTGGTCCTGGAACGGACCGTCTTTCGGGATCGCGCCCCCTCCCGCCGCGCCGCGCCGGAGGCGATCTTCCTCAACCGTCAGGGACGCCCGGTCGCGCTCTCGGACTACCGCGGAAAGGTGGTGCTGCTGAACTTTTGGGCGACATGGTGTCCGCCATGCGTGGAGGAGGTCCCGTCGCTCGAGCGGCTGGCGGCCGAGCTCAAACGGTCGGCCCCCGGCGTGGAGGTGATCGCTCCGGCGCTCGACGACCAGGGCTTCTCGGTGATCGATCCGTTCGTGAAACGGATGGGGGTGCAGTCGTTCACCGTCCTGCACGACCGGAACAAACACGCGTTCCGGTTCGGGACCCGCAAGCTTCCGGAGACCTGGCTGATCGGACCCGACGGCGAGATCCTGGACCGGTTCGTCGGTCCCCGCGAATGGGACGACCCGCGCTTCGTCGCGATGCTTACGAAGGCGAGCCGTAGTCGATGATCACGACCCCGCGCGTGGGGGCCGGCGGTTCCGCGTGGGGGGCGCCGCGCTCCTCGGGCGAGGGGATCTGGAGCGGCGTCGGTTCCCACTCCCGGTCCCGTCGGGGGGCGCGGATCCGGGCGTCCGGGCGCCGGACGGCGGCCGGTGTCTTCGAGGCCGGTCGGATGGGCTTCTCCTTGCTCTGCATGGGTAGGTCCCCCATCGGCAATTCGAACCGTCGCTTCTCCACCCCATTGTAAAGCAAGCGGCAAGCCACCCAAGCGCTTCGGTGTCGCACCGGGAAAAAATGTTCAACCCATTGACATTACTGGACATTGGTGGCCGTGAACGATCCGCGAATCCGGCGCGTACGGGGCCTCGTGGGGTGCCTTTGGGGGGTGGCTGACGCCGATGTCGGGGCGGCAAAGCGAACGGGACCGATTGGACGTGACGCTCGTCACACGGGGCCTGGCGCCGTCCCGGGAGCGTGCCCAGGGCCTGATCCTCGCCGGGCGCGTCCGCGTCGACGGGCGGCGGGTCGACAAGGCGGGATCCCGCGTCGCCTCCGGGGCGGCGATCGAGGTGGCGGGTCCGGAGGTGCCGTTCGTCTCCCGTGGGGGGGTCAAGCTCGCGCACGCCATCGATGCCTTCGGAGTCGATCCCACCGGACGGGTCGCCATCGATCTCGGAAGCTCGACCGGAGGGTTCACCGACTGCCTCCTCCAACGCGGAGCCGCGAAGGTCTACGCGGTCGACGTGGGTCATGGCCAGCTCGATCCCAAGATTCGCGGGGACCGCCGCGTGGTGGTGATGGAGCGCCAAAACGTGCGACACCTCGAGCGCGGTCGGTTTGCGGAGGCTCCGTCGCTGGCCGTCGCCGATCTCTCTTTCATTTCGCTCACGTTGGTGTTGCCGAAGATCCGCGAGCTCACCGCTCCCGACGGGGACGCGATCGTGCTGGTGAAACCGCAGTTCGAAGTGGGGCGCGGCAAGGTCGGGAAGGGGGGCGTGGTGAGGGACGAGCGCGCCCGCGCGGAGGCCGTGGAGGCGGTCGAGCGGGCGGCGCTCGCGGCCGGATTCACCGTCCGGGGAAAGATCGAGAGCCCGATCCGCGGAGCGAAGGGGAACGTGGAGATCCTCCTGCACCTCGGCGGGTGAGTGCTACCATCCCGAGGACGTGAAGCGTCGCGCGAGATGTTGGGTCTGCGGTCTGCTGTTCGAGGCCGATCGCGGCTCGCTGCCGAAAGGTGCGCGGTTCGCCTGCGGGGAATGCGTCGCCGACGGGCTGCAACCGCCCGACGGTGCGCCGCCCGACCATCGGGTGCTCGCGCGCGTCCTCTACGAGCGCCACGGTGTCCCCTATGCCGACCTGCGCGAGGTGGCGGTCGAAGAGCCGGTGCTCCGGCTGGTCGCGGAGGAGTTTGCCCTGCACCACGCCGTGCTGCCGCTGTCGGTTCGCGCCGCCGGACCCCGCGGACGGGCCGGGCGTGCCTCGCGATCGGGGCCGGCGCCCGGGCGCGCAATCGTCCTGGCGATGTGCGATCCGGGGAACGCCTTCGCGATCGAATCGGTGAAGCGGCGGACGGGTCTCGCGGTTCAGCCGGTCGTCTCCACTTGGGCGGAGATCGTCGAAGCGATCGAGGAGCAGTATCTACGCGTCGCCGTCGCCGATGGACCGGCGACCGACCCGGAGTAGCGCGTGTTCGGACGAGCACTCCGAGCCGCCGGTCCGCTCGCCATCGCCGCGATCGTCGTGGTCGGGTCGCACTCGCGTGGCGGCGCCTTCCAGTCCGGTCATCCGGGAGCGAAGGCGGGGCCGAACGCGGCGGGCAGTCCGGTCCGCACCGACCCGCCGCGACGGACGCGGACGCTGGTGCCGATCGGCGGGACCGGAGCGAACCTCCGTGACGCGGCCGCAAGGTCGCTGGCGGCCCTTCCCGGTTGGACGGCGGTGGTGGATGCGACGACGGGGCTTCCCGCGCGGGCGTTCGGTCCCGGGATCGCCGTTCCGCGCCAGGGCACGTGGGAGGCGGACCTCGCGCGCTTTGCGGACGAGTTCCTTCGGCGGAACACCGCGCTGCTGGGGTTCGTTCCGTCTCCGGACGGCACCGACCTGAAGGCGCGTCCTCCGGTACGCGGAGGTCGGACCTGGTATCGCCTCTACGACGCCTTCTGGAAAGGGGTGCCCGTCGAGGGGGCCCGGGTCGAGCTTCGATTCGTCCGGGAGGCGCTCACCCTGGTCCGGATCGAGCTTCCGGGCACGCTCGATCTTTCGACCGTTCCGGCGGTCGATCGTGAGTGGGCGCGACGCGCGGCGGAGCGCGATGCGAGACGCCGTGGTCGTCCGCCGATCGGAGACGCCCGGATCCGCGCGCGCGACCCTCTGGTCGTCGTCGCCGCCGACGACGCGTGGTCGCTCGCCTGGGCGGCGGAGGTCGACGTCGACGGCCCGCGAGGCCGGCTCACCGTGTGGATCGACGCCGGGACGGGCCGCGTGATCGCGGCCCGGGATGCGTTCCGACACGGAGGGGGGCCGGTCGACACCCCGCTCACCGTGACCGGATCGTTCGAGGCGCGCAAGGCCGGCTCGGCGCTCTCGAGCGCCCCGTTCGCCGACCTCTTCGCGAGCGTCGGCGGCGACCTTTCGGTGACCGACAGCGCGGGGGTGGCGACCGTGGCGGTATCGGCCCCGGCGACGGAGGTTCAACTCGGGCTGCAGGGACCGTTCACGAGCGTGCTCCTCTACGAGGGATCGAGCGCCACCGCGACCGCGTCGGTCGACCCCGGCGTTCCGGCGTCGTTCGCATGGGGGGATGCCGACAGCCTGCTCGTCGAACGCGACGTCTTCCATTCCCACGCGGTGGTGCGCGCACGAATGAA
Source organism: uncultured bacterium (assembly GCA_964372275.1). Lineage (GTDB taxonomy): Bacteria > CAYJRR01 > CAYJRR01 > CAYJRR01 > CAYJRR01 > CAYJRR01. The sequence goes on from CAYJRR010000009.1 coordinate 46,634, forward strand.
GCGGATGGCCCCCGATGTCGAATGGCTCGACACGCAGGTCCCGCTGACGGTGGAGGTGTCCGACGCCGGCGGCTGCAACGCGTTCTGGGACGGAGAAGGGGCGCAGTTCTTCGCCGAATCGGCCACGTGCAACGCCACCGGCCGGGTCGCCGACGTCGTCTACCACGAGATCGGACACGGACTGCACCAGCACCTCTCGGCCGGCGGGTTCCTCGCGGGGGACATCGGCGAGGGGAGCTCCGACTACCTCGCCGCGACGATCAACGGCGATCCCGACATCGGTCCCAGCTTCTTCAAGGCCAATCCCGAAGGGATCCGCAACCTCGAGCCGGATCTCCGGTACCCCGACGACGTCGACGGAACGGTTCATCACGACGGATTGATCTGGGGGGGCGCGTTCTGGGACTACCGCGCGTCGATGATCGCCACGCTCGGAACCGACGCCGGCGTGGAGATCGCCGACCGTCTGCTGGCCGACGCGCTGCGGAACGATCCGTCTCTCGAGGAGGGATTCTACGACGTGCTGTTCGCCGCCGACGACGACGGCAACGTGACGAACGGAGTCCCCCACCTTTGCGAGATCGTCGGCAGCTTCGGCGCGCACGGCCTCGGTCCGGGGGACGGGCTGGCGGTCGACCACGTGCCGTTGGGCCTCCAGCCCCCGGAGCGGAACGGATACGTCGTCCGCGTGCACATCGGCGCCGCCTACCCGCAATGCGCGCCGAGCAACGCGGGGGTGGCGACGCTCGAGTGGCGGGTCGGGGACCAGGGGCCGTTCGCGTCGCTGGAGATGTCGTCGGAGCTGGTTCCGGGCTGGCGCACCGGCACGATCCCTCCACAATCGGCCGAGACCCGCGTCGAATACCGGGTGCGGGCCGTCGACCCGCTCGGGCGCGAGGCGACCTCGCCGCCGCGGAACTTCGAGACGACCCCCTTCTCGTTCGCCGTCGGACGACCGGCCGTGCTGTTCCGGGATGATTTCGAGGCGGACCGGGGGTGGACCCACCGGCTCGTCGACGGACCCGATCAGCAGGGGGCCGACGACTGGCAGATCGGCCCGCCGAACGGCGCTTCCGGAGATCCGCCGTCGGCCTTCTCCGGCGCGAACGTGGCCGGAAACGACCTCGGGGTCGATCCGTTCAACGGCGCGTACCAGCCGAATGTGATCAACCGGTTCGAATCGCCGGAGATCGACTGCCGGAATTGGGCCGGCGTTCGCCTGCAGTTCCGGCGCTGGCTGCAAGTGGAGGAAGGGGAGTACGACCGGGCGACCGTCTACGTCGGGGACCGCGCGGTCTGGACCAATCCGACGGACGAGGCGCTTCGCGACGAGGCCTGGCGATTCGAAGAGGTCGACCTCTCGCGATACGCGGACGGGAAGAAGATCCGCATCGCCTTCGAGCTCGCCTCCGACGGCGGCGTCCAGCTCGGTGGATGGACGCTCGACGACGTGACGGTGGTCGCCGACGGACCGCTCGACGAGGTGATCCCGGCGTGCGGCTGCTCGCTGACCGGCCGGCGCGGCCCTGCCGCGGGCATCGTGGTCGCCGTCGCGCTCGCCGCGCTGGCGATCGCCCTCCGCCGGCGAGCGGCATGATCCCGTTTTCGGATATCGTCCGCCCATGGCCGACTGTCTGTTCTGCGCCCTGATCGCGAACCCCAAGCCGGGGATGTTCCTCCACGACGACGGGACGGTCGTCGCGTTCCGTGACATCCACCCCCAGGCGCCGACCCACCTCCTCGTCGTTCCGCGGGAGCATTTCGCCGACCTGACGCGGATGGAGGGGCGCACCGAGGTGGTGGCGAAGATGTACGACGCCGCGTTGACGCTCGCCCGGGAGCACCGCTTCGACGACGGCTTCCGGACCGTGATCAACACCAAGGAGAAGGGCGGGCAAACCGTCTTCCACGTGCACATGCACGTCCTCGGCGGAAAGCCGATGGGACCCGCCCTCGCCGGCTAGTGGCCCGGGAAGGCCCCGGGGAAACCCGACGGGCGGACCTAGTCGAAGGCGGGCGGAGGGAGGATCGGCGGCTTGCGTTTCTGCGAGCTCGAGCGTTGCAGCTCCAGCTCCTGCAGAAGGACGGCCGGAGCGACGGTCGAGACCGGGATGTAGCCGCTTTCGGCGCCACAGAAGCCGTTGAAGACGTCCACCTCGTCGCCGGTGGCGAGGATCTTTGAGACGGCGGTGAGCGGCGTGCCGATGAACTCGGCGCCGCGCACCAGCGTGCGTCGGCCGGTCCTCGCGTCGACCTTGAACATCCGGGTCGGGATGCCGTGGAACGCCTGGACGTCGCCCCGCTGCGTGCTCGTTTCGCCCCCGCCGACCTCCTCGATCCAGATTCCGAACGGCTTCCCTTGGCGCCTCGCCTCCGCGATCAGCCGCCGCTCCAGCTCGGCACGCGAGACGGGCTTCGCCCCGCGGACCACCAGGTTGGCCATCCGTCCCATCGGGTCCTCGAACGACGCATTGCGACCATGGCCGTTGCTCTTCGCGAACCCTTCGATCGGCGAACGGCCGAGGAGGAAGTTCCGCAACACGCCGCGCTCGACCAGTGTGACCGGGCGCGCCGGAACCCCTTCGTCGTCGAACGGATAGTGACCGTTCAGGTCGACCGTTCCGAACCGCGGCAGCGAAGGGTCGTCGACGACGGTGAGGAACGACGGCAGGATCGGCTGCCCGAGCTTGTCCTTGAACGTCTGACCCTCTTTGTCGCTCCGTTGCCGCTTGCCCTCGAGCCGATGACCGATCGCCTCGTGGAAGAAGACGCCGGTGACCTTCGGGGCCAGCACCGCCGGCCCGCTGTAGGGAGGCAGCACCTCGGCGGTGCGAAGCGCGAGGAGGTCCGCCGCCATGGCCTCCACCTCGCGATGGATCGCGGCGCGATCGGCGAACGCCTCCGGCGAGCGCGCGTAGAGGACCCGTCCACCCTCAAGCAGTTGTCCGTCATCGGCCCGCGTCAGGGCGGTGGCGGAAAAGGCGAAGAGCGTCTCGTCGTAGACGATCGAATGTCCTTCGTTGCTGACGAAGTATTTGGTCGAAAGCTGCGCGGTGGCGGTGATCCCCGAATCGAAGATTTCGGGGTATCGTTTGAGGTAGGCCCCCTCTTCGCGGACGATCGCCTTCCACCGCTCCTCGTCGAGCGAGGTCTTTGCGGGCGGGCCTCGGAACTTCACCGCCTCTTCGCGGGAGAAGTCGGCGAGAGGCTCCTTGCGGGCGACGGAGTAGACCGTCTTCCCCTTCTTCCGCAGGTAGCTCTGCAGCGCTTCCTTGTACTTGTAGTCGGTCAGGAGCCACAGTGCATCCCGGAGCGCGTCGGGGTCGTCGTCCACGGGAGCGCGGACGTAGTTGTAGAGCGAGCCGTAGTCGGCGTCGGGGTCGTAGTTGAACTCGAACCCCCCTTCGCCGGACGAATCGAGGTCGTAACTTCCGACGCGAACGTCGGCGAAGAGATTCCGCGCGCGGGTCATCGACGATTCGTAGACGGCGCCGTACTTGCCGGTGACGTTCATGCGCGTCACGTCGCGCAACAGGTAGCTGACGAAGTAGGGTGGATCGAACCCTTCGGCCGCCAGGCGCTTGGAGCGGAGCAGCTCGCGATGAAGGCTGTCGAGCACCTTGGAGCGGGGATCGGTCGCGGCCGCCGATTCACCCGGCGGCGCGGCCGGCTTCGCCGCCACGAGCAGGAGGACGAGGAGCGCGGCAGCCGGCGTCCGGCGGCGCAGGGGTCCGGGAGGGGAAGCGGGGGCGTCCCCCGAAGAGCGCGGAAGCGCGGAACGATCCCCGCGGGAGCGCGAATGCGCGGACATCCCGCGATTCCTAGCACAGGGCGGAGGGTTGGACTATCGTCGGAGGCCGTGGCGCGACGGTTCACGGCGGCGATCGCGGCGGCGCTCCTGTTCGCCACGGCCGGCGCGCTCGGCGGCTGTTCGGCGCGCACGCCGGTGCGAGACACGATCCCGATCCGTTTCGGCGAGCACGTCCTTCACGCCGAGGTGGCCGACGGCGAGCCGGCGCGTGAACAGGGATTGATGTTCCGGCGCGATCTTCCGAAGGACGGCGGGATGTTGTTCGTCTTCGACGAACCGCACCGCTCGAGCTTCTGGATGAAGAACACGCCGTTGCCGCTTTCGATCGCCTTTCTCGACGCCGATCGGCGCATCCTGAACGTCGAGCAGATGGCCCCCTTCGACGATCGGACCTTTCACCGCTCCGCCGGACTGGCGCTCTACGCCGTCGAGGCGCACCGCGGTTGGTTCGAAGCGCGCGGGATCGGGGCGGGCGTTCGCGCCGAGTTCGAGTGGCCGCCCGCCCGACGGTAGGACGTGCGCCCCGAGCGGATCACGAAGATGGCTGCGAGGACGTTGGAATTCCACTCCGGGGTGTCGCGTACGTGCCTCAGGACCGACCGGACCTGTTGCGGTGTCGCAACGCCTGCGCACCGGAACGAAGCTCGAGGACCACTCGAAGGAGTATAGAAAAATAAAGCAATTACATATATTTACGGAGGCGGGCCGAGGGGGGCGCCTCGACGGCACGGGCGTTGCTCCTTCCCCGCTCGCATGGCTCCCAGTCGCGCGGTCATTCGCCAACAGACGCTCCGCCGAGAGGCGCGTTTCGACGGCGTCGGACTTCACAGCGGGGAACCGATCTCCGTGCGGCTCCTTCCGGCGCCGGCGAACACCGGGATCGTCTTCCACCAAGGTGCGGACGCGGTGCGCATCCCCGCCCGGGCCGAGAACGTCGTCTCGACCGTGCTCGCGACCACGCTCGGACTCGAAGGGCAGCGGATCTCGACCGTCGAGCACGTCGTCGCCGCGTTGGCCGGCCTCGGTCTCGACAACGCCTTCATCGCGGTCGAAGGGTCGGAGTTGCCGATCGTCGACGGCTCCTGTCGTCCGTTCGTCGAGCGGATCCTGGAGGACGGGGTTTTGGAGCAGCGCGCCGAGCGATGGGTCCAGGTCGTCCGCCGGCCGTTCACGGTGCGCGATGGCGTGAAGGAGGCGACGCTCTGGCCGGCGCCGACCTTCCGCATCTCCTACTCGATCGACTTCGCGCATCCGGCGATCGGCGAGCAACGGTGGAACGGCGTGGTGAGCCCGGCGGTCTTCGCCAGGGAGATCGCGCCGGCGCGCACCTTCGGATTCCTGCGGGACGTCGAGCGCCTCAAGGCCGCGGGGCTCGCGCTCGGCGGGTCGTTGGAGAACGCCGTCGTTCTCGACGACGAGCGGGTGCTGAATCCGGGCGGACTGCGCTTCGCCGACGAGTTCGTCCGCCACAAGGTGCTCGACGCCATCGGCGATCTGGCGCTCGCGGGCCACCCGATCGTCGGCCATCTGGTCGCCCACCGATCGGGACACGACCTCAACCAGCGGCTGGTCCGTGAACTGCTGGCCGATCCGGCCAACGTGGAGATCTGCTCCGCCACCGAAGCGATCGAGCGGGGGCTGGGCTACGTCGAGTCCCCCCGCATCGCCCGCGCCATCTGACCATCCCCTTGCGCGGAAGGCGGGCGGCGGCGTTGAATCGCCCCTTTGCGGGGAGATCGGTTGTCCGAGCCACTCGACGGTCAGGAGGAACGTCGCCGCCGGCGTGAGCGCTGGCTGATCGGGATCTTCTCGATCCTGATCGCGGGGTTCACCTATCTCGAGATCCGCCTCTCGCGTTTCAGCGAGGGGCTGCCGGTCACCAACAACCTGCTGTTCTTCGGGCTCGTCAACGTCAACGTCATCCTGACGCTGGCGCTGGTCTTCCTCGTCTTCCGGAATGTCGCCAAGCTGGTCTTCGACCGCCGGACGGCGGGGGGGACGCCGCTGCGGAACAAGCTGGTCCTGGCCTTCGCCGGGTTCACGCTCGTCCCGTCGGTGCTCCTCTTCTCGGTCGCCACCGGCTTCGTGGTGAACAGCGTCAACTCCTGGTTCGACCCGATCGTCGAGTCGAGCCTTTCCGACGCGCTGGAGGTGGCGCGCCTCTACTACCAGCGGGCCGAGGACGACGTGAAGGAGGCCGCGGTGCGGATCGCGACGGCGGTCGGGGAGTCGGGCCAGATCGAGCGGCCGACGCCGGGGGGGTTGCCTTACATCGCGGAGGAGCGGCGCGGGGAATGGCGCATCGACGCGGTCGAGATCTTCGGCAGCTCCGAGGCCTCGCTCGCGCGGTCGGCCGACGCCACCACCACCGCGGAGCTCAAAGCCATCGAGCCGGCCTTCCTCGCCATCGGGCTGGACGGAACGGTGCAGACCCGCACCCAGACGTTCGGGCGAGCCGACCTGGTCTCCGGGATCGCGCCTATCTGGCCGCGCGACTGCCCCGAATACTCGAGGCACAACGACCAGTCGATCCGAGGGTGCCGGCCCAGCGGGGCGGTGCTGGTGCAGAAGATCCTGCCCGAGAGCGTCAAGGCCAAAACCGGGAACATCTACACCGGATTCGCCGGCTACCGGCAGGTCAAGATCTACAAGTCTCCGCTCGAGACCTCCTACGTGGCGATGCTCTCGACGATCACCCTGCTCGTGATCTTCGCCGCCACCTGGCTCGGCATCCTGCTGGCGCGCGGAATCTCCGGGCCGCTCAAGACTCTCGCCGACGCGACGCGGGAGGTCGCCGCGGGGAATCTCGACGTCGCGGTGCCCGAAACCGGCGGAGACGAGATCGGCCAGGTCGTTCACGCCTTCAACCGCATGACGGGCGAGCTCAAGTCGAGCCGCGAGCGGGTGGAGAAGGCGAACGCCGACCTCCTGCGATCGAACGTGGAGCTCGAGCAGCGCCGCCGATACATGGAGGTCGTGCTCAAGAACATCGCGGCCGGCGTGGTCGCCTTCGACCGCGAAGGGCGGATCAGCGCCATGAACGACGCGGCGGCTCGCCTGCTGGCCGTCCCCGACCTTTCGCGCGTGCTCGGGCGTCGATACGCGGACGTGCTGCCGGAGAGCTACCGCGACATCGCGGGCCAGCTTCTCGCCGAGCTGGAGGCGGCCCCTTCGGGGTCGGCGTCGAAGCAGGTGACGATCTCGATCCAGGGGGAGACGCGGACCGTCCTGGTGACGATCAACGCCCTGCGCGAGCGCGATTCGGGGGAGGCGCGGCCGCGAACGCTCGGCATGGTGGTGGTGCTCGACGACCTGACGCCGATCCTTCGCGCGCAGCGCGCCGCCGCGTGGCGGGAGGTGGCGAGGCGCATCGCGCACGAGATCAAGAATCCGCTCACGCCGGTGCAGCTGTCGGCGCAACGCCTGAAGCGACGCTTCGCCGACCAGATCGCCGAGGGGCGCGAAGTGTTCGACGAGTGTACCGATACCATCGGGCGGCAGGTGGAGGAGCTACGCCAGCTGGTGAACGAGTTCTCCGAGTTCGCGCGGATGCCGGAGGCCCGTCCCCTGCCGAGCGACCTCAATGCGACCGTCGCCGAGGCGGTGGCGCTGTTCCGGAACGCCCATGCCGGGATCTCGATCCGGCTCGATGCCGATCCGGCGATGCCGGTCTTCGACCTCGATCGCGAGCAGATCAAGCGCGCGGTGATCAACCTCGTCGACAACGCCTGCGCCGCAGTCGATGGAGGGCAGGGGTCGGCGATCGACGTCTCCACCGACTACGAGCCGGGGTTGGGGATCGCGCGCGTGACGGTCTCCGACGACGGTCCGGGGATCGCCCCCGACGCCAAGAGCCGCCTGTTCGAGCCCTACTTCTCCACCAAGAAGACCGGCACGGGACTCGGACTTTCGATCGTGCATCGCATCGTCGCCGACCACGAGGGATTCATCCGGGTGCAGGAAAACAGGCCGCGGGGCACCCGTTTCGTGATCGAATTGCCGGTCAAAGGTGCGGACGAGTCCCGGCGGCGAGCGGCCGACGCGGGCGGAAAGAACGGACCCTAGGGGAGCCCTCTTTTGCGAGCGCTGGGCGCCAAGCAGACGATCCTGGTGGTCGACGACGAGGACGCGATCCTCCGTTCCCTGTCGGGGGTCCTGGGCGACGAGGGGTTCCAGGTCGCCACCGCCAAGGACGGTGAGACGGCGCTCCGGCTGCTCGAATCGGCCTCCCACGACCTGCTCCTGCTCGACGTCTGGATGCCCGGGATCGACGGCCTGGAGGTCTTGGGCCGGCTCCGCGAGCGGGGCCATCGCGTGCCGGTGATCGTGATGAGCGGTCACGGCACGATCGAGACGGCGGTCAAGGCGACGAAGCTCGGCGCCTACGACTTCATCGAGAAGCCGCTTTCGATCGAGAAGGTGATGCTCGCGGTCGATCACGCGCTCGAGCGGAAGCTGCTCCAGGCGGAGAACGAGGAGCTCAAGGCCAAGGTCGAGCGCCGCTACGAGATGATCGGCGAAAGCCCGTCGGTCCGGGACCTCCGGGAACGGATCGCCACCGTCGCGCCGTCGAACGGGTGGGTCCTGATCCGGGGCGAAAACGGCACCGGCAAGGAGCTGATCGCCCGGGCCGTCCACCGCGAGAGCC
>CAYJRR010000010.1:0-52505 GCA_964372275.1 uncultured bacterium
CGACCATGTTCCCGGACGGCTCGGTGATCGGCAGCCCCGCGCCGATCGCCGCGGCCATCGGCTCCTCGATCAGGTAGACCTCGCGCGCGCCGGCGGCCAGCGCCGACTCGCGCACCGCGCGCTTCTCCACCTCGGTGACGCCGAACGGGATGCAGATCACGATCCGCGGCCGCACCAGGTTCTTCCGGTTGTGCGCCTTGGTGATGAAGTAGCGCAGCATCGCCTCGGTGACCTGGAAGTTGGCGATCACCCCTTCGCGCATCGGGCGGATGGCGACGATCGAGCCCGGCGTGCGCCCCAGCATCTCCTTCGCCTCGGCCCCCACCGCCAGCACGCGGTCGATCCCCTGCGCGTCCTTCTGCACGGCGACGACCGACGGCTCGTTCAGCACGATGCCGCGTCCGCGCTGGTAGACGACGGTATTGGCGGTCCCCAGGTCGATCGCGAGATCGTTGGAGAACATCCCGAAGATGGAGTCGTAGAACATTCGTTCCTTCTGGCAGGGCGGTGGACGACCGTACGCGAAGCGAAGGCTCTAAAACGATACCGGAGACCGTTGGAATCGCAAATGAAAAGCGGTTGGACGGGGGGGCGGGCGGCCCCCGAAGGCGGCCTTTACCGCACCCGGCGGCCGATCGACCGGCGCCCCGGCGCGACCAGGAACATCGTCTCGCCGTCCCGCTCGATCAGCAGCAGGAGACGGCGCCCGGCCGTCTCGCGCGCGATCTCTTCGAACTGTTTCGCGTTCGCCACCCGGCGGCGATTCGCCTCCAGAATCCGATCTCCTTCCTCCAGACCCAGCTCGTCGCCGATGGAGCCCCGCTCCACCCGCCGGATGACGACCCCTTCGTCGGCCTTGAGCCGATAGCGATGGGCGACCTCGGGCGTGAGATCGCTCACGGCGATCCCGAGCCGCTCCGACCCCTCCTCGTCCGACTCGTCGGACGGGCGGCGGGCGACGCGACCCCCTTCGTCGTACTCCACCACCCGTGCGGTGGTCGTCCGCTTCTTGCCGTCCCGGACGTAGGCGATCGACACGTCGGAGCCGGGTCGGGACTTCGCCACGCGCCGCTGCAGGTCCTTGACCTCCTTCACCGGCTTTCCGTCGAGCGCGACGATCACGTCGCCGGGCACAAGGCCGGCGCGGGCCGCCGGGGAGTTGGCTTCGACCCGTTGGACGAGCGCCCCCTCGTGACTTCCGATCTTCAGGACCTCCCGGTCTTCCGGATCGATCGGCGCCAGCAGCACCCCGAGCTTCCCCCGGATCGCCTTGCCGCTCGCCTTCAGGTCGGGCAGCACGTCCTTCGCCATGTTGATCGGAATGGCGAAGCCGATGGTGTTCGCCCCGCCGATGATCGCGGTGTTGATCCCGATCACCTCTCCGTGGAGGTTGAACAGCGGCCCGCCGGAGTTGCCCGGATTGATCGCCGCGTCGGTCTGCAGGAGCGCATCGTACCGGCCGATCCCCAGATTGCGCGCCGTGCCCGACACGATCCCGAGCGACGCCGTATGGTCGAGGCCGAGGGAGTTTCCGAGCGCGACCACCCAGTCCCCTTGTTCCAGCCGGTCCGAGTCCCCCAGCGCCACGGTGGGCAGCCCCGTGGCGTCGATCTTGATCAGCGCCAGGTCGATCTGGGGATCGCGGCCGACGATCGTGGCGTCGAACTCGCGCCCGTCGGTGAGCTGCACCCGGATGGCGTCGGTGTCGGCGACGACGTGATTGTTGGTCACGATGTAGCCGTCGGCGCTGATGACGAAGCCCGATCCCAGGGCGTCGGACTTCTGTTCGATGTTCGGGTGCCGGTCGGGGAAGCCGAACCCGAACGGTCCGAAGTCGAACGGCATCGCCCGCGACATCCGGACGGTCCGCGAGGTGGAGATGTAGACCACCGACGGGGAGACGGTCTTGAGCAGACCCGAGAGGGAGGGGAGGACCTGCGCCGGCGAGGACGGGGTCGAAGGGGCCTCCTTGGAGGCCGCAGCGCCGTCTTTCCAGAACCGGCCGACGCCGTCCTGGGCGCCCCGCAAGGGACGTTGGAGGCCCAGCGTCGTCGTTCCGCCCGCGACGAACGCCGTCGCCGCCACCATCCAGGATCGCCATCGTCCCACGCGTCGCTCCTCGAAAATCGACTACTTGGAGAGGATCTTCGGAACCTTCACCTGAAAGATACCGTCCCGGTAGTCGGTTCCAATCCCTTTGGCGTCGACCCGTCCCGGCAGGTGGAACGACCGGGCGAAGCTGCCGACCTCCTGCTCCACCCGGAGGAACGCATCGCCGCCATTGCCGGCTGGAACCCCGGACGCCGCAGGTTTCTTCCGCTCGCCCCGGATCGTCAGCCGGTTCCGTTCCACCTTCACCACGACCTCCTCCTTCGTCAACCCCGGGAGGTCGGCGACCAGCACGAAGGCGTCGTCGGTCTCGTACAGGTCGACCGGGGGACTCCACGACGCGCCGTCGGCCGAGGCGACCGACGGGACGCTCGGCGACCCGGTCGCCAGTCGGTCCTCGAACAGCTTGTTGATCTGGCGCTGGATGGCGATCAGATCGCGCAGCGGATCGGACTTGGGCATCGGCATGGCGAACGAAACGCTCCTGGTCTATCGCGAGCGGACGGCCGCGCGCCCTCCGGTGTAGGGACGCACCACCGGCCGCGCGAACTCCGCCGTGAAGTCGATCAACGCCCGCGCCACGTCCCGCCCGGTCGCCCGCTCCATCCCTTCGAACCCGGGGGAGGAGTTGATCTCCATCACCTTCGGGCCTTCGCGCGACACGAGCATGTCGACGCCGGCGATCTGCAGGCCCACCACCCGCGTCGCCTCGACCGCGGCCCGCGTGTAGCGGGGATCGAGCTTCACGATCTCGCCGAAGCCGCCGCGGTGGATGTTCGACCGGAACTCCCCCATCTTCGCGCGCCGCTCCATGGCGCAGACGACCTTGTCGCCGAGCACCAGCGCGCGGATGTCGCGCCCCTTGCTCTCCGCGACGAACTGCTGGATCAGGATGTTCTGGCCCAGCCCCCAGAGGGTGTCGAGGACGCTTTCGACCGCCTGCCGGCTCTCGGCGATCATCACCCCCACCCCTTGGGTCCCCTGCAGGAGCTTCAGGATCACCGGCGTTCCGTCGACCATCTCCAGCGCGACCCCGATGTTGCGCGGGTTGCGCGCCACCACCGTCTTGGGGATGTCGATCCCCTTCCGCGCGAGCAGCTGCAGGCAGCGCAGCTTGTCGCGCGAGCGCATGATGCTGGAGGCGTCGTTGACGACCGGCACCCCCATCATCCCGAACTGCGCCACCACCGCCACGCCGTACTCGGTGATGTTGGTCCCGATCCGCGGCAGCACCACGTCGACGTCGCGCAGCGGCTCGCCGCGATAGACGACGTCGGGTCCTTCCCCACCGAGGACGAGGTAGCACTCGAGCGGATCGACGACGAGCATCTCGTGTCCGGCGGCGACCGCCGCCTCGTACAGGCGCCGCGTGCTGTAGAGCTTCGGATTCTTCGAGAGCAGGAGGATGCGCATCGGTCGATCCCGGCCGGCGGTGGACCTGGAAGGATACCAGAGGGTGGATCTACAATCACGGCGGGGAGGCGAACGATGGCCGGAACGGCGCGGGGGACGTTTCGTCGTGCGTGGGTGGGCCTTGGCGCCGCGGCGCTGGCGGCGGTGGGCCTGGCGGCCTGCCGCGGCGGAAGGGATGGAGGCGGAAACGCCGACCCGGTCGTCGGCCTGACCGTCTCCGGATCGCTGGGTGCGGGCTATGCGCTCCCCGGGTTCGCCGGCACGGCGACCACCGTCGACCAGGTCTGGGCGGTCCGCCTCGGCTTCGACGGCGAGGCGAGTCCGGACAGCATCGCCGGCCGCCAGGAGTTCGACATCGGCGAGGACGGCTCGTTCGAGCTGGCGCTCGACGCCGATGGCGACTACGTGTTGCTGCTGGTCGACAGCACCGCCGCCGACAAGAAGGACCGGATCAAGGCCTACGTGTCGATCCAGGACGTCGACGGTTCGCTGATGCAGATCCCCGCCGGTGACAGCGGCGAAGGCGATTCCGGCGGCGACCACGAGGGTGACGAAGGCGGAGGCGATCACGAGGAGGGGGAGGGCGATTCCCCGCACGAGGACGAGGGGGACGGCGAGGGGGGGCATCTCGACCTCGGCGAATGCAACGAAGACGGGGACGAGGCGGTCTCGACCGAGACGTTGCAGGACAGCGCCGACGCCTTCTCGCTCACGCTGGACCAGTTGCAGGAGATCGCCCGGACCGACGACGTCCTCAAGGTCCTGAAGAACGTCTACGTGAACTACGACGAGGAGACCGACACCTATCTCGAGATCTGGCCGTTCTTCGGCTGGCAGGACACCGCGGGAGAGATCGCGATCGGCAACGTCTTCTCCGATCCGGCGGTGACGGTGGCCGACCACAACAACGGCTTTTCCTACTACTTCAACACCAACTCGGCGGCGTACGACTTCGACACCCTCTGCGACCAGACACAGGCGTACACGCTGAATCCCCCCGCACAGGTGGAGCAGGTCGACGGACAAGCGGGACCGTGGACCTTTGCCGATCCATGGACCAACCAGGGAACGTCCTGGAACACCGGCTCCTCCGCCTGCGGCGTCGGGGAGATGTACGCCAGCGAGGAGTCGGGGGACTTCGGCGGCACCAGCCTCACGTTCAACTATGCCGGCGGGACGTTTTGGAAGATCCCGATCGTCGAAGGATGGTGGCAGCTGCAGGTAGACGGAACGAAGGTGTTCGAATTCGACGGCCGCCTCGGCAGCCCGTTCGAGGAGAACGATCCGGCCAAGCCGGTCGTCTACATCCCGTCGCTCAAGGCGGTCGTCACCACCGGGGCCATCTCCTCGTTCGAAATGAAGTGGTACCTGCGCAACGACGGGGGGACCTACGACGAAGTCACCGACCTGGAGATGCTCGACCGGTCGACGGCGAGCGTCGTCGTGAGCCTCACCGACTACTCGGGAACGAGCGGCAACGGCGGCCTCCGCATCGAGGAGAACGCCACGATGAACGGACTCACCGCGGCCACACCGCCGAGCGGTTGGCGATTCCTCGGCGACGGGTCGACCACGAGCAAGGTGGCGGAAGAGATCACGATCACCTACGAGCAGCGCGGGATTCGATTCCGATTCGAGTGGAGGTAGGGATGGAGCCGTTTCGCGTCACCGGGAGCCGGTCGCTCCGCCCGAAGGGAGGGGCGCTCGTCGCCGTCCTGGTCGGATTCTCCGCCTGGGGCCTGGCGGCCTGCCGCGGCGGCAAGGACGGAGGCGGGAACGCCGACCCGCCGGTCGGCTTGACCGTCTCCGGTTCACTCGGCGCCGGATATGCGCTTCCGGGCTTCGCCGGCTCGGTGACGACCGTCGACCAGGTCTGGGCGATCCGCCTCGGCAACGACGGCGAGGTGATCCCGTCATCGTTCGGCGACCGCAAGACGTTCGACATCGCGGAGGACGGCTCCTTCGAGCTGTCGCTCGAGACCGACGGCGACTACGTCCTGCTGCTCGTCGACAGCACGGCGACCGAGCGGCGGGACCGGATCAAGTCCTACCTCTCGATCCAGGACGTCTCCGGCACGCTGATCCAGATCCCGGCCGGCGACACGGGATCCGGGGAGGGGGACGGCGGAGAAGGGGACGGCGAAGAGGGCGGAGGCGATCACGGCGGGGAGGGTGGCGACCACCCGGCCGACGGCGACGGGGAGGGCGAAGGGGGCTACCTCGAGCTCGGCGAGTGCAACGAGGAGGGGGACGAAGCGGTGTCGACCGAGACGCTGGCGGAGAGCGCCGACGTCTTCTCGCTGACGCTCGACCAGCTCCAGGAGATCGCGCGCACGGACGACGTGCTGAAGGTGATCAAGAACTTCTACGTCAACTACGACGAGGAGAGCGAGACCTACCTGAACGTCTGGCCAGGATTCGCCTGGCGGGACACCGCCGGCGAGGTCTCGATCGCCGGTACCTTCTCCGACCCGGCGGCGACGGTCGCCGGCGACAACAACGGGTACACGTTTCTCTTCCAGACCAACGATCCGGTGATCGACATCGATACCGTGTGCGATCAGAGCAAGAGCTACACGCTCCACCCGCCCGCCACGGTGGCGGCCGTCTTCGGGACCGGTTGGTGGAGCTTCACCAAGCCGTTCACCAACCAGGGGGCCGTCCAGAACACCGGCACGACGGCCTGTGGCGTCGGCGAGCTCTACGCCAGCGAGGACACCCAGAGCCCCGGGTTCGTCAGCTTCAACTTTTCCGGCGCGAACGGATCGAACTGGCGGGTACCGATCGTCGAAGGCTGGTGGGAGCACCAGGTCGACGGGGAGACGGTGTTCGAGTTCGACGGCGCGCTCGCCGCCCCGTTCGAGAACGGGGATCCATTGAAGCCCTACGTCTACATCCCGTCGGTTCGGGCCGTCGCCACGACGGGGTACCTCACCGCGATCGACATCAAGTGGTACCTGCGCAACGAAGCCGGCGGATTCGACGAGGTGACCGACTTCGAGATCTTCGACCGGGTCGCGAACGAGGTGGGGGTATCCATCACCGACTATTCGGGGACCACCGGGAGCGGCGGGATGCGAATCGGGGAGAACGCCACGATGGTCGGTGTGACCTCCGCGATCCCGCCGAGCACGTGGCGGATCATGGGCGACGCTTCGACGACGCAGCCGGTCGCCGAGGACATCACCATCGGCTACAAGATTCGGGACATCGGCTTCCGCTTCGAGTTCCAGTAGACTCGCCGTCGATGCGACGGATCGTCGGCGTCGGCTTGCTGGTGCTGTGCGCGGGCTGCGTGACCAAGGGCCGGTTCGCGGCCAAGGAGCGGGAGGTCGACGCCTGCTTCCGCGCGCTCGAACAGGACAATCGGCGCAAGAAGGAGCTGGCGGAGGCGACGGCCCAGCTGCACGCCCGTCTGGACGAGCTTTCGACGCTGCTCTCGAAGGCGGAGTCGAAGAGCGCGGAGGTGGAGGCGCTTCGGCTTCGGCTGCAGGAGGCGGCCGACCAGGTGAGCGAGCTGCAGCAGGAACAGCAGAAGCTCCGCGCGCGCTCCGACACCTACGATCGGCTGGTGGCGACGCTTCGGCAGGAGATCGAGGCGGGAAAGGTGAAGGTGCGCGAAGGATCGAACCGCCTGTCGGTGGAGATGACCGACAAGGTTCTCTTCGACTCCGGCTCCGCCTCGCTCAACGCCGACGGCGAGCACGCGCTGCGCAAGGTCGGCGCCGTCCTGCGCACCGTCGGCGACCGGCAGATCGTGGTCGAGGGACACACCGACAGCGCGCCGATCGGCGGCGGGCTCGCCGAGCGGTTCCCCACCAACTGGGAGCTGTCGGCCGCGCGCGCGACCTGCGTGGTGCGGTTCCTCGAGGACGCCGGCGTCGACCCCGCGCGTCTCGCCGCCGCCGGCTACTCGCGCTATCGTCCGGTCGCCGACAACGCGACCGACGACGGTCGCCGCCAGAACCGCCGCATCGAGATCGTCCTCACGCCGTAGGCCATGACCATGCCGACACCGACGCCTCCTCGCCTCCGAACGTCGACGCCGAGTCCGCTGGCGCTTCTCCTTCTCCTCGCGGCGGCCGGCTGTTTTTCCAGCGGCCCGAAGTCGGTGGTGCCCGACGCCGAGCTGGCGGAGCTGAGCGAATCCGAGCGCGGACCGATCGAGGCGGCGCGGGGAGAGGTCGAGCAGTCGACCAAGGCGGTCGGCCAGGCCAAGGCCGATCTCGAGGCGGCCAAGAGGCAGGCGGAGGTCGCGCGCGGGGCGATCCAGCACGCCAAGACCGACCTGGCGATCGCCGAGACGACCTACAAGAGCGCCCAGGAGGGCGGGATCGCCGACGAACTCCTCGCCGCCAAGCAAGGGCGGGAGAAGGCGCGCGCCGCGCTCGCCTACGCCAAGGCCGAGGAGCGACACCAGGCGGCCCTGGTCGAGCTCGGCCGCGCGCGCCTCGACGAGGCGGTGGCGTGGCAGCGCCACGCGCGGGCGCGGGTGGAGCTGGAGAAGGTGAAGGCGCTGACCCAGAAACGCGCCGACGAAAGCCCCGAGGCGCAGGCCAAGCTCGCCAAAGCCGAGGCCCAGTCGGCCAAAGCGAAGCTCCGCCACGCCGACCGCCGCATCGACACCGCCCGCGCGCAGAAGCGAGCCGACAAGGCCCGCGAGAAGTCGGAAGCCGCGAAGTCGGCGATCCCCTCGTAGACCGTTTCGGTCCGGTCAACGGGGCACGCCGCCGGCGACGGAAGGGGTGGTATCCGGCGTACACGCGAAGGCCCGGGATCTCTCCCGGGCCTTTGCGGTGCCCTTCTTGTGCGTTACTCCGGCAGCAGCGTCGCCTCTCCGTCAAGGACGATGTCGCACTCGCCGTTGGCGGGGTTGGACAGCGTCGGGAACGGGATCGGCAGGTCGCCCGGGAGCGACTCGCCCTCCCACGCCGAGCAGTCGGAGACGTTGCCGGAGGAGGTGACGTTCGCGCTGATGTTGGCGGTGATCGTGGCGTCGAACTCGCCGGCGCCGGTCATCTCGCCGTCGGCCTGGGCGGAGATCTCGAGGATGCATCCGGAGCCGAGGCTGGCGATGACCGAGCCCTCGGCGAACAGGGTGTTGCCGTCCTTGGTCCCCTCGATCGGGGGGAGGATGCCGGCCGCCGCCTCGGGCGGGATCAGCGTCCAGGTGGTGTCGTCCTCGCTCCCCTCGATGTCGATCTCGAGGTCGATCCCGGCGATGAGGGTGTCGATGTCCTCGTCGAAGCAGGTGTCGGTCGGGAGCGACTTGGTGTCGAAGTTGTACGTCCCCGAATCGAGTCTGTAGATCGTGTCGTCCCCTTCGCCGCCGCTGCACGCGGCCACCAGCACGCCCGCGGCGATCGTGCTCGTAATTCCCAGGAAAATCTTCTTGATTCGCATACTTGCTCCCTTTTCGGTGCCCACCGAGGATCGATCGTGTTGACGTTGGAGAAAAAAACGAGCGCGTAGACTAGCGCGTCTGCCGAACGCGATGCAATGGCTACAGCATGTCCCAGTCGAGAAGACGGCGTGTCGTAGACCCGGTCACGCCGCGCGAGTGCGCCTCCTCGAGATCCAGATCGCCGGGACGACGGCCAACAGCGCCAGCCCCGGAACACCGCGATGCCCGCCGACGGCGCATCCCTCTCCCGTTCCGCCGCCGACGCCGCAACCGCCGGTGCCGCCCGCCTCGCAGCCGCCGGCCGCGGCCCCGAACGCGGTGTAGAAACCGAGGGTGTCGTTGGGGACGCCGCCGGCCCCCTGGATGGCGACGAACTCCGGATCGAGCAGCGCCACCCCGCCCAGATTCGACAGGTCGATCGGCGCGAGCCCCTCGGAGAGCTGCGGCAGGAGCTGCCCCATCATCACCGGCAGGAAACCGAGGAGGGTGTCGGCCTCCGAGCCGAGCGGCTCGCCGTACGCCACCTCGCCGGCGACGTCCTCCTCCCCCAGCTCCATCGCCACGGTGAGCTGCGACGCCTCGTCGACGACCAGGTTCACGCCGGCGTCGATCGACAGGTCGAGCGCGACCAGCCGCGCCATCCGCTCCTGCACCTCGGCGAAGATCGAGACCTCGAGCCGCCGCACCGCCACGTCGATCAGGTGCTCCCCGCCGAACGCCGCTTCGGGCGATTCGTAGCCCTTGATCACGATCAGCATCGGCGCGCCGTCTTCGACGCCGAGCTTCCAGAGGGGGCCGCTGAGTCCCGCCAGCGCCAGGAGGTCGGTCGACAGCGGCGATCCACCGACTTCGCTCACCTCCTGGCAGAGCATCCCGGCGTACCACGCGGAGAAGAGGGCCTGGTTGACGAAGTCGTCGGCGATCGCCGCCGCGAGATGAAACTCGTTTCCGCCGGGGGAGGTGAGACCGAAGTACGGGGGCTCCCCCGGTGTGAAGCGGCTGCCGGCGTCCGGGGCGATCGGCACGCAGGTCGTCTTCTCCTCGGGGGCCATCATCGACGACATCGACAGCGCCATCCCTTCGGGCTCGATGTCGAGGGCCGAGGGGACGATCTTCACGTGCATCGACGACGCGCCGACCGCGACGACGTCGTCGTAGCGCAGACTCGCGAACGCCTCCTCGATCGCCGGGAGGACCTCCTCGTTCACCTTGGCGATGATCTGGTCCTTCACCTGGTCGACGATCAGCCCTTTCACCGCCGCGATGATCAGGTCGATCGAGGTGCAGCCGGCGGCGTCGAGGCCCTGCAAGGTGAGCGAGATGTCGTCGCGGTCGAGCGGGGTGGTTGCGTGAAGCGTCGGCTCGCCGGTCTCGGGATCGGTGACGAGCGACAGGTAGAGCTGCGTCGTGACGGCGAACGGCGTCGGCTCGAGGCGCAGCACCGCCCACTTGCCGTTGGGCTGGTTGCAGGAGGTGCCGCAACCCCAGTATTCGACCCGCGAGACGCAACGGACCTGCTCGCTCCCGCCGCCGGTGACGTCGGTCCCGGTGCCGACGATGGTGGCGCTGATCGAGAGATCGAAGTAGCCGTCGTTGGGGGAGACGGTGGCGCTGGTGACGTCGACGTGCACCCCGTTCGACGGGTCGCCCTGGTAGACGGCATAGTTCAGGGTGCTGAAGAAGCAGCTCTCGGTTCCCGACATGTCGGGCATCGCGATCTGCGCGGGGAGCATCGACATCGCCTGGTCGACGACGAAGTCGAGTCCGCTCGGCGTGACGTCGACGGTGAGCGCCTTGGCGACCGTCCCCCCGGGGGGCAGCGTCTCGGCGGAGGCCGTCGGCGTGGCCAGCGCCGCGAAGGCCAGCACCGCCAGCGGGCGGACGTCGGCCCCTCTCCGGGGCGCATTGACCGTTCTGTCAATTTTCGTCGAGCGGAGGCTGGCGCGCGGATCCGATCCGAACGGTGCGGTCACTTACGTCCCTCCCGAAAAAAGGGAGAGCGTTATACCCGACTTCACCGTCCGCGGCGAGCGGTTCCTGCGGTCGGCCTGTCGCCGCTGAACGGCCACCCAGGCGGCCGCGCCGCACAGGAGCACGGGGGAGACGAGGAACGGTGCCGCGCCGTCCGCGCGCCGGCCGAGGCGGCTGCGCCGTTCGAGGCGGCACCCCATCCCGCCGTCGGCCCCGCACCCGCCCCCCAGGTCGGCGCCGCAGCCGGCGGCCTGGAGCTGTCCGCCCAACCCGGTGTACGCCGAAAGGAAATCGCCTTGGGGCCCATCGGGGGTGAACTCGCCGTAGGTCAGCTCGATCCCGTTCATCGACGGCAGGTCGATCGGCGGCAAGTCCCCGAGGAGACTCGGGACCAGCTGCTGCACCAGCACCGGCAGGATCGCCAGGATCGCCTCGTTCGCGTCCGGGGCGAGCTCGTTGTAGCCGATCTCCGACTCGACCTGGGTGGCGTCGAAGTTGAGCGTCGTCACCAGCTGGTTGTCGGCGTTGATCCCGATCGAGAAGCCGGCGGTGGCGGAGGTCTTCAGGCGCATCAGGCGTGCCAGGCGCTCCTCGACGTCGGCGAACAGGTCGATGCGCAGGTTGGCGAGCGACACGGTCGCCAGCGTCCCCCCCTGTCCGCCGATCGTCATCAAGGGCGGATCGGCGGCGTCGATGCGGATCGCCATCGGCCCCTGCGGCGTGACGATCCGGGTGATCCCGCCACCCAGCGGCTCGAGCAGGTCGGTCGTCAGGAGGTGGTCGCCGACGCGGTCGATCGTGCGGCAGAGGAGGCCGCCACGCCATGCGGAGAAGAGGAGCTGGTTGAGCAGGTCGTCGGAGACCGAGGCGGCGATCTCGTAGGGGGCCCCTGCCGGAGAGAAGTCGCCGTAGACCGGAAGCGCGCCGGCGGTGTAGGCGCTGCCACGGTCCGGATCGACGCAGGGGGCGATGCCGGCACTCGTGAACGTCCCGCCCATCACCAGGCCGATCGTTCCCGGATGGATCTCGAGCGCCGTCGGGTAGAAGTCGTACTGCACCTCGGTTCCGGCGAGCTCCATCGATCCGGCAAGGTTCAGGGCGCCGAACGCCTCCTCGATCAGCGGCTCCAGGAGCGGCGTCACCTGGTCGTCGATGGCGCCGACGATCGCGTCCTCGACGGCGTCGTGGAACAGGGAGAAGACGAACTCGAACACCCCGCCCAGGAAGCACTCGGTGATCTGGGGATCGGCGAGCGACATCGCGATGTCGAAGAGCGGCACCGTGGCGTCGACCTTCGGGCGCCCGGTCTGCGGATCGTTCACCAGCGCCAGCTCGACCAGGGTGTCGGCGACGACGGGCGACGGAGGCAGGGTGACCTGGCAGCCGTTGTTGAACAGGCACCCGTTCGTCTCGAAGCGGGCCGAGGCCGAGACGAGCATCTCCAGGTGGAGGCGGATCCGTCCCTCGAGCGGCTCGAACGACGCCTTGGTCACGTCGAGGTAGACGACGGCGTTCTTCAGGTACCACTTGTTGGTGCTGAACAGGCAGGAGAAGAGGGTCCCCTGCTGGTTGGGGATCGCCACCTGCGGCGGCACCACGTTCGGGATCTGCGCTTCGAGGAACTGTACCCCGCGCGGCGTGATGTGGGCGGCGAATCCGTCCGCCACCTCGGCCCCGGGTGGAAGCTCCGCGGACTCGCCGCGGCCCGCGAGCAGGCACCCGACGATCGCGACGACGATGGCGACCCCTCTGACGATTCGCATCCCCGCCTCCCTACGTTCGGCGGATCGATTCTTGCTGCCTCACCGGTAGGAGGGGGGAAAGGCTGCAGGTTCCAAGCCACCCCCTCTCGTCCGACATCCTTCCGAATCGCGGGGGTTTGCATGGGAATCGACAGGATGTGCTGGCAAGTCGCTGTGCCACGGTGGCGCGTGCGCTGGGGCTTCGCGACGCCGGACCGGACGGTCACGATCGGCGTCGACAGCGGCCCCGGCCGTGGGGTAGGTAGTGGGGTCGGAACGGTGGAGGAGGCGGAATGATCATCCGGAGAGGTCTCGCGGCGATCGTGGTGTCGGGGCTGTTGGGCGCGTGCGGCGCGAAGACGAAGAACGCGGTCGACTCGGACGACGCCGGCGCGCACGCGTCGATGGTCCTCCTTGCCGACGGCCGGCTCGCCGTCTCCTACTACCACCGCTCGCACCGGATCAGCGACACCCGGCACGAGACGGTCGGCGCGCTGCGATACGCGACGGGGAAGGTGACCTCCGGCGGCCGCGTCGACTGGAGCGGGGGGACACGGGTCGACGGCGACGTGCGAGAGGGACAGCCGAACGTCGGCCAGTACACCTCGCTGGCGATCGGGCCCGACGGGCGGCCGCGGATCTCCTACTACGACAAAGCCAACGGCGATCTCCGCTTCGCCGCGCAGAACGAGGACGGGAGCTGGACGACGGAGGTGGTCGACAGCCCCGGCGATGTCGGCCGGTGGTCGAGCCTGGTGCTCGAGAACGGCCTCCCCCGGATCGCCTACTACGATCTCGAGGCCGGGGACCTGAAGTTCGCGGCGAAGACCGGCTCGGCGGCGGACGCCCCGTGGAACAAGGTCGTCGTCGACGGCGCCGAGGCCGACGTCGGGAAGTACTGCGCGCTCGCGAGCGACGGGAGCGGCGGGCTTGCCATCGCCTACTACGACGTGACCCACGGCGACCTCAAATACGTCACCGGGAACGCGGGGAGCTTCGGGACGCCGTCGGTCGTCGACGCCGACGGCGATACCGGCCGCTGGCCGGCGCTTGCGTTCGAAGCGGGGCAGCCCCGGATCGCCTACCAGGACTACACCCGGCAGGATCTCCGATTCGCCAGGCGCGACGGCGGAGGCTCCTGGAACCTCGTCGCCGTCGACGAAGGGGAGTGGGTCGGCGCCGACTCGGCGATCGCCATCGGTCCGGACGGCGCGATCACGATCGCCTACTTCGACGGACTGAACAACAACCTGCTCGCGGCGCGGTACGACGGATCGTCCTGGTCGCGGGAGACGATCGAGGAGGCCGGCGCCAGCGGCTACTTCAACAACGTCGTCCTCGACGCCGACCACAATCCGATCTACGGCTGGTACACCTACACCGGGACCGAGTTCGAGGCCCGCAAGTCGTCGTCGTGATCGCCTTCGTCGTTGCGCTGGCGGCGGCGCCTGCCGTCGCGACCGGGGCCTCGGCCGCCCCTCTCCGCACGGCGGCCGACGCTCCGTGCCTGGCTCGGGAAGCGGAGGCGGGCGACGCGCAGGCCTGGATTGCGCTCGGCGCGATCGAACAGATCCGCGGGGATCGCGACGGCTCGTTCGGCCGCTACCTGCGCGCCTATCAGCTCGGCGCCGATCCGGCGACGACGCCGTTCTCGATCACGCTGGTCGGCGACGTGCTGTGGGTGCAGACCGACCGCTGCCCGCTTCCGGTGCCGACGATCCCGCTCGCCTCGCTGCTGGCGAAGCCTTCGACCGCGCCGCCTCCGGACACCGCCTATCCGACCACGCTGCGGACGGTCCGCGCCGAGGGGAACGCGACGTTGCGCGTCTGGATCGACGCCGACGGGAAGGTCGCCCGCGCCGTCGTCGCCGACGCGTCGTCCGGCCCGCCGGGGCTCGTCCGTCGCCGGGTCCCCGGCGAGGAGTCGGCGGAGCGTCAGTTCGCACGGATCCAGTTCGCGCTCGCCTCCCTCGACGCCGTGCGCGTCCACCCCTTCGGAGGCGGCGTCGAACAGGTCTGGGAGGGCCGCCTCGCCTACCGCCCGCCGAACGACCTTCTGGAGAACCTCCCCGGACACGGCTTCGACTCGAGCGCCTTGCCCGTGTCGCGCCAATGAGCCCGGCGGCGGTGGGTCGCGTCAGCGCACGCCGGAAAGGGTGCGGGCCTCTTCCATCCGGGCGAGCAGGTCGTCGGCGGGGACGAAGCCGGTGATCGTCAGCGGTTCGAGGATCGCCCCCTGCGGGGTGACGAAGGCGACCTTGGGAAGCCCCTTCACGTCGTAGCGGCGTTTGATCGCTTCGATCCGCGCCTTCTCCGCTTCCGGCGTGTCGAAACGGACGGTGGTGTCGACCTTCACCGGGACGAAGTCGGCGGCGGCGGCGATCACGCGCGGATCGACGTAGGTCTCGTGGTCGAGCTCTTTGCAGGCCTGGCACCAGTCGGCGTAGAAGTCGATCAGCATCGGCTTCGACTGGGCCGTGCTGCGGCGACGGCCTTCGGCCTCGTCGTCGATCCACGGCATCGCCTCGAGGCCCGCGACGGCCCGCCGGTCCGACGGGGCCGCGGACGAAGGCGGTACCGCGGTCGATCCGGTCGGGCCCCAGCCGGAAAGATGGAGGGCGGCGACGAAGAAGTAGAGCCCGGCGGCAAGGGCGAGAAGACCCGCCGCCTGCGCCACCCGCGCGCCTCCTGCGTCGCCCGGCTCGTGCCGTCGCAGGGCGCCGAGCGCGACGCCGCCCAGGACGAGCGAGCCGCCCAGCGCGAGGCCGAACACCCACGGCGGGACGGCGAGCTGAAGGAAGTAGAGGGCCCCGCCGGCGAGCAGGAGTCCGAAGAACTGCTTCACCCGGACCATCCAGGTTCCGCTCTTCGGGAGCGTCGCGAGCAGGCCGGAGAAGGTCCCCAACGCGACGAACAGCACCCCCATGCCGAGGCTGAAGGAGGACATCAGCGACAGCCCGCCGATCGGTCCGACGGAGCCGCTGCTGATCGCCAGCAGGATCCCGAGCAGCACCGGCGCGGTGCAGGGCCCGGCGACGATCCCGGAAAAGAGTCCCGTGACGAAGACGCCGCCGACGCCGCTTCCGCCCGGGCGTGAAAGGCGCGTCTGGATCGACGAGGGGAGCTCGATCGAAAAGGCACCGAACATCGACGCCGCAAGCAGCGCGAAGACCAGCGCGATCCCCAGCCGCACCCACGGCGACTGCAGGAGGAAGCCGAACTCGCGCGAGGTGAGCGCCGCGAACAGGCCGAGCGACGCGTAGACGAGGGTGATCCCGGCGACGTAGACGAGCGAGAGGGCGAAGCCCTTCCGGCGGCTCGTCGCCGACCGCGCGCCGATGACGGCGACGGTGATCGGGATCATCGGATAGACGCAAGGGGTGAACGAGACGAAGAAACCGCCGGCGAAGGCGACGAGCAGCGCGAGGAGGAAGCGCGAGCGGATCAGCTCGGCCATGCGGGTGGAGTCTTGGAAGATGGAGGCGGGGCGGGGGGCCGCGGGGGCGATCGCGGCGGAGACCGAGGCCGGGTCCGCATCCGTGGCCGTAGCCATATCCGAACCCGAGGCCGATCCCGCGGCCGTAGCCGAGGCCGATACCGATGCCGAATCCGTGGCCGAGCCGGGGACCGTGGCCGAACCGGATCCGCTCGCGGCACCCGGTCCCGAACCCGTCGGCGAACCCGCACCCGATCCCGAAACCGGTTTCTCGCGCGCCGGCGCGACCGCGACCGTCACCGCCACCGTTTCCGTTTTTGGAAACAGGCACAGCGCGGGGATCCCCTTCGCCTTGTCCCCGTGGTTGCACGCCTGCGAGGTGACGTCGAGCCTCACCGTCTGCCGACCGGGCTTGGCGAAGGTGATCGGGGCGACGAAGCGGTGGATCCCCGCCTCGTAGACCAGCATCTCCTTCCCCTCGATCTCGTCGATCTTCCGCTCCCCGGTGTCCGGGGGGACGACCGTCCCCAGCGACACGCCGGTCCGCTTCTCGTGGAGCGCGATCGAGGTGCGCTCGCCGTAGAAGTAGTGTGAGGGGAGGGCCTCGATCTCGACCGTCACCGGGGCGGGCGCGCCGACGGCGGCGGCGGACGGGGCGCTCGCCCGGACGCGGAAGCCGACAAACTCGCTCGGCTCCTCGGCGGCGGCCGTGGCGCCGACGACGAGGGCAAGCGCCACCGGCAGGAGCCGCCACGGCAGGAGCATGCGACAGTTCTCCCACGAAAGCCGGCGGCGTCCAAGCGTGCGCCGGCTACCGGCACGGATCCGCTCGGGTTTTCCTACGAAATCCGGTCCCTTCGAAGTATCGTGTGGGCACCTAACGACACGCCGACCTCGATGGCCTTCGACGAGCTCCACGAATACTGCGGAGTCTTCGGCATCTTCGGTCATCCCGAAGCGGCCAACCTCGCCTACCTGGGTCTCTACGCGCTGCAGCATCGCGGGCAGGAGGCGGCGGGGATCGTCTCCACCGACGGGGAGGTGCTGCACCAACACCGGGCGATGGGGCTGGTGGCCGACATCTTCGACGAGGAGACGCTGCGCCGGCTTCCGGGGAACGCGGCGATCGGGCACGTCCGCTATTCGACGGCGGGAACGAGCGTGCTGCGCAACAGCCAGCCGATCGTCGCCGAGTTCGCGCGCGGCGGGCTCGAGCGCGAATACGGCGCGGTGGCGATCGCGCACAACGGGAACCTCACCAACGCCGCGCGGCTGCGGCTGGAGCTGGAGTCGGCCGGCTCGATCTTCCAGACCACGGTCGACAGCGAGGTGATCCTCCATCTCCTGGCGCGCTCGCGCCAGTCGTCGCTCACGGCGAAGATCGCCGACAGCCTGCCTCGCCTGCAGGGGGCCTATTCGCTCGTCTTCCTGACCGAGAGCTCGCTGGTGGCGGTCCGCGATCCGCACGGGTTCCGTCCCCTGGTGCTGGGGGACCTCGACGGCCTGCCCGTCGTCGCCTCCGAGACCTGTGCCCTCGACCTGATCCGCGCGCGTTTCGTGCGCGAGCTCGATCCGGGCGAGGTGCTGACGATCGACAAGGAGGGGATGCGCTCGGAGCGCCCGTTCCCTCCGGCTCCGAAACGCCCCTGCGTCTTCGAGCTGGTCTACTTCGCCCGGCCCGATTCGCGCGCCTTCGGGTCGAACGTCTACGCATCGCGCCGCGAGATGGGGGCGGCGCTGGCGCGGCGCCACCCGGCCGAGGCGGACGTGGTGGTTCCGGTCCCCGACTCGGGCGTGCCGGCGGCGATCGGGTACTCGCGGGCGGCGGGGATCCCGTTCGAGCTGGGGCTGATCCGCAATCACTACGTCGGCCGCACCTTCATCGAGCCGCAACAGTCGATCCGCAACTTCGGCGTGAAGGTGAAGCTCAATCCGGTCGGACCGATTCTCGACGGCAAGCGGGTGGTGCTGATCGACGATTCGATCGTGCGCGGGACGACCAGCCGGAAGCTGGTGCGCACGCTGCGGGAGAACGGCGCGCGCGAGGTCCACATGCGCATCGCCGCGCCACCGACCACCCATCCCTGCTTCTACGGGATCGCCACGCCGACGCGTGAAGAGCTGATCGCCGCGCGCATGAGCGTCGAGGAGATCCGCGATTGGCTCGGCGCCGATTCGCTGGGCTATCTCTCCGTCGAGGAGATGCTCCGCGCCGTGGCCGCCGCCTCGACGACGCCGTCGAGGGCGACGCTGCCCGACTTCTGCACGGCCTGCTTCACGGGGGAGTACGCCGTGCCGCCGACCGATCCGGCGGCCGCGGGGAGGATGGGATCGTCGTAGAGCGGACAGAGGTCGGGCGAGCGTTGCGCCAGGCCGCCGAGCGGGTGCGATTCGCGCTGGCGTCGACCGGCGGGAGGGCGCGGCTGGTCCTCGAGCAGGCCTTCCAGGGGATCGAGCCGTTCGACGGGATCCGGGTCGACCAGCTCGAGCTCGACGTCCCGGGGACGACGCTCCCGTCCGAGATCTCCGCCGGCCCCTCCGCCTTCAAGAACCGCCGACTGAAACTGAAGAGCCTGCGCTTCTCGATCTCGGAGGAGGCGGCGACGCGGCACGTCGCGGCGCAACTCGATCCCGACGCCGGCGCGCGGGAGGTCTCGCTGCGCGTCTTCTCCGACCACGTGCGCCTCTACGCGGAGGTCGCCGGGTGCCGCTTCGTCACGCTCGGAGGGCTCGAGGTCGACGAGGCCGGACGCTTCGCCGTTTCGTTCTACGAGATCCGATGCTTCGGTCGACTCCCGCGCGGACAGACCCCGGCCGCGCTGTTCGACCGACTGCTGGGGGCCCGCGGCCGCCCGGTCGCCGAACGTACGCACGCCACGCGCTTCCTCCTGCGACCCTACGCGGCGCTCTTGGGGTCGTGGCTCCCCGCCGCCGGCTGGAAGATCCCCGACACCGCGACGGCGCTCGACCGGCAGGTGACGTTGCGGGGGGACCGGATCTACTTCCAGCTGGCGCAGAGCGCCGCGCCGGGGCTGGTGGCGGCCACCGACGGGACGCCGAACCTCGCCGCCTTCGAGCACGCCGAAGCGGAGCGGCTGTTCGACGCCGCCGAGACCAGGCTCCGCGACGGCGACCTCGCCGGCGCCGCGGCCGCCTACGCACCGTACGCCGACCCGCGCACCGGGCATCCGTTCGCGCTGCGCCGCCTGGCCTGGATCCGCGCCGCCGAGGCCACCGGGGACGCGCCCGATCCGGAGAAGCGTCGCGAGGCGATGCGTCTCGTCGAGGCGGTTCGCGCGAGGCTTCCCGACGATCCGTGGGTCGCGGCCGCCGAGCTCACCGACGCCTTGTCCGCGGGGGAGGCGGAGGCGGCGGTCGAATCGCTCGAGCGGATCTCCCAGAGGTCCGGCGACGAGGGGGACCTGCGCGGGCGGCTCTTCGGTGAGCTTCTGCTCGGCGAGCTGTACGCCACCCCCGGACCGACCTACGACCTCGCGCTCGCGCGCGGATGCTACGAGAGCGTGCTGCGCCTCGACCCGGGCTGCGCCTCCGCACGCCAGGCGTTGGGGGCGGCGCTTCGCGCGACCGGCGAGCCGGCCCGTGCCGTCGAAGAGTGGACCCGGGTGCTGGAAGGGAACCCCGAGACCGATCACGGGGCCGATGCCGCGCGCGGACTCGAGCCGGCGGTGCGTCGTTGGCTTCTCCTGGCGATCGCCGAGACGCAGCTCGACGATCTGGGCGATCCCGACAAGGCGATCCCGCTCTTCCGGATGGCGCAGGAGGGGGACGAAGCCCACCGCCTGGCGGCCTGGGAGGGTCTGGCCCGCGCCTACGCCGCCAAGGGGGACGCGCCGGCGGCGATCCGCCAGCTGGAGCGCGTGGCCGAACGGTGCGCCGCGGTCGGCGATCGCGCCGGGGCGGCGCGCGCGCAGGCCGCAATCGGGATCCTCTGGTCCGATCGGCTTTCACGTCCGGAGAACGCGCTGCTCCGGTTCGAGCGGGCGCTCGCCCTCGACCCCGGAAACGTCGACGCGCTGGCGCGCCTGTTTCGACTCCGCGCGGAGACGGGGCGCGCCGCCGACGCCCTGAAGGTCGGTCGGGATCTGGCCGACGCCCACCTCCGCGCCGGCTCGGCGCGACGCGCGGTCGACGTTCTGCTCGAGGTCTCGCGACTCGCGCGGAGCTCGGGCGACCCGGAAGCCTCGCTCTCCGCCGCGGCGCGCGCACTGGAGATCGATCCGGACGCGGAGGAGGTACGCCGGGCGGCGGACGAGCAGTTCCGGACGGCGGGCGAGGGGAGGCGGCTCGCGGAGCTCTACGCCACGCTCCTGCCGCGCATGCCGCCCTCGGCCGCGGCGGAGTTCCACCTGCTGCGCGCGCGGGTCCAGGCCGATCTCCTGCACGACGCCGACGCGGCGGTGGAGGACGCGCGGGCGGCGCTTCAAAGCGCCGATGCCGCGCGCGACGTCGACCGGCAACGGCGGGCGAGGGAGCTGCTGGTCGAGCTGTTCCGCCGCGAAGGGCGGCAGGTCGAGTTGCGCGAGATCCGGAGCGCGCAATGGGCCGACGCCGATCCCGAGACCAAGGCGGCGATCGCCCTCGACCTGGGCACGATTTCGCGCGCGCTGGGGGAGTGGGAGGAGGCGCGGGGATGGTACGAGCGGGCGGCGATCGAGGCGTCGAGCGCCGGTCCGGCGCTCGCGGCGCTCGCAGACCTGGCCGCGGAGCGCGGCGATGCCGCCGGTCGCGCCGAGGCGCTGCTGCGGCGCGCGGCGCTCGAGCCGGACGGCGCCCGCCGCGTCGCGCTCCGCGTCGACGCCGCGGCGGTGCTGTTGGAGGCGGTCGGAGATCACGAGGCGGCGAAGGCCGAGACGCAGCGCGCCATCGACGAGGCCGGCGAGGAGGCCGCCCCGGCGGCGGCCTGGAAGGTGCTCGGATCGGCGCAGCGGGCCGGGAAGGAGCTCGATGCCGCGGCGCGTTCGCTGGAGCGCTGGCACCGGCGTCTCTCGGCCGATCCGTCGGTTGGCGACGCCGCGCGGGCCGCCGCCGCCCGCGAGGTGGCGGCGGTGCATGCCGAGC
This sequence comes from uncultured bacterium, assembly GCA_964372275.1. Taxonomy (GTDB): domain Bacteria; phylum CAYJRR01; class CAYJRR01; order CAYJRR01; family CAYJRR01; genus CAYJRR01. Next base: position 21,155 of record CAYJRR010000010.1, read on the forward strand.
GCGACGACGATGCGGCCGAGCTCGACTGGATCGGGATCGCGCACGAGTCGAAGCCGGTCGATTTGGCGCTCGTCCAGCGCGGCCGATGGCTCGCCGACCGGCTGGGGGACGTCGTCCGGGCGCTCGCCTTCGAAGAGGCCGAGGCGGCGATGGTGCCGGAGCCGCGCGACGCCGCCGAACGCTGGCTCGCCGCTGGGCGCCGGCGGGACGCGCGCGGCGAGGAGGCCGAGGCGGAGCGGGACCTGCGTGCCGCGTTCCGCGCGGCGCCCGGCGAGGAAGCGGCGCTGGCGGCGCTCGTCGACTTCCTCACCGCCCGGGGGCGCGTCGCCGACGCGGTGAACGCGTTGGCCGAGGCGGCCTCCGCCGCGACGCCGGATCGGGCCGCTCCGCGACTGCGGCGGGCGGCGGCACTGGAGACGGACCCGGGGCGCGTCCGCCGCCTCCACGAGCGCGTGCTCGAACTCGTCCCCGACGACCCGACGGCGCTCGCCTACCTCGCCGACGCCGCGCGCCGCGACGGCGATTGGAGGCGTGCGCGCGAGCGACTCGAAAAACTGGCGGAGGCGACCCCCGACCTGCCGGCCGAGGAGTGCGCGCAGTTGGCGATGCGGCGGGGGGAAGCGGCGGAACGGGACGGAGACGTCGCCGCCGCCGCGGAGCGCTACCGCCTGGCCGCGGCCCTCGCGCCGAAGCTCCGCGAACCGTGGAAGGCGCTCCGCGCGATGGCGATCGCCAGCAGCCGGTTCGAGGACGCCACCGACGCCTGCGAAGAGGAGGCGCGCCGCGCCGAGTCGGCCGACGAGCGGCTGGCGCTTCTCCAGGAGGCGGGACGGCTGGCGCTCGACCGGCTGCGCCAGTACGGCCGCGCGGTGCAGCGTTTCCGCGATGTCCTGGCCCAGAATCCGCGCCACCTCCCGGCGCTGGATGCGCTGGAGGGGGCCTACGCGGCGCTCGACGACCCGACCGGGCTGCTCGACGTCCTGCTGCGCAAGGTCGAGGTACTGGAGGATCCGAAGCGGCGCTCCGAACTGCTCCTTCGCGCCGCGGAGATCTCCTGGAAACGGCGCCACGACGTCGACGCCGCGTCGGAGTACGCCCGGCGCGCACGCCTCCTCCATCCCGGCGAAGGGGAGGCGTTCGCCCTCCAGGAGGCGATGCTCAAGGCGGAGCGCCGCCACGACCGCCTCTCGCGCCTCTACGAAGAGGAGGCCGAGGCATCGACCGACCGACGCCGTGTCGCGTTCCTGGAGGACGCGGCGCTCCTGCGAGCGCAGGAGTTGGGCGACTTCGACGGCGCGGCGCGTCTGCTGGAGCGGGCGATCGGCGAGGGGCCGGGCGGCGATCCGCGCCTGCTCTCGCTTTTGGCCGACGTCCACCAGCGACGGGGGGACGGGGCGAGGCTCGCCGACACGCTCCTCCGGCTCGGCGGCGCCTACGTCGGCGCCGAGAAGGCGGCGATCTGGCTGCGGCTGGCGCGGGTCCGCGAGGAGATGCTCTCCGATCCCGCCGGCAGCCTCGCGGCGCTGCGTGAAGCGCACGAGATCGCCCCGGACGAGCGCGAGGTGGTGCTCGAGCTGCGGGCGAAGCTGTTCGCCCTCGCCGCCTGGAACGACCTCGCCGAGTTCGAGCGCGCGCTCGCCGACCGCGCGACCGATTCGCGCGACGCGGCGGCGGGGTACCGGCGCTCCGCCGTCGTCTACCGCGATCGACTTGACGACGGCCCGGCGGCGGTGCGCGCCTTCCGCCGCGCGCTGGAGCTCGATCCCTTCGATCGCGAGGCCCTCGCCGGCGCGGACGGCGTCCTCGCGGCGCGCGGCGACCACGCCACCCGCGCGCGGATCTACCGCACCCTCCTTTCGGGGAGGAGCGATGACGCGGAGCTCCGGGACGGCTACATCGACGCCATGGCGGCGGCGGGGAGCTGGACGGAGCTGGAGGCCGACCTCAAGCCGGTCTTCGACGCGGAGCCGGTGACCGGCCCGGCGGTGAGCCGGTTGCTGGCGGCGTACCGCGCCGCCGGCCGGCACCGGGATCGGGCGCGCTACCTGGAGGCGCGGGTGGCGGCGGGCGAAGCGGACGCGCGGCTCGTTCTCGAGGAGTCGTTCGCCGAGCGCGAGGACTGGCGCGGCCTGGCCGAGTTCTACCTCCGCCAGGCCGAGACGAAGCGGGGCCGGGCGCGGGCCGAGGAGGTCGCTCGCGCCTCCGCCGTCTTCCGCGACCGGCTCAACGACCTGGCGCGGGCGCGTGGCGCCTTGCGCGACGCGATCGTGACGGCCCCGGAAGACGCCGAGCTGTTCGACGCGGTGGTCGAGGTGTTCGAACGGGCCGGCGATATGGAAGGTCTCCGCGACTTCCTGTTGGAGACGGCCGAGGGGGCGACGGGGGGGGCCAAGGGGGAGCTTTTGCGCCGGGCGGCCGCCATCACGCGGGAGCGCCTGGCCGACGGCGCGCGCGCGTTCGAGATCCTCCAGGAGATCCTGGCGCGCGATCCCGACGACGACCTCGCGGCCGAGGCCGCCTTGGAGATCCTCTCGGCGAGGGCGGACGGGGCGGGGATCTACGCCCTCTGGATGGCCCGGGGGGAGAAAGGGACCGATCCGGCGCGGCGGGCCGCGTGGTACCGCCGCGCGGCCGAGACGGCGCGCGACGCCCTGGCCGATCCGGCCCGGACCGCGTCGGCGTACCGCGCCGCGCTGGTGATCGATCCCGACGACGGGGAGGCGGCGAGGGGGGCGGAGCGGGCCTTCGAGCAGTCGGGGCGGTGGGACGATCTGGCCTCGTTCCGCATCGCCCGCGCGGCGCGCCTTCCGGCGGGGAACGCCCGCGGCGAGGCGCTGTTCGCCGTCGCCGTCCTGGTGCGCGATCGGATCGGCGACGGGTCCAAAGCCCTGGAGCTGTTCCGGCAGGCCACCGCCGAGCGCCCCGCCGATCCGTCGGCCGTCGACGCCGCCGCGGCGATCCTCGCCTCGTCCGAGCGTTGGGACGAGCTCGCGTCCTGGCTCCTCAAGACGGCCGGGGGGCTCGCGGAAGGGGAAGCGGCGCAACGTCGCCTCGACGCGGCGGAGGTGCTGCTCGACCGGTTCCCCGGCGAGGCGTCGCGGGAGATCCAGGCGATCCAGGCGCTGGCGCAGAACCTCTACCTGTTCGACTTCGAGATTGCCATCGCCGCCTTCGACGCCGCGGTGACCCTCCTCGAGACCCGGAAGAACTGGACCGGTCTCGTCGACCTCTACAACAAGGCGCTCGAGGCGCCGACCTTCGCCGCCAAGCGCTCCGACGTGCTGCACCGGCTGGCGCTCCTGACCCGCGACCGACTCGAAGACCCGCCGCTCGCGGTCCGACACTGGCGGCGCGCGCTGGAGCTCGACCCGCGCCACGAGCCCTCCTTCGCCGCGCTCGACGCCTGGTTCCGTGGCTCGGCCGACTGGAGCGGTCTGCTCGACCTCCTGCAACGGATGGCGGAGTGCGCCCCCGATGCCGACTTCGCCGCCGAATGCTACGTCCGGCGCGCGGAGCTGAAGGGCGCGCAGCTCGCGGACGGCCCCGGCGCCGCCGAGGAGTACGAGCGGGCGCTGAAGGCCCGGCCGGAGGACCTCGACCTGATGCTCCGCCGCGAGTCGGCGCTCGCCGACGCCGGGCTCTGGGGCCGCCTGGTGCAGGCGCTGCTCGCGCGCGCCGCGGGGACCGAGCCGGACTCGGCGGCCGCGGCGATCCGCATCCGCGCCGCCGACATCCTCGCCGACCAGCTCCACGACGACGACGCCGCGAGGACCCTCTACGAGGAGACCCGCGCCACCGCCGCCCATCCCGACGAGCCGCTGGTGGGGCTGGAGCGGATCTATCGCCGGCGCGACGACGCCGCCCGGCTGGCCGAGACGCTGCTCGCCCGCGGCACCTTGCCGGGCGAACCGTCGGGCCGGTCACGGCTCCTGGTCGAGGCGGCGATGCTCCGGCGCGACCGGCTGAACGACGTCGCCGGGGCGCTGGAGACGCTGACCTTCGCCCGGACTCTCGACCCCGGCGATGCCGAGGTGCTCCGGCGGATGCGCGAGATCTATCGCGACCGCGACGACTGGGCCGCGATCGACGCCACTCTCGAGGCGGAGGAGGAGCTGCTGGGGAAGGACCTGCCCGATCTGCGCGCCGCGCTCGCCTACGAGCGGGCGCTGGTGGCGCGCGACGGATTCCGCGACCTGCCGGCGGCGATCGGACACCTTTCGCGTGCGGTCGAGCTCGATCCGGAGGACTGGACCGCGGCGCGGGCGTTGGCCGAATCGACCGAGGTGCTCGGGAACTGGCCGGTGGCCCGGCGGGAGTGGTCGCGTCTGGCGACCGGGACCGAAGGAGAAGAACGCGCCGGATTCCTGGAACGGGCGGCGGTGGCGGCGCTCAAGACGGGGGAGATCGGAAGCGCGCTCGCCCACCGCGAAGACGCGGTGGAAGCGAATCCCGACGACATCGGCGGATGGGAGCGGCTGTCGGCGACCTACCTCGACGCACGGCAGTGGCAGGAGGCGCGGATCGCGCTCGGGGAGCTCCTGGCGCGGACCGTCCGGTCCGGGGACGCCGGGCGCACCGTCTCGATCTACTTCGACCTGGCACGAGCGGAGCGCCAGGCGGGACACGGCGACAGCGCGATCGCGCGCTTGACGCGGCTCCTGGAGGCGGCGCCCGACCACCGGGAGGCGTTGGAGCTGTTGCTCGAGCTGCGGCGGGAGCGCGGGCTGCCGGCGGAGTTGGCCGAAACGCTTCGCCGCCTGCTTCCGCTCGCACCCGACGAACGCCGGCCGTCGCTCCTGCGCGAGCTGGGCCATTGTCTCGAGACCGGACTCGGTCGCCCGAACGAGGCGCTCGAGGTCTACCTGGAGCTGCGCCAGGCGACCCCCCAGGACGCGGAGGTCCTGTGGCGGGTGTCGGAGCTGGCCTGGCAGAACGCGCGTCACGCCTTGTTCCTCGAGACCTGGCCGGCCGTCGCCGCGGCGGAGACGGCCCCCGCGCGCCGCCTGGCGCTGGCGTTCCGTGCCGGCGACTCGCTGAAGCGGGTGAGCAAGCCGGCGGAGGCGGCGCAGCAGTTCATGCGCGCCCTCGAGATCGACCCGACGCATCCCCCGTCGTGGCTGGGCCTGGCCGACGTCTACGAGGAGGCCGGGGAGTGGCCGCGCGCCGCCGAGGCCTATGCCGGCGCGGTGCGCAACCAGCCGCCCGACACGCCGCCGGAGACGGCGGCGGAGCTGGCCATCCGCTTCGCCAATCTGCTCGCCGATCGGCTGGGGGACTTCGACGGGGCGGCGGCGCAGCTGGCGGTCGCGGTTCGCCTCAAGCCGGACGACCTGGAGCTGCGTCTGAAGCGGATCGGGACCCTCGCCCGGACGACCTCGCGCGGGGTGGGTCTCGCCGAGTTGTTGGAGATCGCGCGTCGCGATCCGCTTCACGTCGACGTCCTTCGGCTGCTGGCCGGGCTCTACGTCGAGGCGCAGGAGATCGACCGGGCGTTCGTCGTTCACCAGATCCTCCAGCTGATCGATCGGTCGGCGACCGACGCTACGACCTTCCTCGAAGCGCACGCCTGGAAGCTCGACCAGGAGATGAAGCGCTCGCTCGACGAGCTGGCGCGCAGCCGCCACCTGACGCACCCCTTCATGAAGGGGATCGAGGAGAACCCGGAGACCTCCTTCCTGCGCGCCTCGCTGGCGGCGCTGTCCGAGCCGATCGCCGAGATCTTTCCGGCGCCGTTCACACGCGACGGACTGGTCCAGATCGACTTCACGCAAGGGTCGGAGCTCGAGCAGATGGTGACCTCGACCCGTCTCCGGCTGGGGATGGGTCCGATGGAGATGTACTGGCGCCCCTCCGAGGTGCCGGCGAGACGGGAGACGATCTCCGACCTTCTCCACGTCGAAGCCGGCGAGCCGCCGGCCTTCCTGATCGACGACACCGTGGCCACGCTGGTCCCCGACCGCCGTGGCGCGCTGTTCGTCATCGCCAAGTACGTGGAGCGGATGCGGAGCGGCCTGGGGGGGATTGCCCGCTTGAGCGCCGCGGAGCTGGCGCGGCTGGCGCTTCTGGTGCGGAAGGCGTTCGACCCCCGCGCGGCCGAGCTGACGCTGCCGGGGGTGGCGGCCGAGGCGCAGGCCGAAGCGGTCAAAGCGTTCCGGAAACGGGTGCCGCGGCGGGCGCGGCGCGAGGTGGAGATGCTCGCGGTCTCGATCACCGCCGACCTCCTGCGTTCGTGGTGCGCGAGCCTCCGCCACACGGAGAATCGCGCCGGTCTTTTGGTCGGGAACGACATCGCGGCGGCGGTGCAGGTGATCTTCGGCCTCGACCGCGATCTCGCCCGCCTCGACTTCCGGCGCTCCCCCGATCCGCGCGACGCGCTGCGCCGGTCGGACGAGGCGATGGAGCTGCTCCGATTCTGCCTGTCGGAAGACTATTTCGCCTTGCGCAAGAGCCTGGGCCTGGCCTTCGACCGCCGCTCCTAGCCGTGGTGTCTTGCCGGCGCGAGGGGGCTCTTGTAGGGTCCGACGACATGAAGACGCCTGCCGTGCTTGCGATCGGGGCGCTCGCGACCGCTCTCGCCGCGGCGGCGCCCGCCCGCGCCGAGGAGGCTCCGCCACGCTCCCGCTCCGCCGCCGACAAGAAGTGGGAGGTCGGCCCGCGGATCCACTTCGTCACCGCCAACCCGGTGGTGAACATCTTCTACGAGCGGCACGAGAGCCTGACGGCGACGACCTACGGGATCCAGGCGACGCGGCGATACGATTCGGCCGGGACGCGCTTCATCTTCGGGCTCGACGTCACCAACTTCCGCACCGAGGACGGCCCCTGGCTCGAGGCGGGCGAGTCGTTCCCGGAGTCGGAGTGGACCGAGTTCCGCGGATTCCGCATGGTCTCGGCGAACGTGATCCTCGGTCACGTCTGGATGGACGAGCGCGACGCCTACGGCCTGTTCGCCGGAGGCGGGATCGGACTCGACTTCATCTCCGGGTCGATCGACACCTGGCCGACCTCCAACGGCAACGACAAGATCGACGACGACGACCTGAAGGACGAGAAGAACGTCCCGCCGGTGCTTCCGACGGCGTTGTTCAAGGTGGGACCGATGGTGAAGCTGGAGGACAAGGGGGTGATCTCCCTCGACTTCGGATTCCACAACGGCTTCTACGTCGGCGTGACCGGCGGCGCGTTGTTCTAAGGCCATGGCTTCGTTCCAGTCACCGGAGCACGACCAGCTCCGCAAGGCCGTCCGGGATTTCGCCGTGCGGGCGCTCCGACCGCGCGCCGCGCGCATCGATCGGACCAAGGAGTTCCCCCGCGACGACTTCCGCACCATGGGCGAGATGGGTCTGTTCGGCGTCACCGTCCCGTCGGAGTACGGCGGCAGCGGGATGGGGGCGCTCGCGTGTGCCATCGTCAACGAGGAGCTGGCGCGCGAGTGCGCGTCGACCGCGCTCTCCTACCTGGCGCACACCGTCCTGTGCGTCAACAATCTCTACCTCCACGGCAACGAGACGCAGCGGCGGACGTACCTCCCGAAGCTGATCTCGGGCGAGCACCTCGGCGCCTGGGCGCTGACGGAGCCGGGATCGGGGAGCGATGCGCGCGGCCTCACCACCCGGTACCGGAACGTGACGCGAAACGGCCGGCCGGGGTTCGCGATCAGCGGATCCAAGATCTTCATCACCAACGCCTTCCACGCCGACGTGATCCTCGTCTTCGCGAGGCCGGAAGGGACCTCGCCGGAGAACGAGAAGGACGCGATCACCGTCTTCCTGGTCGAGCGCGGGACGCCGGGGATGAGGGTCCATGAGCCGATGGACAAGATGGGAATGCGGGCCAGCCCCACCTCCGAGATCACCTTCGACGACTGCTTCGTCCCCGACGAGAACCTGCTCGGCGAAGAGCGAAAGGGGACCGAGCACATGATGTTGGGGCTCGACGTCGAGCGGGTGACGATCGCGGGGATCCCGGTCGGGATTGCGCAGGGGGCGCTCGACATCGCGCTGCCGTACGCGACCGAGCGGAAGCAGTTCGGGGTCGAGATCGCCAGCTTCCAGATGATCAAGAAGATGCTCGCCGACATGGCGACCGAGACGCGGGCGGCGCGCCTGCTCGTCTACGACGCCGCCGACCGCCTCGACCACGGGGAGAAGGGACTGTCGATGGAGGCGGCGATGGCCAAGCTCTACGCCTCGGAGGTCGGGACGCGCGTCGCCTTGCAGGCGGTGCAGATCCTCGGCGGCTACGGCTACATCTCCGAGTTCCCGGTCGAGCGGATGGCGCGCGACGCCAAGCTGCTCGAGATCGGCGCGGGGACGAGCGAGATCCAGCGGATCGTGATCGCCCGCGAGCTATTGCGTCGCGCGGGACACCGTGGCGAGTGACACCTCGCCCGTCAGGGCATGCCGCACGTAAGCCAGTCGGCGAGCAGGATGCGATCGTCCGCGGGCGGCCCTCCGGCCGGGGGCATCGTGTCGTTCGCGTCGCCGGCGCGGGCGTAGATCCGCTCGCGCCACGCCTCGATCCCCTCGCGGGTGTCGAAGTCGGTCCCGAGCGGCGCGTCCTGGCGATCCCCGTCCCCCAGGTAGGAGCTGTGGCAGCCGGTGCACCAGGACCGCATGAACCCTTCCCCGAAATTCTCGTAGGTGAGGAAGCTGTCCGGCGGACAATCCCGGCCTTCGAGCGGCTCGAGACCTCCGTCGCCGCCGGTGCCGTCCTCGCCGCAGCCGAGGACCGCGGACGGAGCCGCAATCAGAACGACGAGCGCGATCCGGCGGAGCCCCTTCGCCGACGCCGCCCGGCTCCCCCCGTCACGCCACGAACGCATCGAACACCTCCACGTCGGGCAGGAAGTTGGCCGGATCGGCGCCGACGAGCCGGATGAGGCCGGCGACGACGTTCGAGTAGTCGAGCGCCTGACCGTTGCCGTCGTCGGGATCGCCGGTGGCGAAGTCGACCGTCCGCGCCTCGAGGCCGTCGGTGGTGCCGCCGTAGGCTTTCCCCCCGGCCACGCCGCCGCCGAAGACGAGCAGGCTTCCGACCGGCCAGTGGTCCTTTCCGACGGTGCTGTTGAGCTTCGGGGTGCGCCCCATCTCGGAGGCGACCAGCACCACCGTCTCGTCGAGCATCGAGTTTCCCGCCTGTTTCCCGGGACGCCCGGCGAGGTCGTCGGCCAGGAGTTTCAGCTCCCGGTAGAGATCGTCGTGCGCCTGCTCCTGGTCGCTGTTGGTGGAATGGGTGTCCCAGCCTTCGCCGGAATCGACCATCACCGAGAAGGCGATCTGCTCCTCGATCATCTGCACCGCGAGCGCCCGCTGCGAGGCGAGGCTCAAGGTGCTGGTCGTCGTGCCGAACCCGGCGCGGTTCGCGACGAGCAGATCGCCGCGGCCGAGCGAGTCGAGATAGTCGTTCAGCCGGGAGAGGTTCTTCCCCAGGCTCGCCCGCCCGGCGCGCACCCGTTCGGCGCGGGACTCGACGTAGGCCCGGATCGCGGCGGCGTCGTCGGTCGACGGAAGGTAGTTCGGCACCGGGTAGGGCCCGCCGGCCGCGGCGGTCGGATCGAGGAGCGCCACGATCTGGTTGCGCGCGCCGACGCGCGCGATCCCGGACGCCAGGTCGCCGCTGTAGGCGGTGGTGCCGAGGACCAGGTAGGGGGCCGGCAGCTCCCAGCCGAGCTCGAAGGCGGCGATCACCGCCAGGTCGGGACTGGTCTCGGAGCGCGTGCCGGTGAGGATCCGTTCCCGGCACTCGGGATGGGCGATCGAGTTGATCTGGATCCCGTTCACCACCGCCGAGACCGGAGCGTAGGAGTCAAAGAAGGCGGTGACGTTCGGGCGCCCGGCGTCGACGAAGATCGGCAGGTTCCCGTACATCTGCACCGATCCCGGCGGCAGGTCGACCTGCGTGCCGTCGGTCTTGGGATCGAGGACGTGGGTCGGATCCCATCCCCCGCTGGCGAAGACGACGATCAGGTTCTTCGCCGTCGGGGTGCCGGCGCGCGCGCGGCGCGGGAGGGTCGCGCCCAACGCCGTGAGACCGGCCGTCGCCAGGAAGTTGCGTCGGGTGATCGGTGCCATCGTTCGTGACCTCCCTAGAAGAATGCGATCCGAGTGTCCTGCAGCATCGCCGTCAGGGTCGCCTTCCAGGCGGTCTCGACATCGCCGGAGCGGGCGAGCGCCCCGGCGAACAGGTCGTAGGTCTCGTCGACCTCCTCGGCGTCGTCCTCGACGAACTCGGCGAACAGGCGCCGGTGGAGGAGGGCCAACTGCGCGCGGACCGCCGACTCCCCCTGCTCGGTGGCCGAGACGACGGTCAAAAGCCTCCGCGCGGCCGGATCGGCGAGCGCGAAGTCGCTCTCCACCACCGCCGCCGCCGCGTTGGCGGCGAAGGTCTGGAGGAAGAGGCCGGAGGTCGCGTTGAAGGTGTGGGACGGCGTCGTCACCAGCGAGCCGTCGATCCCCCCCGCCAGCGTCCGCAGTCCGATGACGTCGCTCACCGGGATGTCGACCAGGCCGAACGGGTAGCCGGCGGCGTTGAAGCCGACGTCGGTCTTCCATTCGAAGCCGGTCAGGTCGAGCAGCATCCGGCGGAGCTGCTCCGGTCGCGCCTTCTTCAGGCCGACGAGCGTCTCGGCTTCGGCGGCGTCGGTCGAGTGCGAGACGCGGAAGGCGTCGGAGAGGACGACCTCGCGCGCGAGCCGCCGGGCGTTCAGTCCGCTCCCGACGAAGGCATCCTGCAGCTCCGCGACGACCGACAGCGGAACGTCGTCGAGCGGCACCTGCGCCATGTAGGAGAAGAAGCGGCGGGCGGCGCAGGAGGAGAAGCGCGAGTCGGCGGCGATGAGCGCCCCGAGATCCTGCAGGTTGGTGCCGGGGATCCCGAAGAACGACGGCGCGCGTCCGGTGGTGTTCTCCCAGAGGCTTTCGCGCGTGACGCGGTAGAAGTCGACCGGGTAGATGTCCTGGCCCGCGTCGGCGTTGTTCCGGAGCTGGGCGAACGGAACCTGCCCCTGGTAGCCCCAGAAGAAGCTGGCGAGCGGATCGAGGGTCTGGTGGCAGCCGGCGCAAGAGGGGTTCTCGACCACCGCCTCGGCGACGACGTCGGGGTCGGACAGATCGATGCTCCCGTCGATCACCACATCGCTCGTCAGGAAGTCGAAGCAGAGGAGCGTGCTCGAGACCATGTTGGCGCGGCCGCGGTGGTAGTTGGTGCCGTTGGAATCGTGGCGGGCGAACAGCGCCGTGCTGGAGAGGATCCCGGCCATCGGCCGGTCGTCGACGGTCGAGCCCCGGTCGCCGTCGTCCCAGCGGGTGACGACCCACTCCTCGCCGTCCCCCTCGTAGGCCAGCCCCCAGATGTCGGCGACGATCTTGTCGGCCAGCGTGTAGTCGGCGGTGACGATCTCGGAGTAGGGGCGGTCGTTCTTCACGACGTATTCGATCAAGCGCAGCGGCTCCTCCATCATCGAGCGGTTGATCTCCGCGCCGAAGCGCCCCTCCAGCTCGTAGACCGGCGGCAGGAAGACGTTCTCCACGCGGGTCAGGAACGTCTCCGCGTGCAGGTCGCGGATCGCCTCGTCGAACTCGGCGGAGACGAGGTACTGGTCGACGTAGTCGGCGATCTTGTCTGGCTCCGAGAGGACCGCCTCCATCTCCTCCTCGTCGGGCCGGATGCCGCGAAGCGCCATCGAGGCGCGCACCAGGTGGTCGGCCGGAGAGAGGAAGACGGTATCGCCGTCGCCGGCGGTCCAGTGCCAGGTCTCGTCGGCTTCGTCGGAACCGCCGTCCTTGGCCCTGCCGTCACAGCCGGCAACCACCGCCACAAGGATCACCCACCGCCCGCCCGCCATCGGCACGCCCTCCCGTCGCATGTCCGTCAAGCGTTGGACACGCCGTCCCGCGAACGCGGCAGACGTTCGCGCGCGGGATTGTACGCCGACTCACGACGCCGCCGATTCCGGCGTTACGCCAGCTCCTTGCTCGTGTATCCGAGGACGCGCCGGGCGACGACCAGCCGGTTGACCTGCCCGGTCCCTTCGAAGATGTCGTAGACCTTCGAGTCCCGGAGCCACATCTCGGCGGGGTGCATCCGGGTGAGCCCATCGGGTCCGAGCAGCTCGACGACCTTCGCGCACACCTCCACCACCACCGTCCCCGCCTTCGCCTTGGCCATCGACGCCTCGAGCGCGTTCGGCTGTCCCTGGTCGAGGAGGAAGGCGGCGCGGTGGGCGAGCAGGCGCGCCGCTTCAACCTGCGCCTCCATCTCCAGGAAGGCGTCCTGCACGGCGGAGAGGTTGGGGCGGCTGCGGCCGTAGCCGGGGCCGTCCCATCCGTCGGCGCGGAGCACGTCGCCCAGGTACTCGACGGCGGCGCGCGCGATCCCGACCGCCATCGCCGCGACGCCGGGGCGGGTCATGTCGAAGGTCGCCATCGCCCCCTTGAACCCCTTGGTCGCCGCCGCGGAGTCTTTCGGGAATCCGCCGGGGGTTCCGTTCGGGTCGTACTCGCCGAGGATGTTCTCCAGCGGGATGCGGCAGTCCTCGAGGATCAGCTCGGCCGTCTCCGACGACCGGATGCCGAGCTTTTTCTCCAGCTGCCCGACCAGGAACCCGGGGGTCCCCTTCTCCACGACGAAGGCGCGGATCGCCTCCTTGCCGCGCCCCAGGTCGAGCGACGCCCAGACGACGACGATCTCCGAGCAGGCGCCGTTGGTGCAGAAGATCTTCCGGCCGTTGAGGACCCACTCCTTGCCGTCGCGGCGCGCCGTCGTCCGGATCGCCCCGGTGTCGGAGCCGCAGCCGGGCTCGGTGTACGCCATCGCGCCGAACCGCACCTCGCCGTCGGCGTAGCGGGCGAGCCACTTGGAGCGCTGCTCGGGCGTCCCGGCGGCGGCGATCGCCGCGCCGGCCAGCCCCGGGCCGGGGAAGGAGAGCATCAGCGCCGCCGAGCCGTAGGCGATCTCCTCCGCGAACAGGACGCCGGAGATCCCCTTGATCGAGGTCCCGCCTTCGTTCTTCTTCTCGTCGTAGCGGTGGCGGCTCAAGCCTCCACCCGCACCGGTACGGATCAGGTCGTTGACCTGGCGGATCACGTCCTTCGGCTTCTCGTGCTCCTTCCGGTCGTACTCGATCGCGGCGGGCCGCAGCACCTGCTGCCCGAACATGCGAAGGAACCCTTGGATCGCCTGCTGTTGCGGAGTGGGGTTGAAGTCGAGCATGAGGTCCTCCCTAGACGATCAGGGTGCCGGGGGTGGAGGCCAGGGTCCGCGCATTCCGGAAAAAAAGCTCCGCCAGGTGATCGCGGATGACGCCGTGGCCGCCGAGGATCTGCACGCCGCGGTCGGCGATCCGCCAGGCGGCGTCGGTGGCGAAGCGGAAGGCGAGGGTCGCCTCGCGCAGCGCCTCTTCGCCGCGATCGATCTTCCAGGCGGCCTTCCAGGTCATCCAGCGCGCCGCTTCGACGTCCATCGCGGCATCGGCGATCATGAAGGCGATCGACTGGTACTGGGCGATCGGCCGCCCGAAGGCGATCCGCTCCTTGGCGTAGGCCGAGGCGTATTCGCAGGCCGCGCGCGCGACGCCGGTCGCGGCGGCGGCGGAGGCGGTCAGCGCCCGCGTGGCGAGCGTCCGGTAGGCGACGCCACGCGCGCCGCCGAGGCGGACCGCCGGCGCGTCCTCGAAGACGAGACGGTGCTGAGGGAGACCGCGCGGGGCGATCGTCTCTTCGCGCCCCCCCCGCGTCACGCCGTGCGCACCCTTGCCCGCGATCAGGAACGCCTCGACGCCGTCGAACCCGGTCGACTCCGCGGGACGTGCGTAGACGACGAGCGTCTCGGCGGTGGCGCCGCCGGCGACGAACGCCTTCGTTCCACGCAGCACGAGCCCCCCGGCCGGGGAGGGGCGGGCGGTCGTCCGGATCGAGGCGAGGTCGAAGGACCGCGAAGGCTCGATCCATGCCGCCGTGGCGGCCGGGAGGGACGGACCGCCGCACAGCGCCGGGAGGTGCTCCGCCTTCTCGGCCGCGGTGCCGAACAGCGCCACCGGCACGGCGAGGTGGTTCGGCGCGAACAGCGCCTGGGCGTAGGCGAGATCGCCGAAGGCGAGGGGCTCGAGCGCCACCACGCCGGTCAGCGCGGAGGGGACGGCGTCGTCCGCTCCGGCGCCGCCGAACGTTCCGGGGAGTCCGGCGGCGAGAAGCGACAGCCCCCACCCCTCGGCGAGGGCGGAGACGGGGATCTCGGCCGCCTCGTCCCAGCTCCGCGACCCGGCGCGGAGGCGGTCCTGGGCGAACTCCTGCAACGTGTTGCGCAACAGCTCCAGGTCTTGGTCGAGCGATAGGTGCATCGATTGCCCTCCGGGTCGGCGAACGGCGAGGCGCGGGAGTTTGGCGGAGACCCGGCCCGAAACGCAAGAGATGTTTGACTGAATTGTCAGTCATGCCGTCCGGTGCAACCCCTGCGCGGCTCGAAAAATGGAAATTCATAACGATCTCGGCTTGACGGCGCCGCGGCCCGGGGATCTGCTCACCGGTCCGGACGCTCGTTGGCCGAGGGTCCGTCGATCGGGGGGCCGTTCACATGCGCACTTGCACCTTGTTTGGCGTCGTCGTTCTCGCTGCCGTTTCGGCCGGTTGTTCCGGGGAAGAGGGGGGCGGCGCGTCCGATCCGATCGAGTCGCTCCTCGTCGCCCCCGACGGCGCGCGGATCGATTCGGCGACGACGATCCGCGTTCGCGCCACCGGCGTCACCGCGTCGGGCCGGCGGGTCGAGGTCGACGACGCCGTCTGGACGGCGTCGAGCGGCGAAATCTCCGCCGACGGACCGACCGCGCCGACGGAGTTCACCCCGGCGGGGGTCGGAACGGTGACGATCACCGCCGAGGCCGAGGGCCTTTCCGCCGACGCCACGATCGAGGTCGTGGCGGGCGGGACGCTCGACGTGGTCGTGGTCGACGCGGTCGACGGCACGCCGATCCAGGGGGCGAGCGTTTCGCTGGTGACCGGAACCGCCTCGGGGATGACGGTCGCCGACGGAACGGCGCAGCTGACCGGCGCCTTCGAAGGGGCGATCGACCTGCACGTCGAGGCCCCCGACCACTTCCCGGTCACGTTGTTCGGACTCAAGGCCAAGAACGTGCGGATTCCGGTTCGCCCGGCCAACCCTCCGGCCTCGGGGGACGTGCAGGGGGCGATCGACTTCCAGCAGGCGCTCGACCGCGAGGAGCCGGAAGCGGGAACGCTCTGGATCGGATTCGCCGGCCCGGCAATCCGGGGGAACGTCCTGTCGTTCGGGTTCGACGCGCTGGTCGGACCGAACCGGACGATCAACGTCGGCGGCCTCGAGGTCGAGGCGCCGAGCAACATCTACGTCTACGGCGTGACCGAGGAGTACATCGCGCTCTCGCCGCCCGGGACGACCGCCGTCTTCGCGCTGGGGGGCGAGGTGACGCTGCAGGAGATCTCCGACGTCCTCGGAGAGGCCGGCGACGGCTCCGATCTGGGCTCGATCGTCGCGGAGCTGATCCCGATCTTCAACCGCTTCTACTACGCGCTCGATCCCGACGTGACGGTCACCACCAACGCCAGCACCACCGGGGTCGACCTGACGCTCGACACCAAGCTCTCCAAGACCGCCAAGGTGTCGGTCGCGACGCGGCCGGTCGAGGATCCCAACCCGCTGGTGGTCGCCGCGGTCGACCTGGGACCCTCGATCGGCTTCGTGCCGGTGGGCTTGAACGTCGTCGACGGAAGCGACGCGAAGTCGACGAGCTTGAAGGTCCCGCCGCTCAAGGGGAGCTTCGAGGGGCGTTCCTACGTCGTCCTCGCGGTGACGGAGGAGGGGGGGCTGGGATCCGGCACCGGCGACCAGCAGATCGCCGTCTTGAGCCGTTCTCTCGTCGACGTCTCCGACGTCGAGCTTCCGGACTTCTTCCCGCCGCCGACGTTCGCCGAGTTCGACAGCAACGCCGGGAGCCTCACCTTCGAGTTCCCCTCGACCGAGGGCTCCGACCTCACCTACAGCACCCTCTCCCGGGAGGCGAGCGGCGAGCGCTACGAGTGGGACGTCTTCACCGACGGCGAGTCGGAAGGGTTCGCGCTGCCGATGATCGCCGGCACCCATGCCGCCGCGACCGGCGGGAACTGGACGGTGCAGACCCTCGGTCTCGAGTCGCAGACCTACGAGGCGCTCCTCACGCCGGGGGCCGGCACGGCGCTCGAAACCTACT
Source organism: uncultured bacterium (assembly GCA_964372275.1). GTDB lineage: Bacteria > CAYJRR01 > CAYJRR01 > CAYJRR01 > CAYJRR01 > CAYJRR01. The sequence goes on from CAYJRR010000010.1 coordinate 37,374, forward strand.
TCGACGACGCCAACCGCATCGTCATCACCAACGCCGAGGTCGAGTGAGGCCGGTCCGGGTCGACTGGACGTTCGCGACGGAGGCGGCGGTCGGCGAGCGCTCGGGGATCTCCGAGCGGCACCTCGACGAGCTGTCCCAACGGGCCCGCGAGGTTCACGCCGACCTGGTGAAGGCGCGCGAGGCGGGGGCCCTGGGCTTTTGGGACCTGAAGGCGCGCGAGGCCGACGCGCGCGCCGTCGCCGCCGAAGCGATGCGGCTCCGGGAGGAGGCGGAGTGGCTGATCGTCCTCGGGATCGGCGGCTCGGCGCTGGGAACGCGCACCCTCCTCGACGCCTTCGTCCCGCCGGCGCCGTACGCGGCGAGGCCGGGTCCGAAGGTGGTGGTGCTCGACAACGTCGATCCCGAGCGCCTGGCGCGTCTCGCGGAGACGGTCGATTGGCGGCGGGCGGCGATCAACGTCGTCAGCAAGTCGGGCTCGACGACCGAGACCGGCGCCCAGTTCGTCTGGCTCCGGGACCTCCTGGTGCGGGCCGTCGGAGCGGAGACCGCGCGCCGGCGGATCGTCGTCACCACCGACGGCAAGGCCGGGGTGCTCCGGCCGCTGGTGACGCGCGAAGGCCATCCGTCGTTCGAAGTCCCCGACAACGTCGGCGGGCGGTTCTCGGTGCTGACGCCGGTGGGGCTCCTGCCGGCGGCGGTGGCGGGGATCGACGTGCGGGAGCTGGTGGCGGGGGCGGCCGAAATGGCGGCCGACTGCGACTCCCCCGACCTGCGCGCGAACCCGGGCGCCCTCCTCGCCGCCTTGCATTGGCTGGGCTGCACCCGCAAGGGGCACGCCGTCTCGGTGATGATGAGCTACGCCGACGGCCTGCTCACCTTCGCCGAGTGGTACAAGCAGCTCTGGGCGGAGAGCCTCGGCAAGCGGCGTGATCGCGCCGGGCGGGAGGTCTTCGCCGGCCAGACGCCGGTGACCGCGCTCGGGCCGACCGACCAGCATTCGATCCTGCAGCTCCTGATGGAAGGTCCGTTCGACAAGCTGGTCACCTTCCTGGGCGTCGACCACTTTCGCGCCGATCCGGCGATACCGTCCGGAGAGCCCGCGGAGCCCTATCCGTACCTTGCCGGGCGCCGCTTCGCGGAGCTCGTCAACTTCGAACGCGACGCCGTCGCCGCGGCGCTCGCCGCCGAGGGACGGCCGAGCGTGAGCGTGCTCCTCGACCGCTTGACGCCGCGCTCGATGGGGCAGCTGTTCTTCCTCTACCAGGCGGCGACGGCGTTCGCCGGGGGGCTGTTCGAGGTCGATCCGTTCGACCAACCCGGGGTCGAAGCGGGGAAGCGGATCACCTACGCCCTGCTCGGACGGAAAGGATTCGAGGCGGAGCGGGAGGCGTACGAACGCCTCCGCGGGAAGACCCCACCCCGGGTCGCCTGACGCTCGAGGGGCGTTGGCATCGGGCGGAACGAACCGATTCGGAGTACACTTCCACGACACGCCGGGCGGACGTCGGATGGCGCAGAAGGAAGAGAAGACCAACATCACCACCCAGGTGGAGCTCTCCAAGCTCGAGCTGCAGGCCTCCACCCGGCCGGCGCTGGTGGTGATGACCGGCAAGCAGATCGGGAAGAAGTACGACCTGGAGAAGAGCGAGGCGGTCATCGGCCGCTCCAGCGAGTGCGAGATCCCGGTTCCGGGGGAGGACATCTCCCGCAACCACGCGCGGCTGTCGGTCGGACACGACGGACGGGTGCGGGTCGTCGACCTGGGCTCGACCAACGGGACGTTCGTCAACGGCGGAAAGGTGACGGAGGAGACGCTGCTGGTCGACGGCGACCAGCTCCGCTGCGGCAACACGATCTTCAAGTTCCTGTCGAAGGGCTCGGTCGACTCGATCTACCACGAGGAGCTCTACAAGCAGGCGACGATCGACCCGCTGACCCGGGTCTCCAACCGCAAGCACTTCAACCACGAGCTCGAGAACGAGTTCCGTCGGGCGCGGCGTTACGGGCGCCCGCTGTCGCTCCTGATGCTCGACCTCGACCACTTCAAGAAGGTGAACGACACCTTCGGGCACCAGGCCGGCGACTACGTCCTGCGCCACACCGCCGAGGTGGTGCGCGAATCGCTGCGGGCCCAGGACCTGTTCGCCCGCTACGGTGGCGAGGAGTTCGCGTTGGTGCTGCCCGAGACGACCCTCGACAACGCCGTCGCGCTCGCGGAAAAGCTGCGCGCCCGGGTGGAGCAGGGGCGCTACGAGCACGACGGTCGCGCGATCGCCGTCACCCTGTCGATCGGCGTGGCGACGCTGGAGCCGTCGCACGCGGAGCACGAGGAGCTGGTCGCCAGCGCCGACCGCCAGCTCTACGCCGCCAAGAAAGGCGGACGGAATCGGGTCTGCAAGTAGCGCCCGCGGCCGGCGCTCCGCCCGTCCCGGTCAGCCCCACCAGATCGAGCGCCGCTCCTTCAGCTGCTCGATGATCATCTCCTGGATCTGCGCCCGCACCTGTTGGGAGAGCTTGTTCACCAGGATCCGGTTCTTGCGGTCCCCCTCCGAGAACGAGGCGAACTCGATCGGCTCGCCGAAGCGGATCATCCACTTGGACGGCAACGGGATCAGGCCCAGCAAGCCCAGCCAGGGGAAGATCGGGGTGATCGGGATGTAGGGGATCCCGAGCGGGTCGGCGAGCCACGTGCCGCGACCGACCATCGGGTGGATCTCCTCCGCGCCGACGACGGCCACGGGGACGAGGGGGCTTTTGGTGTCGAGGCAGATCTTGACGAATCCTCCGCGGCCGAAGCGCTGCAATCGGTAGCGGTTCTTGTAGAGCTTGCCGAGCCCCTTCACCCCCTCGGGGAAGACGCACACCAACTCGCCGTGGCGGAGCAGCCGGGTCGCGTTCTCCGGGCTGGCGCGCACGCCGCCGACGCGCATCATCAGCGTCCCGAGGAACGGGAAGTGGTAGGCGAAGTCCTCGACGAGGAACCGGACGTCGCGCGCGTTCGGCTGCTCGTTCATCACGGCGACCTTGATCATCGCGCCGTCGTAGGGGAGCCCGCCCGAGTGGTTGGAGACGAGCAGTCCGGCCCCCTCGGCGGGCACGTGCTGGATCCCCTTCACCTCGATGCGCCAATACTCGTAGTAGAGGAAGTCGAAGAGTGGCTTGAACCGCTGCGAGATGACCGGGTCCATCCCGTAGTCGTCGACCACCTCCGACTTCCCGCGGAGCGAGAAGCGCGCCCAGGTCTCCTTCCACTCCTGCGGGGAGGTGAGGTCGGCGAGCCGGGTCACGACCTCGCCGACGTTCTCCATCAGGTGGGCGCGCGGACGGTCCCCCTTGGCGCGCGCCTCCTTCATCCCGCCGAGGACGCGGCCCTCGAAATCCTTCAGCGCGTGCTGGATCTCCTCGCGCACCGCTTCCGAATCGCCGCCGCGGGTGTGGCGGAGCGTCTCCGAGACCTTCTTGTCGAGCCCGTCGAGATGGTCGTCGACCTTGGTCTCCAGGGCGCGCAGGCGCTCCTCGACATCGGCCCGGAGGCGCGCCATCTCGTCGGGCTCGAACGACGGGAGCTCCGGGGTCGGACCCAGCGTGCGCTTCGCGCGTTTTCCCTGATCGATCGCCATCACTCCACCAGGTGGATCGCCCGCAGGCGTTGCATCCCCATGAACGACTGCAGCGTCTCGCGCGTCGAAAACTTCGGGACGAAACCCATCTTCTTCTCCGCCTTCTCGCCGTCGGCCACCCACAGGAAGCGGAGGTAGTCGAGCAGATTGGGCGGCATCTCGCCGACCCCCGCCAGCCACGCCCCCTTGTAGGCGGCGCGAAGCAGCGGACCGGGGATCGGGACCTGCACCTTTCCCGAGATCCCCAGGATCGTCGAGACCGGCATCACGCCGCGGCCGACGACGTTCCAGGCGCCCGGATGGTCTTCGCGGATCACCTTGAGGTAGGCGTCGATGACGTCGGTCTCGTGGACGCACTGCATGAGCGGGTCGTAGCCGAGGATCGTGGGGACGGCGGGACGCCCGAAGTAGCGCGTCCAGAAGTTCCGGACCGTCGGTCCGAGCATCATCGCCGGCCGCAGGATGGTGGTGACCGCCTGCGGGTTTCGCTTGGCGAAGGCGGCGAACTCCTTCTCCGCCTCGACCTTGTCGCGGATGAAGCGAGCCTTGGCGCCGTTCAGCGGCATCTCCTCGGTCAGGTAGTTCGGGTTCCGCGCGTTCGCGCCGTAGACCATCGTCGAGGAGCCGAGGATCAGCTTGCGGACGCGCGCCTCCTCGCAGGCGGAGACGACGTACATCGTCCCGATCGCCTCCAGCTCGTGCGCGTAGCTCGAATTGCGGGAGGGGTTGGTGAGCAGCGCCAGGTGGAGAAGCGTCTCGCAGCGCTCGTTCTGGAGGATCTGCGCCAGGTCGGCGTCGGCCGTCGGCTGGGTGATGTCGAGCTTGTAGAAGCGCGTCTTCTTGAGCGGGAAGGAGGGCTTCACCACGTCGACCGCGACGACGTGCGGCACGCTCCGGTCGGCCTCGAGGATCTTGAGCAGGTTGGAGCCGACGAAGGAGTTGGCGCCGGTGAGGACGATCGAGGGGGCCGACGGATCGCCGCCGTCGTGGCGGGGGCGCTTCTTGACTCGTTTCACGGCCATGAGGAACGCGCGAGTCTACTCGTGGCCGCGGCGGGAGGGAAGGGCTGCGCGGGCTTCCACCCCGCCCAGGGCCGCAGTAGCGTCCCCCCATGTCCAGCCGCCCCGCCGTCCGTCCCCGTGCCATCCGGGTGCTCCCCGACGCGCTCTCCAACCAGATCGCCGCCGGGGAGGTCGTGGAGCGGCCGGCGTCGGTGGTGAAGGAGCTGGTCGAGAACGCGCTCGACGCGGGGGCGACGCGGATCGTCGTCGAGATCGGGGAGGGGGCCCGCGACCTGACGGTGACCGACGACGGGTGCGGGATCCCGGCCGCCGAGGCGCCGCTCGCGCTCCAGCGGTTCGCGACGTCGAAGATCGGCCAACTCGCCGACCTCCACCGGATCGAGACCTACGGATTCCGCGGCGAGGCCCTCCCATCGATCGCCTCGGTCAGCCGCTTCTCCCTCGAGACCCGGCCCGCGGCGCAGGCGGCCGGCGTGCGGATCGAGGTCGAGGGGGGGGCGGCGCGCGCCGAGAGCGAGGTGGGCTGCCCCGCCGGCACGCGGATCGAGGTGCACGACCTGTTCTTCAACACCCCGGCGCGGCTCAAGTTCCTGAAAAGCGCGCCGACCGAGGTGCGCGCAGCGGTGCAGGCGGTGGCGCGGCTGGCGCTCCCGGCGGAGGGGGTGGCCTTCCAGGTCGTCGAGCGGGGACGCGTGGCGTTCCAGACGGCGGCGGGGGCGGCGCTCCGGGAACGGATCGGCGCCGTGCTCGGGGCCGAGACGGCGCAGGCGATGTTCGCGTTCCAGGGGGCCTCGAACGGCGTGCGCGCGCGGGGCTTCGCGGGGGCGCCGTCGCACGCGCGCAGCAACGCCCGCGATCTCCTGGTGTACGTCAACGGGCGTACGGTAAAGGACCGGACGGCTTTAAGCGCGGCGATCGAAGCCTACCGCTCGTTGCTCCCCGGAGGACGCTTTCCGGCGACAGTCGTCCTGCTCGAGGTGCCATCCGATCTCGTCGACGTGAACGTCCACCCCGCGAAGACCGAGGTCCGCTTCGCGCGGACCGACGACGTCTGGCGCGCCGTCCACCGCGGGATCGAGTCGGCGCTGCGCGAAGCGCCGTGGGGGAGAGGGGAGGGGGTACGCAGCCCGGCCGCGGTGCCGATCTGGGAGACGCCGCGGTGGGGGGAGGGGCAACGCCCGGCGGCGTGGACCGTCGGGCCGGCGAATGGCGAAGGGCCGGGTCCGGAACCGGGTGCGGGTTCGGCAACCGGCCCGGGATCGGAAACGGGAACGGATTCGGCAACGGGTTCGGCTTCGGCTTCGGCTACGGATACGGGTTCGGCCTCGGCCTTCGCCGCGTCCGCGACCCCGGACGCGGTTGCCGCGGCGGTTCCTCTTGTCGCGGAGTCTCCTCGCTCCTACCGCCTGATCCACGGCCACGTCGCCGCGCCCCTTTCCGGCCCCCACACCACCCCCGTCGACCGCGACGATCCCCGCGCCTTCTTCCGCTCCGTACGGATCTTCGGTCAGTACCGCGCGACCTACCTTCTGGGCGAGCGGAACGGCGAGCTGGTCGTCATCGACCAGCACGCCGCGCACGAGCGGGTGATGTTCGAGCGGCTCAAGGTCGCGGCGGGGCGCGGGGAGGTGCCGCTCCAGCGTCTGCTCGTGCCGGCGGTCGTCGAGCTGCCGCCCGCCGACGCGCGCGCCGCGGCGGAGCTCCTCCCGGCGTTGGCGAAGGCGGGGATCGAAGCCGAGCCGTTCGGCGAACGGACGATCGCCGTCCGGGCCGTGCCGGCGGCCCTGGCGAAGGTCGAACCGTCGGCGCTCCTCCGTGACGCGCTCGACGAGGTCGGCCGACACGGCCGCTCGGGGACGTTGCTCGACCGAGTCGACGACCTCTTCGCGCGGATGGCCTGCCACGCCGCGGTCCGCGCGGGGGATCGACTCGGGCCGGAGGAGGTCACCCGGCTGCTCGCCGACATGGACGGCATCGACTTCGCCGCCAACTGCCCGCACGGTCGGCCCGTCGTCGTCCGCTTCCCCGCCGCCGAGGTCGAGAAGTGGTTCGAGCGGCGATAGCCAAGGGACGACGCCATCGGCACGGACGTTCGGCGCCAACCGGCGGTCGCATCAGTAACCGGTCACCTTGTAGATCCGCCCCCGGTCTCCGTTCGACGGCTGCGTCAGTACGAACAGCGTTCGGTCCGGGGCGAGCGCCACGTCGACCGGCTCGTTCCGCAGGTGAACCGCGGTCCGCGAGGAGAACGTCCCCCGGGTGGCCACGATCCGCTTCGAACCGGTGCTCGCCACGAACAGCGCGTCGGCGAACGCCGAGCTGCCACCGGAGAGCCAGGCGATCCCGCGCGGAGCCTTCAGCGACAGCGCCTCGTAGAGCGACGTCACTCCGGCGGCGGACACGCGCACGATCTCCTCGCTCCCCTCGTCGGAAACGACGTAGTCCCCGTCCGGCAGCCGCGCGAGTCCCCAGGCGTTGGTGAACGTCCCGCCGGTCACGTCGGTCGGGCTCGAGATCGGACTGCAATCGGCCACCGCGAGCTTCTTCAGCCGGTCGTCGCCCTGGTCGACGACGACGACTCCGTTCGCGGTGTCGACCACCAGATGGAACGGCTGGTCGGGATCGCTGGCGCCCGCGTTCACGCATTGGGTGGCGCCGCCGTAGCCGACTCCGGCCGTATAGGTGAGGCGAACGAGCCGGTCGGGGCGATCCGACAGGAACAGGGTGTCGCCGGTGGCGTCGAAGGCGAGCCCCTCGATCCGGCCGGCACCCACGAAGACGGCCCCCGCGGCGATCATGCCGGTCGTCGGATCGACCTGGCGGATGCATCCCCCGCCGCAGGTCGCGCCGCCGGAGTTGTCGGCGACGTAGAGGTAGCCGTCCTTGGGGGAACGTTCGATTGCCGCCGGATCGTCGAGGATCTCACCCGCCACCCCCTCCAGGAGCTTCGAACCGGCGAGACCCGCGGGAACCGCAATCGTGATTGCCGGATCGACGGTGAGCGTCAGCGGCTCGGCGGCGGCGATGTTTCCCGCGAGGTCCTCGGCCACGGCGTAGACGACGACCGTCGGCCCCGCAACCGCGCCGCCGGGTACGTCCACCTCGAAGGTCAGGATGCCGCCGGACGAACCGGCCGCCGCCAGGCTCGCGAACGACGCCACCGCTTCGCCGGCGACCTCGACGCGCACCTCGGCGACGCCCCCCTCGTCGGAGACCTGCACCGGCAGGTCGAACGGAAGTCCCGGGCCGATCGCAAGGTCCTGCGTCGGAGGCAGGATCGTCACCTCCGGGGGCCGCCGGTCGCGGTGGGCTGAGGTCGGCGATCGATCGCATCCCGTCCCGGCCACCGCCGCTGCCACCGCCGCCGTCCAACCGATCGAATGGTACCGATGAGCGCGCATGCCGTCCCCCCTTGCGGGCGTGCCCGTTGCCTCGTTCGGTCGATACGGGGACGGCCGGCCGGCGAGCGATCGAACGCGTCGTGAAAAGATTCGGGCGGCGTGTGACCTCGCGCACAAGAAAGAAGACGGCCCGCCGGGGATCCGACGGGCCGCCAGTCGCGAGCGACGGACGGGGCGACGTCCGTAGGCTCGGACACCGGATCTCGCTCTACGTCGTCCCTTCGTCCTCCTCGTCGTCGTCCACGTCGTCTTCGTCCTCGTGCTCGTCGCCGTCGTCGGTGTCGACGTCGTCGGATTCGCCATCGCCGTCGTCGTCCTCCTCGAGGTCGATCGACGCCTTGATGTTCTCTTCGATCTCCGACTGGTTCTGGTCGTCGCTCGGGTCGAGGCATCCTCCCAGGCCGTCGGCGAACCAGACGGTCGGATCGATCGTGAGCGTGATCCCGTCGACGCCGGTCGCGGTGTCGCCGATCACGAGCTGGATCTCCTTCTCCTGCTCCTCGTTGAGCGACGACTCGAAGACGAAGCTGTTTCCGTTGCTCATCGTCCCGGCGATCCGCACGCTCAATCCCGCCGACATCAGGTCGGCCAGCGTCGCGTCGGCAGCCGCGGCGGCGGCATCCTCGGGGTCGTCTTCGTCGAGCGTGTGCACCTCGAACTCGATCTCGTCGTAGAGCCCGACCGGCAGGTCGGCCGACAGGACGTTCTGCTGGATCGCCCCGTTGAAGTCGCCGCCGACCAGCTCGATGAGGTAGGGCCCGAGCTCCAGCTCGTACTCCTCGAGGCCGTCGCCGTCGGAGTCGTCGTCCTCATCGCCGTCCTCCTCCTCCGTCTCGGCCTCGTCGCCGGCGTCGTCTTCGCCCTCGCCCTCGCCGCCCGTGAAGGAGATCTCCTCGTCGCCGGTCTCCTCCCCCTCGTCGACGTCCCCCTCGTCCTCCTCGTCTTCGTCCAGGTACTCCTCGTCGAGGTCGTCCGAACGCTCGAGTTCGATCTCGCTCATCACCAATTGTGCGGAGGTCAGGGTGTTCCCGCAGGCGTCCGCGGCGGCGAAGCCTTGCCCCGCGCCGACCACCTTCACCGAGAGCTGTACCGTCGCCGTCTCGACGGAGCTCCCCCCCTTGTCGGCCTGGCATCCGGCCGCCAACAGAACGGCGGCCCCCAACGCGGCGATTCCGATCGATTCACGCTGCATGGTCGTCCCCCTCGTGGTCCTGCGAAACGGGTTGGTGCCCTCGTTCCGAACACTCCATACGACGGTCGGTTGGTTCTTGGCGAGGGCTCCGAGAAAAATCCTTACGGCAGCGCACCCGCTTGAATCCAATCACGAATCAGGTCGACTTCGTCGGTCGTCAGGGGGACCGCCGGCGGCGGGGGCATCCGGTCCCCGGCGATCGACGCGTCCCCGGTGATCTTCAGGTAGAGGTAGGACTGGATCGGCGCCCCCGGCTCCACCCGGTCGAGCAGGCTCTGCTCCGCCTCCTCGTTCACCGTCTCTTGGTAGCCGTCGTCCCCTTCCAGCGAGAGATCCCCGGGCGGTTCCTCCTCTTCCGGGCCTTCGCCGGACGAATCGACGTGGCATCCCTGGAAGGCGCAGCGGCTGGCGAAGACCGAGGCGACCGCGGGGAAGCGGATCGTCCCCTCCTCGCACACATCGCCGACGCCGTCGTCATCGCCGTCTGCTTGCGTCGGATTCGACAGACCGGGACAGTTGTCGCACGCATCGCCGACGCCATCGCCGTCCTGGTCGCCTTGCGCCGGATTGGCGGCCGCGCGGCAGTTGTCCTCGCCGTTCCGCAGGCCGTCGCCATCGTCGTCGGCGGACGGATCGGGATTCAGCACCGCCCAGGTCCCGGTGGTGAGGCCGGTCTCGATCCGCACCGTCCGCGCCGGCGCCTCCAGCACCGTCTGGCCGGCCTTGGTCGCCGTCACCTTCACCGTCCACTCGCCGGCCGGCGCCGACTCGTAGAAGAACGTTCCGTCGAACGCCGCGGCCGCGATTGACGCGGTCTCCCCCTCGCCGCGCCCCGAGACCCGGATCTCGATCCGATCGGAACCGGCCTGGCCCAGCCCCTCGACCGTGACCTGCAACGCGCCGTCGTCGCGCGACAGAAGCGGCTCGCAGCCGGGCAACGCCGCGGTGACGACGATCGCGCCGAGGATCGCCCGTCGTGTCATCGCTCCCCTCCGCCACCGAACGTGAGCGTGAGCGCCGCGCCGACGCCGCCCGGCCCGGCCTCGACCGCGAACGCGGCCTCCCGACCGGAGACGTGGAACAACCATACCGAGGTCGCCGCGCTCACGACTCCGACCCCGGCGAGGATCCGGGAACGCTCGACCTTGGCCCTCGCCTCGCGGCGATGTCCCTCGATCTCGTCGGCCGTTCCGAATCCGTACCGGTACCGGTCGGCCGCCTTCTCCGCCTCGGCGAAGGTCCAGACGCTCCAGGTCCCGAACAGCCCTCCGGCGCCGAGCAGACTCCACGCGGTCGGCCTCGACCATCGCGCCGGCCCGCGCAGCGGGACCGGCCCCGTCGGCAGGAGCCCTTCCGGGTGCGCTTCGACGAAGCCCTGGAAGAACGCGGCGCCGTAGGGGACCGCGAACAGTCCGCGCTCGAACTCCTCGGCGATCCCGCCCCGCGCCCCGAGATCGGGATCGCGCCGATCGAGCGCCGCGAGCGCCTGGGTGTCTCCGGGAAGCGGCGACCAGCGCGACTCCCACCCGTTTCCGCGCGCGAAGTGCGTGCGTCCCGGCGAGAGCGCGAGGACGAAGCGCTCGCCGGGGGAAGGGAACAGGTCGGCGACCCGCACGCCGCGCTCGTCTTCGACGTAGAAGCGGTCGGCGGGTGGGGCCTCGATCGACAGGAACGCCGCTCGGTCGTTCCCCGACCAGTCGACGATCGGCTGCTCGCGGTTCGCGCGCGGCGGGACGGCGAGGATCGAGAGCTTCCCCCGCGGATCGCGGACCCGGGCGTTCGCCGCCGCGACGAATGCGCCGACCTCGGCGTAGGTGATCCGGCGGTCGGCGTCGACGTCGGCCCCGCCCATCAGCGCGGAGCGCACCTCGTGGCTGAAGACGCCTCCGGCGAACTTCGCCCATTCGTGCACCTCGGCCGACGACGTCGTCGCGACCAGCACGCCGACGGTCGGATAGCGGTCGAGCGTCTCGCCGTCGATCACGCGCTGGATCGCCGCCGACGCCTTCGATCCCCGACCGGCGACCAGGAAGTAGGCGTTGCAGGCGTCCAGGATCAGGTGCGTGCTGTCTGCGCGCGAGGCGGCGATCACGCGCCGATAGAGGTCGGAGCGCGTCAGGCGACCGTCGTGCAGCGCGAGGTACCCTTCGCGGTTGTCGCCGACGTGGCCGTGCCCGGCGAAGGCGAAGTAGAGGACGGTCCGCTCCCCCCGCGACCGGGCCTCGGAGATCCGCGCGTGCACACGGTCGATCGCCTCCAGCACCTCGTCGCGGCGTGGCACCCGCGCCCGTTCCACGAGGGACGGATGGCGCGCCTGCGTCTCCTCGTCGAAGACGGCGAACAGCTCGACGTCCGCCGCGGCGAGCGAGAACAGCTCCGCGTAGCGGGCGGCGTCGTCGTCCGCGAACCGCAGCGGCGGCGTGCCGGGTTGGTCGGACCGGCTACCGGCGACGACGATCGCGAACGCGCGCGGCGGGCCGGGCGCCGCGGGCGGGGGCAACGGTTCGGACGGTGCCGGCACCGCGACGGGCGCCGCCTCCGGCGCCGGGGTTTTCGCGAAGGCGCTCGAGGCGAACGCCACCCACGCCAGCACCCACGCCGCCGGGCGCGCGGCGAATCTCCCGGCGGCGCACGTCGAGCGCCTCACGGCGTCCCCTCCACCTCGAGCAGACGAACCCGTTGGGCTCCGGCGTCGATCCCCGGGAAGAGGGCGGGGCGCGATTCGCTCGTCTGCGCCCGAACCAGGATCTCCTGCGTCGACGGCTTCGTCCCGGTGAAGAGGGCGAAGAGGCGCACCGCCCCCACGCCGAATCGCTCGTCGACGCGAACCTCGCCGTCGAGCGGAGCGTCGACGACGCCGCGTTCGATCGCCCCCGAAAGCTCCTCCACCACCGACGGGCGGCCGCCGTCCGGCCACGCGATCCAGGTGACGTAGCCGTGCTCGCCCAGGTTGCTGTAGCTTGCGCCGATCGTCGTGCCGGGTGCGATTCGCGCCGGCCGACCGTCGCCGTCGAGCGGAAGCGCCTGGAGCCAGCCGCCCTCCTCGCGCAACCGGAACAGGCGGACGCCGACGGTCGTGGAGGCCGCCGGGATCCCGCGCGCCTGCCATTCGCGGCCGGCCGGTCCTCCGTTCGGGGCGCCGATCGGGGTCTCCCCGACCCCCTGCCACAGCAGGACGAGCGCCGCCGCGGCGCCGACGGCCGGCCACGGGAGCCATCGCCGGACGGGGAGGGGGTTCCCGTCGCGCGCGCGACCCGCCGCCGGCGCGCCTCGCTCCAGGCGGTCGAGAATCCGCGCCGCGGCGGCGGCTCCAAGGACGGCGGATTCGCCACCGGAAACGATCCGTTCGCCCTCGGCGATGCGATCGTAGACGGCGACGCATCCGGCGCAGCCGCGAAGGTGCTCCACGGCGGCCTCGCGCTCCGCCGGCGAGAGCGCACCGGCGAGCAGTGCGCGCACCCGCTCCGCCGCCGCCTCCGGTACCGGCGTCGCGTGGTCTCCGCCGCGCGGATCGCGCGTCACGACTTCCCTCCGGCCTTCCGTTCCGCGACCAGCCGTTCGAACCACCCCCCCGCGCGCCCGCGGAGGTCGTCGAGGTAGCCGCTGCTCCAGATCGTGTCGACCAGCCGGCGCCGCAGCCGTTGCTCGGTCGTCTTGACCTTCGACGGACTGCGGCCCGTCTGTGCCTCGACCTCGGCCAGGCTCCTCCCCTCGACGAACCGCAGGCGGAAGACCTCCTCCTCCTCGGCCGACAGCTCCGCGCGAAGCCGCCCGAGCAGCCCCGCGAGCTCGGCGTGCTCCACGTCCCGCACCGGGTCCCCCGTGTTCGACACCAGTCCCTCGAGGACCTCTACGGACTCCTCGTGCGGTTCGGCGACCGGCTCGGGGAGATTCTCGTCGTCGATCGAAAACCGCAGCATCGCCCGCTGCTTGGATCGGAAGTCGTCGATCACGGCGTGGCGCGCGATCCCGAACAGGTAGTTGCGAAAGCTCCCCAGTCCGTCGTACCCCAGGCGCGCCTTCTCCGCGAACGCCTTGGCGAACACCTCGTGGAGCTTGTCCTCGAGGTCGAACCGCGAACGGTACCCCTGGAAGCGGCAGGTCTTTCCGTCGACGACGAAGGCGAAGCCCCCGGCCAACAGGCGCGCCAGCTCCTCGGCGTAATGGGTGAAGACGCGGGCCAGCGCCTCCCGATCGCCGCGCCGGAAGGCGTCGAGCAACGCGCGGTCTTCGACCAGGAGGGTCATCTCCTCGAAGGAGACTCTACCACCCTCACCGAATCGAGCGCGCGCAGGAGCGCGTCCCGGTTCTGGCCGATGAACGACGGGTTGTCGGCCGCGCGAAGCAGGGCGGCGCGTCCGAAGAGCGACTCGATGCGCGTGTTCTCGCGCTCGACGTGCGTGACCGCGGCCGACAGCTGCGCGCGCGCGGCGGCGCGAAGCGCCGCATCGCCGGCACCCGGCGCCGCCGCCACCGGCAGCGACAGGTCGACCTCCGAGAGCGCGAACCCCATCGTGACCTGCCCGCCGTCGCGGACCAGCGTTCCGCCGCCGGCGTCGAGCGCCTGCAGCGCCTCGCGATGGGTGGCGAGCACGTCGCCGGCGAATCCGGCGGCATAGGCGCCGCTCTCGAGCGAGCGCTCGGCGAGACGGTGGAACGCCGCCGCCTCGGCGGGCGTCAGTGGACGCCCGCCGGACCGCTGCAACAGCGCGCGCGCCGCCAGGGCGTCGACGCGCATCCCGCGCGCGTAGGCGGTGACCTCGTCCGCCCGGTAGCCGCCGCCGTAGATGCCGAACGCTTCGGAGGGATCGCGCCGGACCACCGTGGCGAGGTCGGGCGGGGCGGCGAGCGCCGCGCCGCCGACGCGTTGACGGGAGACGACGGCGTGCGTGATCTCGTGGATTCCGTGCGAGCCGACGAAGTGGCCGTGGAGATCGCTCGCGTGGAGGAACAGGCCCCTCTCCTCGGAGAACATCGCGCCGGCGTCGAAGGCGTCCATGTACTCCGGACTGAAAAAGAGCCCCTTGGCGAGGCCCCGGCTCTCGAGCGAGGCGGCCAGCCGGCCCAGCGGCGTCCGGTCCGAGGGTCGGATCCGGATCGCCGGGAAGGTGTTCGCCCCCTCCAGGCGGGTGTCCACGACGGAGATCTCCTCGAACGCCACTCCGCGCTCGGCGAGCCGACGTTTGGCGGCGTGGTACACCTCCGCCGGATCGGCGTAGAGGTCGTCCAGCGGATCTCGCGAGAAGGCGGGGTTCGTCGTGGCGGCCTGCCGCTGCAGCGCGTCGAAGCGTCCCTTCACCGACGCGACGCTGTAGAGACTCCGCACGCCCCCCTGGTGGACCTGACGCCCGAGGCTGCCGAGCTGGAAGCCGAGTTGGGCGATCATCCACATCCGCTGCGACGGCGGAAGACGGTTCCAGTTCGTCGCGAGCGACCATCCCTGGTGACCGGCGGCGGCCGCGCCGACGAGGTTGTTCGCGACGCCGAGATAGGCGGCGGCGTGGACCAGCGACGCGCTCGCGGCGCCGGTACGGACGATCGATCCCACCGCGAGCGCCGACGCGCCGGCCGCCGAGAGCCCGAGCGCGCTCGCCCCGATCCCGACCCACTGCGCGGCGACGGCCGGGTCGGCGAACGGATCGATCGTCTGGCCGTGCGTCGCGCGGTCGACCAGCGAGGTCGACGCCCGGACGATGGCGTAGACCGACAGCGCCGCCCCCGCGATCGGAACGATGGCGCCGCCAGTCCCGACGAGCGCCGCGGCGCCGAGCACCAGACCCCCGGCGACCGAGACTCGGTCCGCCGCTACGAGCAGCCGCTCGAGGGGCGTGTCGACGACGGCCGGGGTGTTCGTCGTGACCAGGTCCGGGCAGCCGCCCGTCAGGCGGCCGCCCGAC
>CAYJRR010000011.1:0-9568 GCA_964372275.1 uncultured bacterium
ACTGCGTCCCCACGAAGTCCGCCGGAGGCGTGTAGGTGAGAGTGGGCGCCGTCCCGGACACCGAACCGACCGCCGTACCGGAAAGGTCGAACGAATAGACGGCGCCGGACTGCTCCATGGAGTTGTCGTTCGGGTCGCCGCCGTCGATCCCCGTCGCGTTCGAAGCCTCCGCGAAGGCACTCACGAATACGTCGCTTCCGGAGACGCCGACGAACTCGCCGAAGCGATCGTGGCGGCCGTTGTTGGGGGCCTTCAAGTAGGCTCGCTGACTCCAGACACCACCGGTCCGTTTGAAGACGTAGGCCGCGCCGCTCATCGAAGAGGCGTCGTCGGCCTGGTTTCCATCGAACCCAGTGGAGCTCGAGTCTTCGCCCCGCGCGCCGACGATGAGCCAGTCGCCGGAGAGGGCGACGTTGTCGCCGAGCCAGTCCATCGATCCCGGGTTCGACGCCTTGAGGTAGGCCTTGTAGCTCCAGGTGGATCCGGCCCGTTCGAAGATGTAGACGGCCCCGCTCTCCGGCGCCGACGTGTCGTTCATGTCGGCGTCGACCCCCGGAGATCCCGAGTGGTCGTCGTAGGTCCCAATCGCCACCGTATTGCCGGAGATGGCGGTTCCCATCGAATAGAAGGGCTTGGGGCTGATGCTTCGCAGGTTGGCTTGGTAGGTCCAGACCGTTCCGATCCGGGAATAGACGAAGGCGCCGTCGTTGCCGCAGGCGGTCACGAGCGTGTTGCCGGAGATCGCCGGCCTCCCGATCTCGCAGCCGCCGGGCACCGGAGACTTGATGTAGGCCTGCTGGCTCCAGAGGCTTCCCTGCCGCACGAAGACGTACACCGCGCCCCGGTTGGAGGCGCTGTTGTCCGACTGGTTGCCGTTCACCCCCAGCGCGTTCGAATCCTCGCCGAACGCGCTGACGGCGATCGTGTCGCCGGAGATGTCGACGCCGCTGCCGAAACCGTCGTTCGATTCGGCGTTCGACGCCTTGAGGTAGGCCTGCTGTCGCCAGGCCCCGCCGCTGCGGACGAAGACCCAGGCCGCGCCGGAAAGGGGGGCCGAGGTATCGGTCGGATCGCCGTTGACCCCGGTCGCGCCGGAGTCCTCCTCCCAGCCGCCGACGACGATCGTGTCGCCGTCGATCGCCACCTTGTGTCCGAAGATCGTGGCCGGGCGGACGAAGGAGGGTTTCAAGTAGGCCTGCTGCCGCCAGACGCCGCCGTTCTTGACGAAGACGTAGGCCGCCCCGGCGCTGCAGGCGCCGTTGTCGTTCTGATCTCCGTTCACCCCCGTGCTGCTCGAGCACTCGTACATCGCTCCAACGACCAGCGTGTCGCCCGATACGTCGATCGATGAACCGAAGGCGTCGTTCCCGCCGCTGTTGGAGGCCTTCAGGTAGTGGATCGAGCCGCGGGGCGTCGTCTCGACCTCGAACGTGACCGGATCGCCGTCCGGATCGGTCCCGGAGAGCACGATCGGAACGCTCGTCTCCTCGGCGGTGACCTCCACCTTCGGCGTGGCGGACGGCGGGTCGTTGACCGGCGTGACGCCGATCGAGACGATCGCCGGCGGCGAGACACCCCCCATTCCGTCCTTCACCCGGAAGGCGAATCCGTCGAGCCCGGAGAAATTTCGGCCAGGGACGAAGGTCAGATTGGGAGCGGTCCCGAAAAGGGAACCACGCGCCGTCGGGAAGGTGAACGAGTAGACGGCGCCGCCGTCGGCGGCCGTGTCGTTCGTCCCGTCCCCGCCGACGCCGGTCGCGTTCGAATCCTCGGTCGGGGCGCCGACGACGACCGTGTCCCCGGAGACGGCGACCACCTGCCCGAAGCGGTCGTCGATTCCGGGGTTCGAGGCCTTCAGGTATCCCTTCTGCATCCAGGTGGTGCCGTTCCGGACGAACCGGTAGACCGCGCCCGCGTCGGTCACCGTCTCGTCGGCCTGGTTTCCATCGACCCCGGTGGCCCCCGAGTCTTCGTTGTAGGCGCCGACGAGCAGCGCGTCTCCGGAGAGCGAAAGGCCGATGCCGAACCGGTCGTAGTCGCCGGTGTTCGACGCCTTGAGGTAGGCCTGCGGAGACCACTTCGCGTCGGCGTTGCGGACGTAGACGTAGACGGCGCCGCTGTTGCGCTTCGAATTGTCCGCGGCGTCGCCTCCGACGCCGGTCGCGCCGGACCACTCGTCCTCCGCCCCGACGGCGACCGTGTCCCCCGAAACGGCGACGCTCCGCCCGAAGTAGTCCCCCGCTTCGGTGTTGGTCGCTTTCAGGTATGCCTGTTGGCTCCAGATGCCACGTCCGTCTCGGACGAAGACGTAGGCGGCCCCGCTGTTCGACGCGTTTTCATTCCCCTCCCAGTAGTACGACGCGTGCGGCCAGTAGACCGGTTGCAGCGCGGCGCCGAGCTTGTCGTCGTCCTCGTTCGGCGCCCCCACCACGATCGTGTCCCGATCGATCCCGACGCTCCAACCGAAGTTGTCGTTGGCGCCGTTGTTGAACGCCTTGAGGATCGCCTGCTGGCTCCAGACCGCGCCGCTGCGGACGAAGACGTAGGCGGCGCCGCAGTCGGTGCACCACTCCTCGTTCTGCACGCCGTTGACGATCCGGGGGCCGGAGTCCTCGTAACGGGCGCCGACCACGACGGAGTCGCCGGAGACGGCGACGCCGACCCCGAAGTTGTCGACGCTGCCCGTGTTGGATGCCTTCAGGTAGGCCTGCTGGCTCCAGGTCGTGCCGTTGCGGACGAAGACGTAGGCGGCGCCCGCGTTCGAGGCGTCGTCGCTCGCCTGGTTCCCGTTCACGCCGGTCGCGTTCGAGTCTTCGTCGAAGGCCCCGACGACGATCGTGTCTCCATCGATCGCGACCGACGTTCCGAAGTAGTCGCCGGCGCCGGTGTTGGACGCCTTGAGGTACGCCTGCTTCGTCCAGCCGGCGCCGCTCCGCACGTAGACGTAGGCGGCGCCGCTGCTGCCACACCCCTCGCTGGTCTCGTCGCCGTTGATGCCGGTCGCGCAGGAGTCCTCCTGGTTGGCGCCGACCACCATCGTGTCGCCCGACACGGCGACCGAGACGCCGAACTGGTCGGCCGAGCCGGTGTTCGAGGCCTTGACGTAGTGGCTCGGCGCGATGCCGGTGGTGACCAGGTAGGCGGCGCCGGCACCCGCGGCCGCTTCGTTCGCCTGCGCGCCGCCGATCCCGGTGCTCGCCGAGTCCTCGTCGAGTGCGCCGATCACCTGTTCGTTACCGGAAAGCGCGATGCTGCGACCGAAATGGTCGTAGGCCTGCGTGTTGCTGGCCTTGATGTAGGCCTCCTGGCTCCATACGCCGCCGCTGCGGACGAAACGGTAGACGGCGCCGCTCTCCTCGGCCGATTCGTCGGCCTGGTTGCCGTTCACGCCGGTGGCGGCGGAGTCCTCGTTCTCGGCCGAGACGAGGATGGTGTCGACGTCGATGGCGACGTTGTTCCCGAAATAGTCGCCCAGACCGGTGTTCGAGGCCTTGATGTAGGCCTCCTGCGTCCAGACGGCGCCGCTCCGGGTGAAGACGTAGGCGGCGCCGCTCCGGTTGGCGAGGTTGTTCGTCTGGTCGCCGTTGATCCCCTTGGCGTTCGAGTTCTCGTAGACGGCGCCGACGACGACGGTGTCCCCGGAGACGCCGACCGCGGATCCGAAGGCTCCTCCCGCGACCCCCCAGGGGTCGGCGACGCTCGCGTTCGAGGCCTTCAGATAGGCCTGTTGACTCCAGGTCGACCCGCTGCGCGTGAAGACGTAGGCGGCGCCGGCCTCCGGACGGGAGTTGTCGGACTCATCGCCGGTGCCCGAGGCCTCGCCGGGCGCGCCGACGACGATCGTGTCGCCGTCGACGGCGACGCTGTCGCCGAAGTAATCGTTGGTGCCGGTGTTGGAGGCCTTCAGGTATCCCTGTGGCGCCCAGACGCCGGCGTTTCGGAAGAAGACGTAGGCGGCGCCGGCCATCGATAGCGACGTGTCGAGTTGGTTTCCGTCGACGCCGGTGGCGTTCGAGCTTTCGAACGGCGTCCCGACCACGAGCGTGTCGCCGGAGAGCGCGACCGACAGGCCGAAGCGACGGCCCCAGTCGTTGTTCGTCGCCTTGATGTAGGCCTGTTGGCTCCAGACCCCCGCGTTCCGGACGAAGACGTAGGCCGCGCCGCTGTTCGGGCAGTCGATGTCGTTCTGCTCGGCGCCGACGCCGCTGCCGCATCCGCGGGCGGCGGCGGCGGTCACGACCAACGTGTCGCCGGACAGGGCGAGGGTCCCGAAGTACATCCATGCGGTGGGGTCGTTGGAGGGTTTCAGGTACGCCTGTTGGACCCAGTTCCCGCCGCTTCGCACGAAGACGTAGACGGCGCCGCGCGGCCCGTCGACGCTGTCGTCCGACGGGTCGCCGTCGATCCCGATCGCGTTCGACTTCTCGGAGTCGGCGGCGACGACCATCGTGTCTCCGTCGAGCGCCACGCCCGAGCCGAATCGGTCGCCGGGGTCGGTGTTCGACGCCTTGACGTAGATCGAGTGGCTGCGGGTGTCGACGATCTCGAAGGTGAGTGGATCGCCATCGCCGTCGGTGCCGGTCAACGTGATCGGGACGTTGGCGTCTTCGGAGGTGGAGACGGACTGCGCGATCGCCACCGGAACGGCGTTGACCGCTTGCGCCGTCCGTCCGACCGGGTCGACCGGATCGCGCACGCCACGACATCCCGCCGCGAGGGCGAACACCAGCGCGACGACGCGACGGAGCATGTGCGTGCGACCGAGCAACCTTCCCCTCCCGAAGGTGCGAGTCGTTCGTCGACGGAATGGACCCGGCGTGCGATCCGGCGCGACACGCCGGGCCATCCCTCATTTTAAGTTCCCGCGAACGCAGGAGAAACGTGCGTTTCACGTACGTTCCACCTACCAAAATGTCGCAGTGATGCCGGCGATTCCGCTTTCAGACCGATGGGATGTCGATCGAGCCAGAGTGGCGCACGGCGGCGCGCTCAAAGGTGCGGAGGAAGTTCCGGCCGAGGAGATTCTCGACGGTCGATTCGGCGTGTCCGCGGCGCAGGAGGAGTTCGGTGAGCTTCGGGAGGTCGCGCACGTCGCGCAGGCCCGCCGGAAGCGGGACGAAACCGTCGAAGTCGGAACCGAGCGCGACCACCTCCTCGCCGCCGATCTTCATCAGGTGCTCGATGTGCTCGGCCACGACCGTCAGATCGGCGCGGAACCTTCCGAGGAAGGTGGTGCAGAAGATCACGCCCACGACCCCTCCGGCCTTGGCGATGGCGCGGATCTGGTCGTCCTTGAGATTCCGGTGGTGGTTCTTGATCGCCCAGCAGCCGGCGTGCGAATCGAATACGGGCCGCCGCGAGGTCTCGACGATCTCCCAAAAGGTCCGCTCGCTGGCGTGCGCGACGTCGACCAGCATCCCGAGCGCGTTCATCTCCCGCACGACGTCGCGGCCGAACGCGCTCAGGCCGTCGGCCGGTAGCCGGCGCCGTTCGCCGGAGCCCCGTGCCCACGAGGGGCTCGTGTTCCAGGTCAGCGACATGTAACGCGCGCCGCGCCGGTGGAGCGCGCGCAGTTTTTCGAGGTCGTCCTCGATCGCCTGGCCCCCTTCGATCCCGACGAACGCCGCGAGCTTCCCGGCGGCGGCCGCCGCTTCGATCTCCGCCGCGGTCGTCGCGAGCGAGACGTCGACGGGATTCGCCGCCAGGATCGCGTCGAGACGGTCGAGGAGCCGCGAGACCTGCTCGAACTGTGGCCCCCGTCGGCCCGCCCAGAGCGCGAACCCCAGCGCGTCGACCCCCCCCTCGCGGCAGCGGGGGAGGTCGAGGTCGGTCCAGAACGGCGTGTAGACGAACGGACCCCGTCCGCGCGCGGCGAAGTCGCGACCGAAGAGGGCGGCCTTGAGCAGGAAGTCGTTGTGCAGGTCGACGACGAGCGCGCGTTCGTGGAGCGCGAGGGCCCGTTCCCGGATCGGGTCGCCGCGGCCGGCGGGCGGAGGCGTTCTTGACATTTCGGTCGTACCCTTACAGATTTCGGCGCGCCTTGACGACCCCGTACGGGGGACCGAAAGGCATCGTTCGTTGGGCGATGTAGCTCAGTTGGTCAGAGCACGCGGCTCATATCCGCGGTGTCGTAGGTTCAAGTCCTACCATCGCCACCCTCCAGACGATCGGTCCGCCGCCCGGCACCCCCTTCCGGTGCCGGGGCGCGGCCGCTTCGTCGCGTTCGGTCCGTGCCCGCGGGGCGTGGGCATCCCATTCGGCGACCGCGCGCGGGGCGAGGCCGTCCCACGCCGTCTCGCGCACGTGGGACAGAGCGGTCCCTTGTCCCCGACCGGAGCCGGATGCGAGAATCCGGCGCTTTTGAACCGCCGTCGGAGGCTTTCGATGTCGATCCGCCCCCTGCAGATCCCGCTGGCCCTCGTGGTCGTCCTCCTCGCCGGATGCGACGACGGTAGGAAGGACGTGAACCTGGTCTGCCCGGCGCCGGTCGGCACCGACTACGACCAGGACGGCGATCTGTTGACCGACGTGCGCGAGGCGGCGATCGGTACCGATCCCGGGCGGAAGGACAGCGATCGCGACGGGATCGACGACTACGTCGAGGTCTCGGCCGGCACCGACCCGCTCGACGCCGAATCGCGTCCGACCGGAGCGGTCGCCGCCCTCTCGGTGGTCGACTCGGACGCCGACCTGATCGGCGGACCGGGGGCGCAGGGGCGCGTCGGCGACTGGCTGCTGCAGAACGACCGGATCCGCGCGATCGTGCAATCGGTCGACCGCGAGCAGATGCAGCTCACCACCTACGGCGGGAACCTGATCGACGCCGACGTCCTGCGCGAGGACGGGGAGGAGGGGAACGACATCGTCGGCTCGATCACCCCGCTGATGTCGTTCCAGCAGACGATCCGGCCCGAGCGGGCGATCCTGGTCAACGACGGACGGGACGGCGGGGCGGCGGTCCTTCGAGTCTGTGGAGAAGACGACGCGTTCGAGTACATGGACCTGGCGGCGACGTTCAAGATCTTCGGCTTCTCCACCTCCTACGACTCGAATCCGAACTTCAAGATTCAGATGTCGACCGACTACGTCCTCGCGCCGGGGAGCAACGTGGTCGAGATCGTCACCACCATCGGGAACGAGGGGAAGACGATCACCTTCCCGATCGGCGACGTGATCGACAGCGGGGCGGCGCAGGAGATCTACAACACCAACCGGCTCGGCTTCGGTCAGGCGTCGTTCGCGACGCTGCTCGAGACGCAGCCGCCGACGAAGTACATGGGGTTCCTCGCGCCCGGCTCCGGCTGGGGATACGTGAACGACGCCGACCCGAACGTGGCGGTGACGATCTCCGGCGTCTCGGTCCTGCTGCAGGGGTTCGGAAGCGCGTTCGGCGCGCTCGGCAGCCACCCGGAGAACGGCGCGGCGCCGGGCCTGAACGTGTTGAAGCGGGGCAAGCGCTTCTCCTACCACCGCGGGATCGTCGTCACCGACGGGAGCGGGGCGGTCGCGCCGTTCAACGACGAGTACCAGCGGCGCCACGATCCGACGGCAACCCTGCGGGAAGGGACGGTCTTCGACGACGCGGGGAGTCCGCTCGCCGGGGCGCGGATCGCCTTCTTGAGCTCCAGCGACGAGGACGACGACGACCGCAATCCGGTGACCACCGCCGAATCGGACGCGGAGGGGACCTATTCCGCGATCCTGCCGGCCGGTACCTACTACGTCCTGGCCGAGCTGCCGGGGCGGGAGGAGCCGACCTACTCCACGGGTAGCGCCACCGTCGTCACCCGCAACGACCAGATCACGCACGACGCGGCGCGGGTGACGCTCGGGACGGGGACCGACCTGCCGGACATCACCTTCGACGAGGCGAGCTACCTGAACGTTTCGGTCACCGATGTCGCCACCGGTCTCGGGATGCCGGTGCGGATCACGGTGCTGGGGAGCGATCCGAGCCCGCCGGACACCGTCTTCCGTGACCAGAAGGAGCGCTCCACCGGCAGCATCGCGGCGAAGGTGATCTCGCTCGACGGATCCGAGACGCTCGCGCTCGAGCCCGGGAGCTACACCGTCTACGCCAGCAAGGGTCTGGAGTGGAGCATCGACTCGGCGCCGGTGACCGTCGTCGCGGAGGCGACCACCGCCGCCACCTTGAGCCTCGGGCGCGTGGTCGACACCACCGGATGGATCTCGGCCGACTTCCACGTGCACATGGTCAACAGCCCCGACAGCCCGACGCCGCTCGCCGATCGCGCCCTGAACGGCGCCGCCGACGGACTCGACGTCATCGTCACCACCGACCACGACTACGTCACCGACCTGACGCCGGTCGTGGCCGACCTCGGGCTCGGGTCGGAGCTGGCGACCCTTCCGGGGGACGAGATCACCACCTGGCAGACGGGACATTTCATCTCCTGGCCGCTGACCGCGGACGCCACGAAGGTCGACGGCGGGGCCTTCAAGTGGGCGGGCGAGGCGGGCGCCGTCAACCAGCGCACCGCCAAGGAGATCTTCGAATCGGTCGAGGAGGCGTACGCGGGGACCCAGGTGAAGCAGGTCTGCCATCCGCGCGGATTCAAGCTCCAGTCCTACTACTCGGCGGTCGAGGTCGACATGGCGACGCTCGAGACCAAGGCCGACTCGGAGTTCCTGCGCATCCCGCCGGTCGAAGGGTCCAGCGCCGGTGACAGCAAGCTGTTCTTCGCCGACTTCGACACCCAGGAGGTCCAGAACGGGGTCGACGACACGGCGGAAGAGCGCTGGCCCGACATGAACGACCTGTTCACCCTGTTCAACCACGGGAAGCAGATCGCGGGCGTCGGCAACTCCGACACCCATTCGGTCTTCTCCGGGCAGCTCGGCTATCCGCGCAACTACGTGAAGCTCGCCGACGACGCGCCGACCGCGCTCGTCGCCCAGAAGGAGGCGTTCGCCCAGGCGGTGGTCGCGGGGAAGGTGATCTTCACCACCGGTCCGTTCCTCGACGTGCAGGTGGTGGCCGACACCACCGGCGGGCCCGGAGACCTGGTGACCTCCACCGGGACGACGGTCCAGGTGCAGGTCGACCTGCGGATGCCCGATTGGGTCGAGGTCGACACGCTGCGCTTCTACTCCAACACCCCCGACACCGCGGCGCCGTCCGACGCCGACGGCCTGGAGACGGAGCCGGCGGCGGCGGCGGTGATGTCCGACGTCGACGACGAGCTCACCGTCTCGTACGTCAACGGGAAGCCGCTCCGGACCGGAACGTTCCTGCAATCGATCACGGTGCCGGCCGGATCGGACGCCTGGATCGTGGTGACCGCCTCGGCGGAGAAGGCGGGGACCAGGAGCCTGTTCCCGATCGTGCCGTTCGGGATCGACGACGCGTCGGGGGTGAAGCCGTTCGCGTTCGCCAATCCGGTCTTCCTCGACGGAAACGGAAACCAGACCTACGACGCGCCCGGCGTGCGATTCACCGAGGCCTATCGGCGCCCCACGGTGCCGCCGGTCCGGATCTACGACGCGCGAAAAGGCGAGATCCCCGAGGAGCCGACCCCCGACATCCGCGCCCAGTTCGAGCGGCTCA
>CAYJRR010000011.1:9578-33442 GCA_964372275.1 uncultured bacterium
TATTGTGACGGCGAACACGGTTATCTACACGACATATACCACACTCTTCCCCTCCCCCCCGCTCTTCCCATCCCCCCGCACCACCACTGATGCCGCCGAGATCGGCGGCACCGCGAGTCGAGGTCGTTTCGAGCGTGCGACGCGCCGTCGTCGCGCGAGGGCTCCTGCCCGACGGCGTCGCGGCCGTGGTCGCCGTCTCGGGCGGCATCGACTCGTGCGTGCTGCTCGACATCCTTGCGCGGCTCGCGGCGCGCCGTCGCTGGCGGCTGGCGGTCGCGCATCTCGACCACGGACTGCGTGGCGCGGCGGCGAGGGCGGACGCCGCCTTCGTCCGGCGGCTGGCCGAACGGCACGGGCTTCCGTTCCACGGAGGCCGGGCCGACGTGCGGGGGCGCGCGCGGCGCGATCGGGACGGCCTGTCGGCGGCGGCGCGCGAGGAGCGATACGCGTTCTTGACCTCGGTGGCCCGGAAGGAGGGGGCGGCCTGCGTGGCGACCGGCCACACCGCGAGCGACCAGGCGGAGACCGTCCTCCTGCGGCTGCTGCGCGGAACCGGCATCGCCGGTCTTGGCGGGATCCCATGGCGACGGCGGCTCGCGACGGGGATCGAGGTCGTCCGACCGATGCTTGGGCTGACGCGGGACGACGTGCAGGCGCACGCGGAGAGGTTCGGCCTGGTCTGGCGGAACGACGACTCCAACCGGTCGCCGGCCCGACTCCGGAACCGCGTTCGTCACGAGCTGATGCCGCGGCTTCGCCAGATCGAGCCCCAGGCGGAGCGGCTGCTGGCCCGGGCGGCGGCACAGGCGGCCGAGGCGGAGCGCATCGTGCGCCGTGCCGCACGGCGCGCCTGGAAACGCGCGACCGCCGCGGACGCCTGTGCGGGGCGGTCGCCGGACGGCGAGGCGCGGGCCTCGACGGGGGTCGCCGCGATCCGGCGGCTCTCGCGGCCGGCGCTGCTCGCCATGCCACCCGAGGTCGCGGCCCTGTGCCTGCGGCGAGCCCTGGCCGACGTGCGAGGGGCCGTCCCTTCGACGGTGCAGGTGGAGGCCGCGCTGGAGCTCCTCCGGCGTGGGCGGGGCGGCGCCCAGGTCGAGCGGGCGGCGGTCTCGATCGTCGGCGACACGATTCTCGTCGGACCGGCGTAGTCCGCCTCCGGTTGTTCCTCGTTTATACTTTTGCTATCGGTGCCGGAAGCGCCGCCTTCACCGGCTTGGAGACCCCTTGAAACAGTCCACCCGGACCGTCGTCCTCTGGATGCTGATCTTCTTCGGCATCGTCGGCCTCTGGTACCAGCTCGAGAACGGGAAGCCGCGGACCCAAGGCGCCGGGGCCCCCAAGAACTACCAGGAGCTGGCCAAGCTCGTCTCGGAGAAGCCCGAGGCGATCGCCTCCGCCACCATCCAAGGCGACAAGATCCGCGTCGTCCTCAAGGACGAGAAGGCCGAGCCGATCGTGGTCGACGGACCGCTCGACCAGAAGATCGCGCAAGAGATGTTCACCGCGGCGGGGATCCAGCCCAGCTACGCCCGTCCCAAGGACGGCGCGGTGCTCACCACGATCCTCTCGACCTACGTCCCGTTCTTCATCCTCTTCGCGATGATCTACATCTTCATGCGCCAGCTGCAGGCCGGCGGCGGGAAGGCGATGAGCTTTGGCAAGTCGCGCGCGAAGCTCTTGACCGAGCACAGCCAGCGCGTGACGTTCGAGGACGTCGCCGGGATCGACGAGGCGAAAGAGGAGCTCTCCGAGATCATCCAGTTCCTCAAGGACCCGAAGAAGTTCACCAAGCTCGGCGGCCGGATCCCCAAGGGGGTGCTGCTGATGGGGAGCCCGGGGACCGGCAAGACCCTGCTGGCGCGAGCGATCGCCGGGGAGGCGGGGGTTCCGTTCTTCTCCATCTCGGGGTCGGACTTCGTGGAAATGTTCGTCGGCGTCGGCGCCAGCCGGGTGCGCGACCTGTTCGAGCAGGGGAAGAAGAACGCCCCCTGCATCGTCTTCATCGACGAGATCGACGCCGTGGGACGACACCGGGGGGCGGGGCTCGGCGGCGGCCACGACGAGCGGGAGCAGACCCTCAACCAGCTGCTCGTCGAGATGGACGGCTTCGAGTCGAACGACGGGGTGATCCTGGTCTCGGCGACCAACCGGCCCGACGTGCTCGACCCGGCGCTCCTGCGCCCCGGGCGCTTCGACCGGCGGGTGGTCGTGCCGCGGCCCGATGTCAAGGGACGGGAGGGGATCCTGCGCGTCCACAGCAAGCGCACCCCGCTGGGACCCGACGTCGACCTGGTGAAGATCGCGCGCGGGACGCCGGGCTTCACCGGCGCGGACCTCGAGAGCCTGGTCAACGAGGCGGCGCTGCTCGCGGCGCGCCTCGACAAGAAGTTCCTCTCGATGTCCGACTTCGAGGCGGCGAAGGACAAGGTGATGATGGGATCCGAGCGCCGCTCGATGATCATCACCGACGACGAGAAGCGGAACACCGCCTACCACGAGGCGGGGCACACGCTGGTGGCCAAGCTGCTCCCCGGAGCCGATCCGGTGCACAAGGTGACGATCATCCCCCGCGGGATGGCGCTGGGGCTGACCCAGCAGCTGCCGGTCGACGAGAAGCACACCCACACCCGGGCCTTCTTGCTGACGACGATCACCATCCTGATGGGGGGGCGCGCCGCGGAGGAGATCCTGCTCGGACACACCACCACCGGCGCCGGGAACGACATCGAGCGGGCAACGGAGCTGGCGCGGAAGATGGTCTGCGAGTGGGGGATGAGCGAGAAGCTGGGGCCGCTCACCTACGGGAAGAAGGAGGAGCAGGTCTTCCTGGGACGCGACTTCGGCTCGGAGCGCAACTACTCCGAGGCGACGCAGGTGACGATCGACGCCGAGGTGAAGCGCTTCTGCGAGGAGGGCTACGCCAAGGCCAAGGAACTGTTGCAGGGGAACCTGCCGGCGCTGAAGAACCTGGCGGAGGAGCTGCTCGAGAACGAGACGCTCGACGGCGAGCAGATCGAGCTGGCGATCAAGGGGGGCCGCGTCGCGAAGAGCAAGCTCGGCAGCCCCGGCGGGACCACGCCCGCGCCGACGCCGAGCAGCGCCCCGAGCGCCGCCCCGGCCCCCGCCGCGGCGGGGTAGGCCGCAGCCGAACGATCGTTCCGTTCGTCGTTCGCGTCGGGCGTCGACCGGTGGATGTGACCGGCCGCTCGCGGCCCGGTCGCTGAAGTTTCCACCCGCTGCTTCAAAGGCCTCCCGATTCAAGCCGTTACGCCGGGCATCGGGCTTGCTCCGTACACCGATCGTGATGATCGGGGGAGGGACGACATGATCGCGCGATCGAGGTCAGACGCTGCATCGGGCCGGCTGTTTCTGCTGTCCGTGGCCGTGTTGGCGCTGCTTGGCGGCCCCGCGGCACGCGCCGAGCTGTCGATCCCGAACACGCGAAGCCCGTCGGTGACCGAAGACGACGTTCTCTTCGCGGTTCGCGCGATTCAACGGCACGAGAAGCTCGACCGCCGGGCGTGCACCGCGATCCTCGCATCGGGGGCGTTCGGAACGTTCCTCGTCGGCGCGGGGCTGCTCGGCGCGTGGCCGGTGGTTCCGTTGGCGGCCGTCGGCATGGGGTCCAACTCGATCCTGGCCGTCTGGACCTCGCGGCAACAGGGAAACGTGGAGAGGGCCGTCGAGGCGTTCGAGACGGTCCGCGGCCGGGGTGTCGCCGACGGAGCGTTCGCGGAAGCCCACCGTCGCCTTGGGAGGACGCGCGGCAGCAACGTCCGCCGGTCGGCCGCGACCCACGGCGGGCCGTCTTCTTCTGCCGTGTCGAACGGCGCTGCCGGTGGATCGGTCGCCGGAGCCGGCGTCCGCCGGTAGCCGGTCCCGACCGCCGTTTCCTTCCCCGCCCACGCGCGCTAGTCTGCTCCGCCGATGCTCCCCCGCTGGAACGCGCTCCCACGTCCGTTGGTCATGGGGGTCCTGAACGTCACCCCCGACAGCTTCTCGGACGGGGGGGCCTTCTCCTCCCCGGTTGCCGCGATCGAGCGCGCGCGTCAGATGGTCGAGGAAGGGGCCGACCTGATCGACGTCGGGGGGGAGTCGACCCGGCCCGGCTCGGATCCGGTCTCGGCGGAGGAGGAGTGCCGGCGCGTGCTGCCGGTCGTGGAGGCGCTCGCCGGACGCATCGGCGTGCCGATCTCGATCGACACCTACAAGGCCGAGGTGGCGGCCGCCGCCGTCGCGATGGGGGCCGAGATCGTCAACGACGTCTCCGGGGGCGGACTCGATCCCGAGATGCTTCCCCTTTTGGCGGAGACAGATAAAACCATTATTATCGGACATTTGCGAGGAACTCCTAAAGCGATGCTGGAGGCCTCGCCGTATGCCGACGTCGTCGCGGAGGTGGCCGACGAGCTCGAGGCCGCTGCGGCCCGCGCCGAGGAGGCGGGGGTCGCCGCGGCCCGGATCCTGGTCGATCCGGGGATCGGGTTCGGAAAGCGCCTCCCACAAAACTTGTCGTTGCTGAAGCACCTCCCCGAGCTGGTCGCCCGCGGCCGCCCGGTGGTGATCGGGACCAGCCGCAAGCGCTTCCTGGGGGAGCTGCTCGACGGCGCGCCGCCACACGACCGACTCGAGGGGACGGCGGCGACCACCGCCCTGGCGGTCGCGGCGGGGGTGGCGGTGGTCCGGGTGCACGACGTGCGGGCGATGGCGCGCGTGGTGCGGGTCGCGGCGGCGGTCGCCGGCGCATCCTGACCGACCTCGTTCGATTTCATCTACGAGGCGGGGCGGTTCCCTCCGATACTAGTACGGATGGCGAACGGCGATGCGTGGGCAGCGCTGATCGACGTGGCGATCGTCGCCTTCCTCGTCTACCGCGTGCTGTTGGTCATCAAGGACACCCGCGCGTTCCAGATGCTGGTGGGCCTCCTGATCGTCACGCTCGCCTACGTGGTGAGCCCGTTCTTCAAGCTGTTCACCCTGCACTGGATCCTCTCCAAGTTCCTCTCCCCGTTCATCCTGGTGATCATCATCCTGTTCCAGGACGACATCCGCCGAGGCCTCGCGCGCGTCGGCAAGAGCCCGTTCCTCGGCGGGATCAAGCGAGCGGCCCAGTCGGAGGCGCTCGAGGAACTGGCGCGTGCGTGCGAGTCGCTGGCCAAGAAGAAGATCGGCGCGCTCCTCGTCGTCGAGCGCGACGTCCGCCTGTCCGAGTACCTGCTGGAGAGCGGCGTGCCGCTCGACGCGAAGGTCTCGGGCGAGCTGTTGACCAGCATCTTCCTCCCGACGTCGGTGATCCACGACGGCGCGGTGGTCGTCTCCCGGGACCGCATCGTGGCGGCCGGGGTGATCCTCCCGTTGACGAGGGACCCTTCGATCTCGCGCGCGCTGGGAACGCGTCACCGCGCCGCGATCGGGATCACCGAGCATACCGACGCCGTGGCGCTGGTGGTCAGTGAGGAGGAGGGGAGCGTCTCGCTGGTCTCCGGCGGGCGGATCTTCCGCGATCTCGAGGGCGCGGCGCTGCGGGAGGCGCTCGATCGGGCGTTCGGCACCGAGCTCGTGCCGGCGCCGCTCGCAACGGAGGTGGCGTGACGCGGGCCCGCCACGCGCGGCGCGGCCTGTTCGAGAACCTCCCGTACAAGGTTCTCTCGCTGCTGATCGCGCTCGCGATGTGGTTCACGGTGCGCGACGAACGGATGTCGTCGTCGGTCGCGTTCACGCTCGAGGTGCAGACCCTTCCGGAAGTAGCGGTGAGCGACGACGAGATCCCCGAGCTTCGGGTCTCGGTCTTCGGAACGCGCGCGGCGCTGACGCGCCTGGGCCATCAAACGCTCCATCACACGGTGCACGTGCGCCGGAAGGAGCCCGGCTTGGTGATGATCCGGATCGATCCGGCCGACCTCACGCTTCCGCCCGGCGTCGACGCCACGTCGGTCACCCCGTCCTCGCTGCAGGTCCGGATCGAGCCGAGGAGCGCGCGACGCGTCCCGGTTCACGTGCGGTTGGTCGAGGAGGAGCCGGGGACACGCGTGCGGCGGGTGACGGTCGTCCCCGACCGGGTGCGGATCTCCGGCCCCGCGAGCCTGATCGCGGCCACCGAGTCGGTCTGGACCGAAGCGGTCCCCGTTCCGGCGGCCGGGAGTCCGGCATCGTCCGGCACCTACTCAATCGCCCTGCCGCACCGGCAGTTGCGGGTCGAGGAAGGGGCCTCGGTGAGCGTTACGGTGGAGCTCGAAGAGCCGTCCTCCGCCACGCGTACCGAGGTCGCGCCGCCGTCGTCCGACGGCCCGCGGATCCAGTAGTTGCGGGATTCCGACTCCTTGACGCGCGCGGGCCCGGCGTCTAGTACTCCGGCAGCCCTTCCGATGAAGAACGGTACCCCCACCGCCAAGGTCGAAAAGCCGGCGAGCCCCGCGCGCAAACTGTTCGGTACCGACGGCGTCCGCGGCGTCGCGAACGTCTATCCGATGACGGCGGAGATGGCCCTGTCGTTGGGCCGCGCCGCCGCCTATCGGTTCGGCTCCCGGTCGGAGGGGGAGATCGGTCACCGCCCGCGGATCCTGATCGGCAAGGACACGCGCCTGTCGGGCTACATGATCGAGTCGGGTCTCGTGGCCGGGATCTGCTCGATGGGGGTCGACAGCCTGATCGTGGGGCCGATGCCGACCCCCGCCATCGCCTACCTCACCAGCTCGATGCGCTGCGACGCGGGGATCGTGATCTCCGCCTCCCACAACCCGTTCCAGGACAACGGCATCAAGTTCTTCGCGCGCGACGGGTTCAAGCTTCCCGACGAGACCGAGGCGCAGATCGAAGAGCTGATCTTCTCCAACCGCATCGATGCGCTGCGGCCCACCGCCGACAAGGTGGGGAAGGCCTATCGCATCGACGACGCCTTGGGGCGCTACATCTCCTATCTCAAGGAGACGTTCCCCAAGGGGCGAACCCTGGACGGCCTCCGCCTCGTGCTCGATTGCGCGCACGGCGCCGCCTACAAGTGCGCGCCGGCCGTCTTCCAGGAGCTCGGCGCCAAGGTCTTCACGCTCGGCGTCGCCCCCAACGGCGAGAACATCAACGCGGAGGTCGGCGCGCTCTACCCCCAGGCGTTGCAGCAGGCGGTGGTCGAGCATGGGGCGCACCTGGGGATCGGGCTCGACGGAGACGCCGACCGCGTCGTCTTCGTCGACGAGCGGGGGCGGCTGGTCGACGGCGATCCGGTGATGGCGATCATCGGCGCCGAGTGGATCCGCAAGCGCAAGCTCCGCAAGCGGACGGTGGTCACCACGGTGATGAGCAACCTGGGGCTCGACCTGGCTCTCGCGAAGAAGGGCGGCCGGGTGGTGCGGACCGCGGTCGGCGACCGCTACGTGGTGGAGGAGATGCGCCGCCACGACTACAACTTCGGCGGCGAGCAGTCGGGGCACCTGATCTGCCTCGACCACGCCACCACCGGCGACGGCGTGGTGGCGGCGCTGCAGATCCTGGCGATCCTGGGGGAGAAGGGGCGGCCGCTGTCGGAGCTCGCGTCGCAGTCGATGGAGAAGCTGCCGCAGCTCCTGGTCAACGTGCGCACCCACGAACGCAAGGAGCTGTCGAAGCTTCCCTCCGTGCAGTTGGCGATCCTCGCCGGCGAGAAGCAGCTCAAGGGGAAAGGGCGCGTCTTCGTGCGCTGGTCGGGAACGGAGAATCTCTGCCGCGTGCTGGTGGAGGGTCCGAACGAAGAGCAGGTGCGCAGAATCTCGGAGAACGTCGTGCAGGAGATCCGCCGCGCCATCGGCGCATGACCGATCCGAACGGAGCCGGGGGCGGGGCTGACGCGATCGGCAGGCCGTGGTAAGACGCCGTTCGATGGCGCGCCTGCACGTCAACGTCGATCACGTGGCCACGCTGCGGCAGGCGCGGAAGGTCGGATACCCCGATCCGGTCGCGGCGGCGGCGGTCGCCGAGCTCGCCGGGGCGGCGGGGATCACGGTCCACCTCCGAGGCGACCGGCGGCACATCCAGGAGCGGGATCTCCGGATCCTGCGCGAGACGGTGCGCGGTACGCTCAACGTCGAGATGGCGACGACGCCGGAGATGACGCGCATCGCGCTCAACCTGAAGCCGCACGTCGTCACCTTCGTGCCGGAGCGTCCCGACGAACTGACGACCGAAGGGGGGCTCGAGGTCTCCTACAACCGGGACGCGATCGCCAAGCACGTCGGCCTCTTGAAGGAGGCCGGGATCCACGTCTCGCTCTTCGTCGACCCCGACCTCGACCAGGTGCGCGCGGCGCACAAGGTCGACGCCGATCAGGTGGAGATCAACACCGCCAAGTACTGCGAGGCGTTCGAGGCGCACGATCGCGAGCGGCTCGGATCGGAGATGGAGAAGATCGTCAATGCCGCCAAGACCGGATTCAAGCTGGGGATGTCGGTCGCCGCGGGGCACGGGCTCCACTACCAGAACGTGCAGGCGCTCTCGGAGATCGCCGAGATCGAGGAGTACAACATCGGCCATGCGGTGATCGCGCGCGCCGTCCTGGTCGGGATCGACCGCGCCGTCCGCGAGATGGTCGAGCTGTTGCGGGTCTAGCCGATGACGGCGATCGTCCTGGATGTCGAGCCGATCCCGGAGGGGCCGCGGCGCGGGCGGACCGCGGCGGCCTCGCGCGCGGCGCGGGTCGCGGCGCGGCGCGCGGTGTCACGGGTGCTCGCGCTCGGCCCCGGCGATGCGCGGCGGTCCGGGGTGGCGATCGAGCTGGACACCCTCGGCCGGCCCGCGGTGCGCCTTCGCGGGCGTGCGGCCGCCGCGGCGCGACGGCTCGGGCTCGGGCGGCTCCACCTGAGCCTGACGCACGACGGCGTTGCCGCGGTGGCCTTCGTGGTGGCGGAGCGCGGATGAGCGGCGGCGGCCGGCTGGCGCCGGTCCTCGCGCTCGCGGCCCTCCTGCCCGCGCGGGCGGCGGCAGAGCCGGCGCGCGACGTCGAAGGGGAGGTGCGTCTCTCCTACGTCCGTTTCACCGAGGCGTTCGGAGCGGGGGGCGGGCGGAGGTCGCTCGACGACCTCTTTTCCGACGCGTCCGCCCAGGCCTCGCGCGTCGCGATCGACGCGGCGGTGTTCGAATTCGCAGGCCGGCGCGCCGTCGGGCCGGTCACGGTCGCCGTTCGCGTGCCGCTGGTGCGCCTGTCGCGGTCGGGACGGTCGACCACCGACGACGGCGCGACCGCCAGCCTTTTCGCCGAAGGCTTCTCCGCGGGCGACGTGACGGCGGAGGTGCGGTTCGAACGGCCGATCGCCGGGATCGCCGACCGGCTCGGCGGCGCGGTGCTCGCCGTCGTCCCCACCGGTACCTGGCGCGAGCTCGAAGCGGGGGAGCTGCCGACGGGCAGCGGCGAGGTCGGGTTCGGCGGGGAGATCGGCTACCGGAGCGGGCCGGCGACGGTCGGGCCTGGCGGCCTGGAGGCGGGCGGCGCCGTCGGGATGACGGTCTCGACGTCCGGCCCGGTCGCGGGGGGCGGGATCGACCGAGGCGATGCGCGCTGGGCGCGCGGGGACCTTCGCTTCGCCTCGCCGAGGCGGGCGGTCGAAGGAGGGATCGCCTGGCTCGTCCTGGCGCGGGACGCCGACCGCGTCGACGGACGGCCGGTCGCGGCGCTCGACCGCGGCGGCGAACCGGGACGCTCGCGGCCCGCCGCGCGGCTGACGACCGTCGGGCCGTTCGTCGAGGCGCGGGCGGGAGGTCGCCGGCGCGAGACGCGCCTGCGGGTGGCGTTGGAGAGCCCCGCCGCGGTCTGGCTGTATGCGCCGGTCGGCACCGGAGTGGCGGTCGACGGTCGCAATCTGCTCGTCCCCGGGCCCCAGCTCACCGTCTCGGTGCGGGGGGCACTCTAGACGATGCTCCTCGTCTCCTCCCAGCAGGCGCGCGAGATCGACGCGCGCTCGATCGAGCGGTTCGGGGTGCCGGGGATCGCGCTGATGGAGAGCGCGGGGGCGGCCGCGGCGCGTGCGCTGCTCGCGCGCTGGCCACGGGCGGCGCTCGAAGGGGTCTGCGTCCTCGCCGGTCGCGGAAACAACGGCGGCGACGGCTTCGTCGTGGCGCGCCATCTGGCCGGCCGCGTGCGGGTGCGGGTGCTCCTGGTCGGGGCGCGGGCCGGCGACCTGAGGGGGGACGCTGCGACGATGGCGCGGGCCTGGATCGCCTCCGGCGGCGCGCTCGACGAGACGCACGCGACCGCCGCGGCGCGCGCCCGCGTCGGCCGGACGGTCGCGCGCGCGGTCGAGTCGTCGGGAATCGTCGTCGACGGCCTGCTCGGAACCGGCCTCCGGGAGGCGCCGCGCGGCGAGATCGCCGCCGCGATCGAGGCGCTCGGGCGCGATCCTGGAAGGCGCCGGCGCGTGCTCGCACTCGACGTTCCGTCGGGACTCGACGCATCCACGGGGGAGGTTCCGGGCGCCTGCGTGCGGGCCGACGTCACCGTCACCTTCGGCGTCGCCAAGACCGGCCTCTTCGTCTATCCGGGGGCGCGGTACGCGGGGCGCGTCGAGGTCGCGCCGCTTGGCTGGGCCGTCAAGGCGATCGAAGCCGTCGCGCCGCAGGACGAGGTCGCCGACGGCGCCCAACTCGTGGCCGCATGGCCGACGCTCGATGCGGAGGCGCACAAGGGATCCCGCGGGCGGGTACTGGTCATCGCCGGGTCCGACGCCCGCCCCGGGGCTGCCGCGCTCGCGGCCTACGCCGCCTTCCGCGCCGGCGCGGGGCTGGTGCACGTGGCCACCACCGAAAAGGCGGCCGCGGCGGTGGTGGCGAACGTCCCGGAGGCGATGCCGGAGCGCTTGCCATCGCATGCCGGGGAGATCGCGGATGCGTCGTACGACGCGCTGGCGACGATCGCCCGGCGCTGCGATGCGATCGTCTTCGGACCGGGGATCGGGACGTCCGCCGGGCCGCGCGCGCTCCTCGATCGGCTGCTGTCGGAGACGGGCCCCCCGCTGGTGGTCGATGCCGACGGGCTGACGCTGCTCGCGGTCGGGCGGCGCCGGACGGGTGCGGTCCGGCGCCCGCTCGTCTTGACGCCCCACCCCGGCGAGATGGGACGCCTCCTGGGGATCGCGACCGCCGAGGTCCAGGCGCGGCGGCTGTGGGCCGCGCGCGAGGCGGCGGCGAGGCATCGCGCGGTCACGGTGCTCAAAGGGCCGCGGACGCTCGTCGTCGACCCCGGGGGGCGACTCTCGGTCAACCCGACCGGCAATCCGGGTCTCGCCACGGCAGGCAGTGGCGACGTTCTCGCCGGCACGATCGGCTTTCTCCTCGGCCGAGGGCTCGACCCGTTTCTGGCCGCCCGGGTCGCGGTCTGGGCCCACGGCCGGGCGGCCGACCGGGCGCGATCGGAGCTCGGGCCCGCCGGGTACCTCGCGCGCGAGGTGGCCGACCGGATCCCTCGCGTGGTCTTGCCTTTCGCGAGACCTCCGAGCTAAACCGTCTTCGTGCCCCCGACCGTACGCATCGCGCTGGCCGACGACCACAACGTGGTCCGGCAAGGATTGCGCGCGCTGCTCGAGGCGGTCCCCGACTTCGCCGTCGTCGCCGAGGCGCGTGACGGGACGCAGATGGTGGAGGCGGTGCTCCGCGAATCGCCGGACGTGGCGGTCGTCGACCTCGGGATGCCGGGTCTGAACGGCGTCGAGGCCACCCGGCGCATCGCGCGCGAGCGGCCCCGGATCCGGGTGCTCGTCCTTTCGATGCACACCGGCGAGGAGTACGTGCGGGAGGCGCTTGCCGCCGGAGCCTCCGGCTACCTGGTGAAGGACTCGGCCGTCGACGATCTGGTACGCGCCATCCGCGCCGTCGCCCGGGGCGAGCGCTTCCTCTCCGACGCCATCGCCCCGGTCGCCGATCGCGTCGACAAGGCACACTCGCCGCTCGGTCGGCTCACGTCGCGCGAGCGCGAGGTGCTGCAGCGGATCGCCGAGGGGAACAGCAACAAGGAGATCGCCTCCTCCCTGTCGCTCTCGGTCAAGACGATCGAGGCGCATCGAACCAACCTCATGACCAAGCTCGACATCCACGACACGGCGAGCCTCACCCGCTTCGCGCTCGCCCGGGGCCTGGTTCGCGCCGACTGACGTTGACAGGGTCGTCGCCGCTTGTTTATCTGCTCGAACTTGTTGGCCGTTTTCTCCGGAGGACCGATTCGATGATCCGACCCCGTTCGCTTCGTGTGGCCCTTTGGTTCGTGGCCGCGTCGTTCGC
Organism: uncultured bacterium; assembly: GCA_964372275.1. Classification (GTDB taxonomy): domain Bacteria; phylum CAYJRR01; class CAYJRR01; order CAYJRR01; family CAYJRR01; genus CAYJRR01. Next base: position 21,810 of record CAYJRR010000011.1, read on the forward strand.
CGGCGGCGCCTGCAACAACGGCGGAAAGTCGACCGGGGAGGGGAGCCCGGCCGCCGCCGCGCCGGAGGTGATCAAGGTCGGCGAGTTCGTCTCGCTCACCGGAGGGACGGCGACCTTCGGGCAGTCGACCGACAAGGGGGTGCAGCTGGCGCTGGACGAGATCAACAAGGCCGGCGGCGTCCTGGGGAAACCGATCAAGGTGATCGTCGAGGACACGCAGAGCAAGCCCGAGACTTCGAAGACGGCGGTGGTGAAGCTGATCAAGCAGGACCGCGTGGTGGCGCTCCTCGGCGAGATCGCCTCCTCGCGCACGCTCGCGGCGGCCCCCGAGGCCCAGCGCTCGCAGGTGCCGCTCGTCACCCCCGGCTCGACCAATCCCGAGGTGACGGCCAAGGGGGACTACATCTTCCGCATCTGCTTCATCGACCCGTTCCAAGGCCTGGTGATGGCGCGCTTCGCCGCGAACGACCTGAAGCTCAGGAAGGCGGCGATCCTCAAGGACGTGAAGAACGACTACTCGGTCGGCCTGGCGAAGTTCTTCGCCGACGAGTTCGTGCGGCTCGGAGGCCAGGTGGTGGCGGAGGAGGGCTACTCCGAGGGGGACAGCGATTTCAAGGCGCAGCTCACCGCGATCAAGTCGAAATCGCCGGAGATCCTGGTCGTCCCCGGCTACTACACCGAGGTCGGGATCATCGCCAACCAGGCGCGCGATCTCGGCATGAAGCAGCCGCTCCTGGGCGGCGATGGGTGGGACTCGGCCAAGACGATCGAGATCGGCGGGAAGGCGATCGAAGGGAGCTACTTCACCAACCATTACGCCACCGACGATCCGAACCCGGTGGTGCAGGAGTTCATCGCCAAGTACAAGGCGAGGTTCGGCGGCGAGATGCCGGACGCGATGGCGGCGCTGGGCTACGACACGATGCGCCTTCTGGCCGACGCCCTGAAGCGGGCCGGCGCGACCGACGGGCCGGCGCTGCGGCAGGCGATCGCCGACACCAAGGAGTTCCCGGCGGTCACGGGGGCGGTGACGATCGACGCCGAACGGAACGCCAAGAAGCCGATCACCGTCATCAAGATCGAGGACGGCCAGTTCAAGCTCGCCAAGGCGATCGCTCCATGACGAAGCCTGCCTTCCGCGGCGTGTTCTGACGAGCGCGCGTGGCGACCTTCCTGCAGCAGCTCGTCAACGGCATCGCCTGGGGAAGCGTCTACGCGCTGATCGCGTTGGGCTACACCATGGTCTACGGCGTGCTGCGGATGATCAACTTCGCGCACGGCGACGTGGTGATGGTCGGGGCGATGGTCGGTCTGTGGGTGACGAAGGGCCTGTCGGGCGCCCTCGGGATCGATCCCGGCGCCGGCAGCGTCGTCGTCTTCCTGGCGGTGATGCCGGTGGCGATGGCGGCGTGCGCGCTGACGGGGGTGACGATCGAGCGCGCGGCGTACCGTCCGTTGCGCCGATCGCCGCGGATCACGGTCTTGATCACCGCCATCGGCGTCTCCTTCCTGCTGGAGTACGGCGGTCAGGCGGTGCTGGGCGCGACCCCCCGCTTCTTCCCGCGGCTGGTCGGCGACGGGAAGATCTCGCTGGCGGTCGGCGACGGGACACTGATCGTCCCGCACATCGACCTGATCACGGTCGGCGTCGGTCTTCTGCTGATGGTCCTGCTGCAGTTGGTCGTCTTCCGGACCCGGATCGGGAAGGCGATGCGCGCCGTCGCCCACAGCCACGACGCGTCGCGCCTGATGGGGATCGACGTCGACCGGATCATCACCCTGACCTTCGCCCTGGGGAGCGCGCTGGCGGCGGCCGCGGGGGTCCTCTACGCCGTCAAGGTCAACAAGGTCGAGCCGCTGATGGGTCTGATGCCGGGGCTGAAGGCGTTCGTCGCCGCGGTGCTCGGGGGGATCGGCAACATCCCCGGCGCGGTGGTCGGAGGGTTGCTGCTGGGCGTGGCGGAGACGATGGTCGCGGGGTACCTCTCGTCGACCTACAAGGACGCGATCGCCTTCCTGCTCCTGATCGGGATCCTCCTCTTCAAGCCGACGGGCCTGTTCGGCTCGGTCGCCACGGAGAAGGTCTGATGTCGGCGGGCCTCCCGTTCGACGTCGGCGCGTCCGGCGAACGCCGCGCCGCCGTGGTGACGGCGGGGCCGGCGGCGTATCGCCGGAGGGCGCTGGCCGGATGGGGGGCGGTCCTGGTCGGCGCCCCGCTCGCCTGCTGGGTCCTGAACCAGGGAATGGCGGCGGCCCTCGAGCGGTGGCCCGACACCGTGCTCCCCTACGCGTCGCTCCTCCTGCTGCGCATCGGCGTCAACGTGGTCCTCGCGGTCAGCCTCAACCTGATCAACGGCTACACCGGGCAGTTCTCCCTCGGACACGCCGGGTTCATGGCGATCGGCGCCTACGTCTCCGCGGCGCTGATGCACTACGCGCGCCCGTCGGCGATCGGGGCCGATCCCGGCGCGGTCGTCGCCGCGATCTGGTTCGCGGCGACGCTGTGCCTCGCAGGGGTCGCCGCGGCGGCCGCGGGGACGCTGGTCGGGATCCCGTCGCTCCGGCTGAAAGGGGACTACCTGGCGATCGTGACCCTCGGCTTCGGCGAGATCATCCGCGTCGTACTCCTGAACGTCGACGAGCTGGGCGGTCCGAGGGGCTTCTCCGACCTGGAGCCGGTGGCCGATTTGTTCTGGGTGCTGGTGGGTGTGATCGCGGTGGTGGTGGTGACGCGAAACATGGTCGCCTCCACCCGCGGGCTCGGATTTCTCGCCGTGCGCGACGACGAGATCGCCGCCGAGGCGGTGGGGATCAACACCACGCGTTACAAGGTGACGGCGTTCGTCGTCGGCGCCTTCTTCGCCGGCGTCGGCGGAGGTCTCTACGCCCACACCGAGGCCTACATCATCCCGGGGGCGTTCAACTTCGAGAAGAGCATGGAGGTGGTGGCGATCGTCGTGCTCGGCGGGCTGGGGAGCATCCGCGGGTCGATCGCCGCCGCGGCGGGGCTGACGCTGCTCCCGGAGCTGTTGCGCGGCGCCTTCCTGCCGGAGGTCGTCCGCGATGCCGTACCGGACGCGGTCTGGACCGCGCTCCCCAACTGGCGGATGGTGATCTATTCGCTGATCCTGATCGCGGCGATGCTGATCCAGTCCCGCGGCGCGCTCTACCGCCGGCGCCGGAAGCCCGCGGAGGGGCGCCGATGAAGGCGCCCGGAACGGAGGCCGCGGCGGTCCCGGCGGAGAGCGGCCCGCCGGTGCTGGCGATGGACCGGGTGACGCTGCGGTTCGGTGGCCTCACCGCGGTCAGCGCCTTTTCGCTGAGCGTCCCTCGCGGGGCGCTCTACGCCATCATCGGCCCCAACGGCGCCGGAAAGACGACGGCCTTCAACCTGATCACCGGCGTCTACCGGCCGACCGAGGGGACGATCGCCTTCGAGGGGGAGGTGGTCGCGTCGGGGGGGACGACGCCGTTCCGGCGCCGGCCCTACGAGCTGTCGGCGCGCGGGATCGCCCGCACCTTCCAGAACATCCGCCTCTTCACCTCCCTCTCGGTGCTGGAGAACGTGCGGACCGCCTTCCAGCAGCGCCTGCGGACGGGTCTCTTCGCCGCGACGGCGCGGAGCGGGTCGTTCCGCGCCGAAGAGGTGGCGGTCGAGCGGGAGGCGAGGGAGCTTCTCGCGCTGGTCGACCTGGAGCCGTTGGCCCTGGCCGAGGCGCGGAACCTCGCCTACGGCGAGCAGCGCCGCCTGGAGATCGCGCGCGCGCTGGCCACGCGGCCGAAGCTCCTCCTGCTCGACGAACCGGCGGCGGGGATGAACCCGGCCGAAAAGATGCGGCTGATGGAGATGGTGCGGCAGCTCCGGGACCGGTTCGGCCTCACCATCGTGATGATCGAGCACGACATGCGCTTCGTGATGGGTTCGGCCGAGCGGATCGCGGTGCTCGATCACGGAGAGAAGATCGCCGAGGGGACCCCCGCCGAGGTGCGGGCCGACCCGGCGGTGATCGAGGCCTACCTTGGGGAGCCGACGTGACGGAGGCCCAGGCGATCGCGGCGGGGGTCGGCGTCGTGCTCGACGTGCAGGACCTCCACGTCTCCTACGGGGCGGTGAAGGCGCTGCAGGGGGTCTCGCTCCAGATCCGCCAAGGGGAGATCGTGACCCTGATCGGCGGAAACGGCGCCGGAAAGACGACGCTGCTGCGGACCCTCTCGGGGCTGGTTCGTCCATGGAAGGGGCGGATTCGCTACTTCGCCCACGAGGGGGCCGGCGAAGGAGAGAACCTGGCGACGTTGGCGGCGCACCGGACGGTGGCGCTGGGGCTGTCGCACGTGCCGGAGGGCCGGATGGTCTTCCCCGAGCTGACGGTCCTGGAGAACCTCGAACTCGGCGCCTACCTCCGACCCCGAACGGAGATCTCCGTCGACCTGGAAAAGGTCTTCGCGCTCTTCCCCCGCCTGAAGGAGCGGCACGCGCAGTCGGCGGGAACCCTCTCGGGCGGAGAGCAGCAGATGCTGGCGATCGGCCGGGCGATGATGGGCCGGCCGCGCGTGCTCCTGATGGACGAGCCGTCGCTGGGGATCGCGCCGATGCTCGTCCGAAGCATCTTCGCCAAGATCAAGGAGATCAACGCGGCCGGCACGACGATCCTGCTGGTCGAGCAGAACGCGCACATGGCGCTGTCGGTCGCCCACCGCGGATACGTCCTCGAGACGGGGAAGATCGTGATCGAGGGACCGGCGGCGCAGCTGTCGGCCGACGAGAACGTCCGCCGCGCCTACCTGGGCGAATGAACGTGCCGAGCCACCACACGCCCGGGGGGAAGACCCCCGATCCTCCGCGGCCGGCGGTGTGGGAAACGGAGACGCGCTCGGCGGCGGAGACGGTGGCGCTGGGGGAGCGTATCGGGCGGATGGCGCAACCGGGATGGGTGCTGGCCCTGACCGGCGATCTGGGGGCCGGGAAGACGACCTTCACCCGGGGTCTCGCGGCCGGAGCGGGGGCCGATCCCCGGGAAGTCACCAGCCCCACCTTCGTCTTCCTGCACCGCTACGCGGGACGGATTCCCGTCTACCATCTCGACCTCTACCGGGTGGAGGGGGCGGAGGCGGCGCGAGGTCTCGGGGTGGACGAGTTCGTGGGGGGGGACGGCGTGGCGGTGGTGGAGTGGTCCGAGCGGGCGCCCGAGCTCTTGCCGCCGGCGCGTCTGGAGATCGAGCTCACGATCCTGACTGGCGAAAGACGACGGATCACGCTACGAACCGTCGGAGAGGGGCCCGGGGAGGTCCCCGGCGGAGCCCGAACGGGCGGACGCGGCTGGCAGGATCTTCTCCGGGAGCTATGGCACTGATCGTCCAGAAATACGGCGGCTCGAGCATGGGGTCGCTCGACCGGATCAAGCTGGTCGCCAAGCGGGTGGCGAAGACCAAGGCGCGCGGACACGACCTGCTCGTCGTCGTCTCGGCGATGAGCGGCGAGACCGACCGCCTGATCAAGCTGGCGAAGGGGATCGTGGAGCATCCCGACGGCCGCGAGTACGACGCGCTGGTGTCGACCGGCGAGAACGTTTCGACCGCGCTGCTGGCGATGACCTTGAACGCGATGAAGCGCCCGGCGATCAGCTTCGCCGCCCACCAGGTGAAGATCCTCACCGACTCGGTGCACGCCAAAGCGCGGATCGAGTCGATCGACTCGACCCGGATCCGGGCCGAGTTCGAGCGGGGGCGGATCGTCGTGGTCGCGGGCTTCCAGGGGGTCGACGAGAAAGGGGACGTCACCACCCTCGGGCGCGGCGGCAGCGATACCACGGCGGTGGCGATCGCGTCGGCTCTCAAGGCCGACGTCTGCGAGATCTACACCGACGTGGACGGGGTCTACACCGCCGACCCGCGGATCGTCCCGGAGGCGCGCAAGCTCAAGCGCGTCGCCTACGAGGAGATGCTGGAGATGGCCTCGCTCGGGGCCAAAGTGCTCCAGATCCGCTCGGTGGAGTTCGCCGCCAAGTACGGCGTCGACCTCCGCTGCCGCTCCACCTTCAGCAACGATCCGGGAACGCTCGTCTGCAAAGAGGACCGCAGCATGGAAAAGGAAGTCGTCTCCGGCGTCACCTACAACAAGGACGAGGCGAAGATCTCGATCCGCCACATCCCCGACTCTCCCGGGATCGCGTCGAAGATCTTCACGCCGATCGGCGAAGCGAACATCAACGTCGACATGATCATCCAGAACGTGTCGAAAGAGGGGTTCACCGACCTGACGTTCACGGTGCCGAAGTCGGACCTCTGGCAGGCGCTCCGGATCGTGAAATCGACCGCCAAGCAGATCGGGGCGCGCGGCGTGGTCGGCGACGCCAACGTGGCGAAGGTCTCGGTCGTCGGCGTCGGGATGCGCAGCCACTCCGGCGTGGCGACGACGATGTTCTCGGCGCTGGCCGGGGAGGGGATCAACATCCAGATGATCTCCACCTCCGAAATCAAGATCTCCTGCGTGATCGAGGAGAAGTACACCGAGCTGGCGGTGCGGGTGCTGCACGACGCGTTCAAGCTGAGCCAGCCGCGCGCCGACGCGGTGGAGGCCAAGCAACCCAAGGCAAAGGTCCAGCGGACGAGTTGACCGCCGGGGCGCATCGAGCGTCCCGCGTAGTACCCGGTACGACCTGTCCCGACCTGCGGCAATGCCGTCGCGCCGGATCGGCAAGCTCGCGGAATTGCGTGCGGCGGAGCGTGCCGTGGCGTGATCCGCTTCTTGCACTCGACCGACGGCATGGGACGAGCGGCGGATGGCGAGCGGCATGAAGGGCGAACGTCCCGGCGGCGTCGTGTCGCCGTCGTCGCGGCCTTGGTGGCAGCCACGTGCGGCAAACCGACGATTCGCGATCTGGGCGGGGAGGGGGGGCACTCGTCGGCGATCGATCCCGCGCCGACGATCCGCTTTCCGGCCGAGACCGACAGCAACAGCCCCGCCCACTGGATCGACGGTCGGCTGATTGTCTTCAACTCGGTCGACAACGCCCACCCGGAGCCGCAGGGATGGGTGCCGCAGCGGAGCACCGGGGACTCGCTGGAAGATCTCGCAGAACCGGTGCACGTCCGCTACCTCGGCGATCGCTTCGACGGTGTCACCGAGGGCCGGCAGTGGCTCGAGGCGACCTGGAAGGACGAGGCGACCGGGATCCTCTACGGCTGGTACCACAACGAGCCGTGGGGCCTCTGCCCGGGAAAGCCGCTGACGGCGCCGCGCATCGGCGCGGTGCGCTCGTTCGACGACGGACTTTCGTTCGAAGACCTGGGGCTCATCCTCGAAGCCCCCTCCGGAACGCTGCGCTGCAACACGCAGAACGGCTACTTCGCCGGCGGGAACGGCGACTTCTCGGTGATGCTCGATCCGGCGGAGGAGTACCTCTACTTCGTCTTCAGCGCCTACGCCGGTCCCGTCCACCGGCAGGGGATCTCGCTGGCGTGGATGCGCTGGTCCGACCGGAACGCTCCGCAGGGGAAGGTCTACAAGTGGAACGACGGCGATTGGCTTTCGCCGGGCCGGCGCGGGCTCGCGTCGCCGATCTTCCCGGCACGGTCCGACTGGGGCGGACCGAACCCCGACGTCTTCTGGGGACCGTCGATCCACTGGAACGCGTACCTTGAGCAGTACGTGATCCTGATGAACCGCGCCGTCTCGTCGGCGTGGGACCAGGACGGGATCTACGCCAGCTTCGGCTCGAGCCTCGACGATCCGCACGGCTGGAGTGTTCCGGAGAAGGTCTTCGCCGCGCGCGCCGGGGATGACTGGTATCCGCAGGTCTTCGGGCTGGAGGAGGGCGGCACCGACAAACGGGCCGGGCGGGTGGCGCGCCTCTTCGTCCGGGGCGAATCGGCCTGGACGATCGACTTCGCCACGCTCCGCGCCCAGCTCGTCGGCGAGGTGCGGATCGCGGGGGCGCCGGTCGGCGGCCTCTACGTCTCCGCGTGGGGTCACGACCGGGGCGACTTCTTCGTCACCCACACCGATCCGCAGGGGAGGTTCCGGCTCAAGGGGCTGGTCCCCGACTCCCTCTACAACGTGGCGATCAACGTGCTGTGGACCCCGAACGGATACCAGCCGGTCGACCCCACACACGACGTCGCCATTCGCAACGACGTCGCCCTCGTCGCCGGCCCGGATTGGGCCCGCGTCGACATCGAGCTGGCGCGATAGGGAGCGGCGTCCGCCTCCGTCCGCGCCGTTTGTCGGCGTGGACATCTCGATCGGGCCGATCTGTGCGCGCCATCACAACAAAGACCCATGTGCACGGGATTGCTCATTTTCTTCCCGTAGAATGAGCAACAGATCGTCGCGGAGCGGACGTGGGAGGGTGACATGGCGAGCCGATCGGTGGGGGCGTGGGCGATGGCGTCGATGATCGTCGCCGCGGCCGGCTGCGGTGGCGGAGGCCCCGCGAAGCAGATGGATCCGGAGGAGTTCGTCGACTGGCTGGGGGAGGTCTTCGGGGGAGGCGGAGGTGGGGGTGGTGACGACGACGACACGCCCGAGGAGATCGGCGACTCGCCGCTCGATACGACATTCGACAACGTTCGCGAGGCGTTCGCATTGTACGACTGCACCAACGCCGCTTGCCATTCGTCGGTATCGGCCGGTGGACTGTTCCTTGGCGTGAAGCCCGGGGAGACCGAGGACGAGGCGACCAGGACGCTCGTATACCAAAGCTTGATGGAAGGTGGCTTGATCGAGCAGGCAGGAAATGGCGAGGTCGTCGACCTCGAGGTTCCCGAGGCCAGCACGATTCTCACCAAGGCGACCGGCTTGGACCGGTTCGGAAACTCCGTCCCGCACGCAGGCGGCGCGCTCTGGACCCAGGCGGATGACGCCTACCTACTGGTGCTGGCCTGGATCGAAGCCGGTGCGCCGATGGATTGACGACCTCCAGGCGGCCCGGGACCGATCGTCGCTCGAGGAGTACCCACGGCCGGCCCGAAAACCTCGGGCCGGCCGCTCACGTGTCGGGTGGAGGACAACGGATTCGAACCGTCGACCCCTACGTTGCGAACGTAGTGCTCTACCAACTGAGCTAGTCCCCCGTTGGGGCAGCGCGGGATTCTGGGGGGAGGCTGCCCGGAAATCAAGCTCCCGTCGGTTCGGATCGGATTCCGACCGGTCACGGGTACCGGTACCGATACCGTAACGGGTTCGGATCCGACGGGTCACCACCCGAAGTACGCGGCGCCGATGCGGATCGCGGAGTAGGTGGCCGCGGCCAGGAAGGCGGCGATCGCCAGGCAGCCGAGGTACGCCGGCCACCGCTCGGTCCATGCGTAGGCGATCTCCTCCGAACCGCAGCGCGGGCAGGCCAGCGCCCGCTCGATCCCGGCGGGATACCAGGCGTAGCCGCAGGCGCGGCATCGGTTCTTCTCCGGATCGGTCTTGCGCGCCGTCACCCGTCGATGCAGAAGCGGCGGATCGCGTTGCGGAAGATCTCGACGGCGCGCCCGAGCTCGAGCACGGGGACGAACTCCCCGGTCCGGTGCGCCACCTTGATGTCACCGGGCCCGCAGACGACCGTCTCGGCCCCCAGCGCCGTCAGTTGCGGCGCCTCGGTGCCGAACGAGACGGTCTCCGCCGGGCGCCCGGTCGCCTCTTCGAGGAAGGTGACGATCGGGCTGTCGGCGGGGGTCATCACGCCCCGGTCCCGGCGGGTGAACTCCAGCTCGCACTCGAACGTGGGATCTTCGCGGTGGAGCGACTCGGCCGCGGCGGCGATCCGCTCGTAAACCGCCTCCACCGGCTGGCCGGGGATCGGGCGCCACTCGACGACGAACCGGCAGCTTCCGGGGATCACGTTTTTGGCGCGCCCCCCCTCGATCCGGCCGACGTTGACCGTGGTGTACGGCGGCGCAAAGAGCGGGTCGGTCTCGTCGCGAAGCCGGTTCGCCTCCGCCTCGATCCGGGACAGGAGACGCGCCCCGTGGAAGATCGCGTTCACCCCCACCTCGGGGTAGGCGGAGTGCCCCTCCTTCCCGACGACCTCCACCTCCGCGGTGCAGTACCCCTTGTGCCCGCGGATCGGCACGAGCGACGTCGGCTCGCCGACGATGGCGTACGACGGGCGCAGGTCGTTCGACTCGCCGAGCCGCTTGGCGCCGAGGCAGCCGACCTCCTCGTCGTGGGTGAAGACCAGCGTGAGGGGTCGTCGCAGGCGCCGCAGGTCGGTCGCTTCGACCGCGGCCAGCACCGCGGCGATGAACCCCTTGGTGTCGGCGGCCCCGCGCGCGTACAGGCGCCCGTCGCGCTCGGTCAGCGTGAGCGCCTCCTTCCAGGCCGGGTCGAACGGGACGGTGTCGGTGTGACCGACGAAGGCCAAGCCCCCGGCCCCGGCCTCGACGACGCGCGGGCGCGCGACCCCGTCGCTCCCCGGTCCGGCCGCGCAGATCAGGTTCGCCTTCTGCACGCCGTGCGCGTCGGTGATCGTGTCGACCTTGATTCCGAGCCCGAGCGACCTAGCCTCCCGGGCGAGCTCGTCGATCAGCGGCAGGTTCGAGCGGTGGCTCGTCGTGTCGAACGAGACGAGATGGGCCAGGTGCTTTGCTGCGCGCATGAGCCCAGGAGGTTCTTACGATCCGGAGGACTTCTTGCCCAGGCCGTGTCCCGAGGCCGCGCCCCGCGTTCCGCTTCGCCCGCGCGACCGAGCCGGCGGCGGCACGGCGGGGAGCGGCTCCCCGTCCGCGACGCCGGGGATCTCGTGCGTGGCCGGGTCCGGACGGCCAGAGTCGGCGTCGTCGGCCAGAACGGTCCAGGCGAGACGGTCGTAGACCGAACGGAAGAAGGCGTCGACGGAGGCGTCCGGGCGGCCTTTGGGGCCGAGGCGATCCTTCATAAAGGTAAGGTATCGTGCGGCGCGTTCGTTGTAGAAGAAATGTGTGAGGCGCAAGAGGGGCCTGGACAAGGGCAGCGGAATCGGTTCAAGGAAGAGGGTCATGTTCGAAGGAGCGTTGGAGCGGATCAAGAAGCGCGAGGCGAAGGCGGCGGTGATCGGCGCCGGGTACGTCGGACTCCCGCTGGCGGTGGCGCTGGCGGAGTCGGGAACCACCACCGTGGCGATCGATCTCGACCGGCGGAAGGTGGACGCGATCACGCGCGGGACCTCCTACATCGGCGACGTGACCGGCGACCGGCTGGGGAGCCTGGTCCGGACTCGGCGCTTGTCGGCGTCGACCGACTTCGCGGTGCTCGCCGACGTCGACGCCATCTCGATCTGCGTGCCGACGCCGCTCAACAAGACGAAGGATCCGGACATCTCCTTCATCGTCGCCGCGGTGGAGGGGATCGCCCCTCACCTCAAGAGGGGGGCGTTGGTGATCCTGGAGTCGACCACCTATCCGGGGACCACGCGCGAGGCGATGCTGCCGATCCTCGAGCGCCGCTCGGGCAAGGTCGGGAGCGACTTCTTCGTCTGCTTCTCGCCGGAGCGGGTCGATCCCGGGAACGCCACGTACCACATCAAGAACACCCCGAAGATCATCGGCGGCATGACCGACCGCTGCCTCGGGCTCGGCCGCGCGCACGGGTGGAAAGCCAACGCAACACAGCTGCCACGCACCTCCAGCGAGGCGCCCGGCAGGGTGAATGGTTTTGGTAACAAAAA
>CAYJRR010000011.1:33452-51887 GCA_964372275.1 uncultured bacterium
TCCGATCTCGCGCACTATTCGAACGCCATCGACACCGTGCTGCCGGTCTCTCCTGCGAGGCGGCCGAGATGGTGAAGCTTTTGGAGAACACCTTCCGGTCGGTGAACATCGGTCTGGTCAACGAGGTGGCGATCATGTCCCGCAAGCTCGGGATCGACACCTGGGAGGTGGTCCAGGCGGCCGCGACCAAGCCGTTCGGCTACATGCCCTTCTATCCAGGTCCGGGGTTGGGGGGCCACTGCATCCCGGTCGATCCTCACTATCTCGCCTGGAAGATGAAGACGCTCGACTATCATGCGCGGTTCATCGCGCTCGCCAGCGAGATCAACGGCGAGATGCCGCGATACGTGGTGGAGCTGACGCAGGACGCGCTGAACGGCCACAGGAAGGCGCTGAACGGCTCGACGGTGCTGGTCCTGGGGATGGCCTACAAGAAGGACATCGGCGACTACCGCGAAAGCCCGGCCCTCGACATCGCGCGCCTGCTCCAGTCGAAGGGGGCGGTGGTGAGCTATCACGATCCGTTCGTGCCGGAGCTCAAGGTCGACGGCCTCGACCTGAGGTCGGTGGAGATCGGCGGAACGCGACTCAAGGCCTACGACTGCGTCATCGTCGCCACCGACCATTCGGCGTTCGACGTGGCGACGATCGTCGAGAACAGCGCGCTCGTCGTCGACACCCGCAACCTGACCCGCAACGTGAAGCGCGCCGAGGGCCGGATCGTGCGGCTGTAGTCCGCCGGAGCGGCCGGCTTCCGCTACACTCCGGGGCGCGTGCGGAAGAAGCTCCTGCTCTCGATCGCGCTCGCAGCGGTGTTCCTCGCCGTCGCGGCGCGAAACGTGTCGTGGATGGAACTGCGCCTGGCGTTGGCGTCGGCGCGGTGGGGCTGGATGGCGCCGCTCGCCGTGGTGCTGACCGCGGCACAGCTCGCGCGCGCGCTGCGCTACTGGCTGATCGTCCGCGCGGTGAAGGAGATCCCGCTCGCGCGCGTGGCGACCACCGCCTTCGCGGGGTTCATGGCGCTCAACGTCCTCCCGCTGCGCGCCGGCGAAGTGGCGCGGCCGCTGCTTCTCCGGTCGCGTGACGGCGTGCCGCTGGCGGCCGGGCTGGCGACCGTTGTCGCCGAGCGCGTGGTCGACGTGATGGCGGTCTTCGGACTCCTGCTCGCAACGCTGTTCGTCGTCCCGTCGCGTACGCTCGCGATCGGCGGTTCCACGTTCGACCTGCGCCAGGTCGCGCGCGTGCTCCTGGCGCTGTTCGTGCCGGCCGGCCTGTTCCTGGTGGCACTGATCGCCCTCCGTCAGACGCTCGTGACGCGGATCGAACGAGGGCTGTCGGTCGTCTCCGTCCGGTTGGCGTCGGTCGTGGCGAAGCTCCTCGCGGGGTTCGTCGGCGGGTTGGGGATCTTCCGGGACGCGAAGGGGGCGGCCGCGGTCGGCGCGCTCACGGGCGTCGTGTGGGGCCTGCACGTCGCCGGTATGGCGATCGGATTCCCGATGCTCCGGCTCGATCTCCCGCTCGAAGCGGCGATCGCCGTCCTGGCGATCACCATGGCGGGGATCACGATCCCGGGCGGGATTGGGATGAGCGGCAACTTCCAACTCTTCTGTGTCGCGGCCTTGTCCCTCTACGGCGTCGCCGAGTCCCAGGGCTTCGCCTTTTCGGTGGTGATGAACGCCACGGGGTTCGCGGTCGCGGTGGCGATGGGGGTGGCGTCGCTGCCGTTCCTCGGGACCGGGTTCGGTTCTCTCGTCCCGGGGGAGGCGCCGACGCCGGCCCTCGACCCGAAGGCGGAGTCGTAGACGGTGGCCGGGCCGCTTCCACAGACCTTCGGGAAGTACACGCTGCTGGAGCGGATCGCCTCCGGCGGGATGGCGGAGGTGTTCCGCGCCAAGACGTTTGGGGTCGCCGGCTTCGAGAAGACGGTGGCGCTCAAGCGCATCTTGCCGCACTTCGCCGCCGACGAGGGGTTCGTCGAGATGTTCGTCCGCGAGGCGAAGATCGCGGTGCGCCTCTCGCACGCCAACGTGGTGCAGGTCTACGAGCTGGGGCGCGTCGCGGAGGACTACTACATTGCGCTGGAGTACGTCGACGGCTCCGACCTGAAGGCGCTGGTGAAGAAGGGGCCGCTGCCGGTCGATCTCGCCGCGTGGATCGCGCAGCGGATCTGCGCCGCGCTCCACCACGCGCACGCCGCCGTCGACGACGCGGGCGGGTCGCTGGGGATCGTTCACCGCGACGTCTCGCCGCACAACGTCCTCCTCTCGTGGAACGGCGAGGTGAAGGTCGCCGACTTCGGGATCGCCAAGCTCGCCTCCGGCGTGCGCCACACCCGCACCGGGACGGTGAAGGGGAAGCTCGCCTACATGAGCCCGGAGCAGTCGCTGGGCGAGTCCGACCTCGACGGGCGCTCCGACTTGTTCGCGGTCGGGATCGTGTTGTTCGAGATGCTGACCGGCCGCCGGCCGTTCGACGGAGAGACCGATCGGGAGATCCTGCGCAAGGTGCAGCAGGACGAGCCGCCGCCTCCGTCCGCGATGGCCACGGGGGTGCCGGCCGAGCTCGACGCGGTGGTGGCGAAGGCGCTGGCCAAGCGTCGCGACGACCGCTTTTCCGACGGCCAGGCGATGGGGCGGGCGTTGGGGTTGTTCCTCCAGCGGCGGGCCGCGGAGAGCGGCGCGGTAGTGGAGGAGGAGGACCTGGCGCGGCTGATGCGCGAGCGCCTCGGAGGGAAGGGGGCCGCCGGCCGGCGGCTGGCGACGCCGCGAGAGGGGACGCCGATCCTCGAGCCCGGCGCCGTCGCCGAAGAGGATGCCCCACGCCCGAACGAAGTGTTCGCCGCCGCCGGCGGTGGCCGCGCGGACGACGCCGCGCGCGCGGCGGCCGGATTCCGTCGCGACGAAACGGCGCTTCCGACCGCGGTCGTGCCCGCGCGTGACGCCGGAGCTCCGTTCGCGGGGGCGGTTCCTGAAACCGGGGGGCACCTCGCGGGTGCGCGCCAGGACGGGGCGTCCACGTCGACGGGCGGGCTCGCCGCCGACGCCACGACCGCGCCATTGCGTCCGGACATCGCGCATCGCTCTGCGCAAGGGGCGCGCGGCGCCGTCGAGACGATCTCCGGCGTGCAACGTTTCGACGTCGGTCGCGGCCCCCAGGACCTGTCCGGCGCCTTGCGCGCCGGCGACCGCTCCGGAACCCACACGCAACAGGCGACGCGCGCCGCCGCTCCCCGCACGCCGGGGGCCGCGGCCACGCTGGGCCGAGGCCCGAGCGTGACCGAGCGTGGGTCCGGCGCCACCGAAACGGAACGTCTCGGATCAAGCGCCACCGAGACGGAACGAATCGCCTCGCGCGGCCCGTCACGCGCCCGGACGCTCCTCGCCGTTGCGGTTGTCGCCGCCGCGGCCGCCGCCCTCGGCACCCTCGCGCCGACCTTCGTTCGTACGTGGCGCTCCTCGTCCACGGTTCCGTCCACGGTCACGGCGTCGGGCCCCACGTCGGCCGCGGCTCCGGCAGCCCCCTCCGCCTCCGCCCCGCCTGCGGTCCCCGGGGCGGCAGCGGCCGCCGCGCCTGCGGCTGCCGCCGTTCCCGCAGCCGGTCGTTCTCTCGCCGGCCGCCTCCGGATCGACGGCAGCCCCAAGGGCGCCTCCATCGTCCTCTCCGGAACGCGCATCGGCACCCTCGGCTCCCCGATCGAGGGCGTTCCGTTCGGCGACCACGCCGTCGTCGTCCGCTCCGAATTCCATCGTTCGAAGACGGTGAAGGTCCACCTCGACGCCGCCGCCCCCGAAGCGACGCTCCGGGTCGACCTCGCCCCCGGCGTCGGCGAGCTCCGCGTCGGCTACCGCCCCGACCGCTTCACCCACATCGACATCCCCGGCGTGACGCAGGGCCCGTCCGACGACGCATGGTTCCGCTCCGCGCGCGCCGGCAAACACCGCGCCCGCCTCACCGGCGGCCCCACGCCGATCGACGTCGTCGTCGTCATCCACGACGGCAAGACGACGCGCCTGTTCCCCGACCGCGCCACCCCCGGCGCCCGCTTCCTCCCGGATCCGTAGCCGAGCCGTGTGATCGGCGGGTCGATCCCGTCCCCTTTCCGCCCCGGCCTGTCCGACGTCACCCACGGCATCGCGTCTTCGAACGAAACCGCGTCCGCCCTCGGGCGGGACGCGGGCGATGCTCGGATCGTCATCGGGTAATGCCGCGAGTCGGTCCCCGGATCGGTGTCGTGACGGTCGCCGTCCGCTTGCGCAACGAGCCTGCTCGGGTACACCCACCGCCATCGCTTCTGCGGCCGCGGCGGACGGTTCCCTTCGAGACTTGAATGCACCGTCCGACGCCGATCTGCTGGTTAGGGGGAGGGCATCGACACGCCCGGCGCTTGCAGTGCGGTGTCCCGTGAGAAGCGTCACCCGACGTTCTCCAGGAGGTGTGCCGCAGGGGTGCGCGGGGCTGAACTCAGGGTCATGGACGTCAAGAGCCACAAGATTCCCGACCGGCGCTCACTCGAGCCGTTCCTGTTCGCCGGGCTCCGGGCGATCCTGGCCAAAGACGAGAAGCGGCACGCTGAGCCCGTGCGTGCGGTCGCGCCACGCCCCGGGCGGAGCCGAAACCGGGCACGCGGGGAACGATCCCGGCCGCGGTGCGGCGGGAGGTGTGGAACCGGGACGGGGGACGGTGTTCCTGGACGCGGGCCGACGGCCGTCGGTGTGGCTCACGCCACCGGCTGGAGATCGATCACATCGTCCCGGTTGCCAAAGGAGGGGGGCACGAGCCATCCTACCTCCGCCTGACCTGCCGGGACTGCAATGCCCTCCACGCCCGGAACGAGTTCGGCGCGGAACGCATCGAGAGGGCGATCCGCCGGAGAAGGGAATGGACATGCGCTGGCGAAGGTCCGAGGCCGCGCGCGGAGCCGGCAGGCACGCGACCTCCCTGAGCCCGGCCGGCGCGTGATACCGGCGTGGAGACTGCTTCACGCATTCGAGTAGCAAGAATCGATTCGGACATGGGAAACGGTTCCAATCGGAATCGAACCGGCACGATCCGAAAAGCTGAACGTCTCGGAACCCGAGGGGAAACGCGGGGAGTGGGCGGGCGCGCTGGCGAGGCAATTGTGGGCGGCGTACCATCGCCCGGTGTTCCCGACGGTCCGCTTCGTCCGCGCTGTCTCGGTTCTCGCATTCGCGGCGGTACTCTTCCTCGCCGCGTGCGACGACTACATCAAGATCAAGCTACGCGATCCGAGGAACAAGCCCCAGGCCCCCGCCGCCGTCGCGGCGACGGCAGGAATCGCCCAGGTGACGATCTCGTGGGCCGCCAATCCGGAGCCGGACGTGGTGACGTCGTACACGCTTTATTCGGCCATCGCCCCGTGGGCCGCGTGGTCCCAGGATCTTCCCTCGGCCCGCGTCGACACGAATCTCGCGTGCTGCTCCTTCACCGTCGGCAACCTCGAGAACGACGCCACCTACGCCTTCACCCTCTCCGCGACCAACGTCCTCGGCGAAAGTGACCGGTCTTCGCAAGTGACTGCGACGCCGCCGGGGTGGGTAGGCGCGCGGATGATCGGGACGTCAGCGATCGATGAGGTCGTAGGTGTTGGCGTCGCTGCCGACGGAAGCATCGTGCTGACCGGGCGAACCGTAGGGGGCATCGACGGATACACGAATCAGGGGCTCGGAGACGTCTTCGTTCAACGCTATGACGCTGCCGGACGATGGCTGTGGACTCGACAGACAGGATCCGCTCAGGACGACAGCGCGCGTATTGCCATTGGACTCGATGGATCGATCCTCGTCGGTGGATCCATCGGCGGTGCCATCGACGGACAAGCGTATGCGGGCAACGGTGATGTTTTCGTCATGAAGCTCAACTCGTCAGGTGTCCGACAATGGACGCGGCTGATCGGAACTGCATCCGGCGAGTATGGCGGGGATGTCGGGGTCGACTCGGTTGGTAATGTCTACGTCTGTGGGACAACGAACGGGTTGCTCGAGGGCTCGGCGCCCGGCGGCGGCGACGGCTTCCTTGCGAAGTACGATACCAACGGCGATTTTCAGTGGGTACGCCAGTTTGGTCTTCCTGCGTCAAGCGAGATGGCCCGACGACTCGCGGTCGACGGAGCGGGTGATGTCATCGTCGTCGGCGAGACTCCCGGGTCCTTTGGTGGAGCGAATCAGGGCAGCAGCGACGTATTCATCGTGAAATACAATTCGCTCGGTTCTCAAGAATGGGTCCGGCAGCGTGGATCGAGCGTCGCGGATGGGGCAGCGGGCATCGGTGTGGTCGAGAACGAAGGCGTCGTCATTGTTGGGTCCACCCAGGGTGAATTCGACGGCCACCCCCTTCAGGGAGCTGCCGACGTGTTCTTGCTTCGACTCGATGCGCAGGGCGCCTTCGAGTCTAGCGGTCAGTTCGGAGGTCCGGGCTCTGATGGCCCAGAAGCTGTGGCGGTACTACCGACGGGAGAATGCCTTATCGGTGGCCAAACGACTTCGTCGATCTTTGGCCGTACATTCGCAGGCGGCGTCGATTTGTTCCTGGCGAAGATTTCCTTCGATAACGATATCGAGTGGGCAACGGTTCTTGGGACTTCGGCCAATGAGTGGGTATTTGGCCTGGCTGCGACCCCGAATGGGCGCGCATACGTTGGCGTCGGTTCTGCGACAGGCTCCCTCTTCGGCCCCTTCCTCGGTGGCGAATTCGACGGCCACCTGTTTCGAATCGATTCGGCGGGAACGCTTCAATAGGTCACGACGTCGGACTGCGGCTCGGGCCGCGCTGTCCGAAGCCTTCGTGGATATGAGACTTTCCTCCTGCACGCGAAACGCTCGGCGTTTCGATTAGAATTGCAGGATGGGTTGTGAGCGCGGGCAGAAGGACGGCTGCGGTCACCAATTGCTCGTTCGCACGGAGCTATCCGATTCGGGCCGCCGGCAGGCAATTCGGCGGGTCGGAGACTGGGTGATCTATGTCGGCGTGCTCGGCGGCGCCGCGGCGGTTGGGGCGTGCGGCGGCGAGCCGACGATCAGCGACATCGGGGAAGGCGGAGCGACCACCGCGCCGCCATCGGATACCGGTACCCCTACTTCGACGCCGACGGCGACGGCTACGCCGAATCCCTGCGGTTGCGACACGCTCCCGGGAACATCAACAGGACTAAACAAGTCGGCCATCGCGCTGAATTCTGCGGCGTACCACGCCGGGACACAGGTGATGATCTGCCGCGACGCCAATGGGTACTACGCGATGCGAGGCACCTGCACACACCAGGGAACGGTACTTCCGGCGCCGGCGAACCTCTCGAGCGGAATCACGTGCAGCAATCCGGGTGGCCACGGGGCGACGTTCAACGCGAATGGAGACGTTACGGGCCAGCCGACTGGAGGCGGCATGGCGACCTCGCTCCCGCACTACAAGATGGGAATCGCCGGAGACGGCACGATCTACGTCGACACCGCCTCGATCCTGACCGACCGCACCTGCCGTTGCACTTGACAGCGATCCCGCGCGCACGTCAGATCGGCGCATGCCGGAGAAGCGTCGAGCCGCTGCTGCGAAGTCGCCTGCGAAACCGCGGCGGAGGCGCAAAGGGGTCGCGGAGCCGGGGTCGCGCGGGTTGCCGGCGGCGGAGCTGGGGGAGGGGGGGCGGCCGGCGGAGGTGGCGGCGCTCGAGCGGGCGATCGTCGACGACGGCGGGAGTGTGCTCGCGACCTACCGGGAGCCGTTGGGCGGGCACTGGAGCGTGCTGGCGGGGCTGCCGATCGACAAGGTGGCGCCGACACCGTTCCAGCGGGATCTCTCCGAAGCGCACGCCAAGCGGCTGACCGACGTGATCGAGAAGATCGGGCGATACCTCGATCCGGTGATCGTCGTCCGCGCCGACGGCGGCCGCTACTGGACCCCGAACGGGAACCACCGGCTGGCGGCGATGCGCAACCTCGGCGGGCGGTCGATCGTGGCGTTGGTGCTGCCGGAGGCGAAGATCGCCTATCAGATCCTCGCCTTGAACACGGAAAAGGCGCACAACCTCCGGGAGAAGGCGCTCGAGGTGGTGCGGATGGCCCGCGATCTGGCCGGGCGAGAGCGGCAGCCCGAGTCGGCGTTCGCGCTCGAGTTCGAGGAGCCGGCCTTCCTCACGCTTGGGCTCTGCTACGAGAGGCGCGGCCGGTTCTCGGGCGGGGCCTACAATCCGATCCTGAAGCGGGTCGACGGCTTCCTCGACCTCGAGCTCGCCAAGGCGCTTCACGTCCGCGAGGAGCGGGCGGACGCGGTCCTGGCGCTCGACGACCAGGTCTCCAAGGCGGTGGAGGCGCTCAAGGCGAAGGGGTTCCAGAGCCCCTACCTGCGCGCCTTCGTCGTCTCGCGGATCAACTACCTGCGGTTCGTGAAGGGGCCGATGCCGTCGTTCGACGAGGCGATCGCCAAGATGACCGCCTCCGCATCCCGCTTCGATCCGGGAAAGGTCCGCGCCGACCAGGTCGCCCAGGCCGCAGGCCCGCCCGAAGCCGCCGAGTAGCGGTCTACCGGGACACGCCGTTGCGGCCGACGCCGTTGCGTCGCGCGGCGTCGATCGCTTCGTCGGAGTCCGCCGCGTGCGGCGTGGTGTGGGCGCTCATCGGCACGTTGCTGCCGACCGGGACGGTCAACGGGCCGTCGAGCCCACCGCGGGGCGTGGCGTTGCCGGCGCCACCGGGGTTGGTTCCGGCGAGGCCGCTTCCGCTGCGGCCGCCGCCGCCCCATCCGCCGAATCCTCCGAATCCCCCGAGACCGCCGTAACCGAAGCCGCCGAAGCCGAACAGCGACTGCAGCGCCCCCCAGCCGTCGCCGTTCCAGAGCTTCTTGAAGGCGTCGACCAGGATCTTGCCCATCGCAAGGATGCCGCCCACCGCCGCGACGATCCCCGCGACCTTGCCGAGGCCGTTCAGGAACCCCTTGAAGCCGGAGCCGAGCCCGCCGACGCCGGCGGTCGCCGCGCCGGTCGCGCCCCCCACCACGCCGCCGGTGTTCGACGTCGGGTTCCGGGTCGGGACGTTGACGCTCGTTCCCCGATTGTTCGGATTGCGCAGCTGGCGTGCCTGCACCGCCGGGCTGGCAAGGAGCGCCGTTGCGATCGCGACGACCAAGGTTCCCTCGGACGCAGTACGGGCAAGGCGAGAGAGGAGGGTCATGGAGGATCCATCGAGCAACCGATGTGCCACCCGGGAAATCCGCCGATTCCTGAGCGAAGACGCGGCGGTGATCCCGATGGAACGGCCGATGGGATTTGCGTTCCCGGGGGCCGGTCCCCCCGTGCGTGCGGATCCGCACGCCCCAAGCGGGCCTCTCTCGGGGGCCCTGATCGTCCGGCTATCAGCGGCCGCTACGCGCGATCCACTCCTCGATCGCGGCGCGGTCGGCGTCGCTGATCTTCTCGAAGCGGATCCCGTTCCCCGATACCGACCGTGCCCCGTCCAGCCGCGTGACGACGATCCCTTCGGCCCGGATCGAGCGGGAGGTCGGAAGCGTCAGCTCCAGCTGGAGGACCTTCCCCACCGGCAGCTGCAGCCCCTTCTCCAGGAACAGCCCCCCGGGGGAGAGGTTCTGCACGTGGTGGTAGTAGATGCCGTTGCCGTCCTCTTCGACGGCCCACAGCGATACCGGTATGCGGGCCAAAAGGCGGCGTGGCCCGTGCCGTCGCTCCACCGGAACGCGCTCCTTGGTCCCGGTCGACTCCGATCTTTTTCGTCGATCGCCCACCGAATCGTCCCGCGCTTCGCGCTCGGTCGGGAGCTTCCCGAACCCCTTGAGATTCTACTCCGGTTCGCCCGACCCTTTCTCTTTTCCCACCTTGCGCGGCCGGACGCGGACGTAGATCCCCTCCTCCTCGAAGATCTTGCGGATCTCCAGCAGGAGGAAATCGGGATCGAGCTTCTCCCCTTTGGCGAACAGCGCCTCGAGTCTCTTGGAGATCCGTTCCAGGTGATCCAGCGTGCCCGGGAGCCGCTGCACCGTCGGTTGGAGTCCGTCGATCGTCTTCCCCGCCTTCGCCGTCAGCTCGTCGAGGCGCGCGAGGAGCGGCTTGATCTGGCTCGACGCATCGCCCGAGACCGCCGCCAGCTTGGCGAGCGAGGTCGCCACCAGGTGGAGGTCCTGCGCCAGCTCGCGGAACGCCGCCGGCGCCGAGGCCTTCCCCTTCTCGGACGAGAGGGCGACCGCGAGCCCGTGGGCGATCGCCCGCAAGTCCTCCGGGTCGACCGCTTCGGCCGCGCGCGCGAGCACGCCCGTCAGGCGGTCGATGTCGGCCGAGGGAAGGGTGCGGATCTCGGCCCCCACCGCGAGCGGGCCGGCCTCGGCCGAGCCGGGGTCGATCTCGACGAACCGCTCACCGAGCAGACTCTTGGCGCGGACGAAGGCGGTGGCGTCGGCGTGGATCGCGAGGTCGGGCCGCACGCGGGCGACGATCTTCGCGATGCCGTCTTCGACCTCGATCGTCGAGATCGCCCCGATCTTCACCCCGGCCACCGCGATCGGCGTCGTCTCCACCAGCCCGTTCGCGTCGGCCAGCCGCATCGTGACTTCGCGGCCGCCGCGGAAGCTCCCGACCGAGCCGATTCGCGCCGCCATGTACCCCAGCAGGACGACGGCGGCGAGGAACATCGCCCCGACGACCACGTCTCGCGCGAAGTTCTTGGGGCGTGCCGTCGTCATCGTCGTTCGCTCGCGTCGTTTTACACGATCTGGATCGGGCCGTCGCTCTTTCGGTCGAGGAACTGCCGCACCACCGGATCGGCGCTGCGGAGCACTTGCTCCTTCGGCCCGAACTCCACCAGCCGTCCGCGGAACAGCATCCCGACGTGATCGGCGATCTTGGTGGTCGACGCCAGGTCGTGGCTGATCACCAGGAAGGTACGGGGCTTGGCGGCCTGCATCTGCAGGATCAGGTCGTCGATCGTCGAGGCGGTGACCGGATCGAGGCCGCTGGAGGGCTCGTCGAAGAAGACGACGTCCGGATCGAGCGCGATGGCGCGCGCCAGGCCCACCCGCTTGCGCATCCCGCCCGACAGCTCCGACGGGAACTTCGCGCCGGCCTGGGCCAGTCCCACCGAGCGGAGGCGGTCCTCCACCGCGATCGCGATCTCCCGCTCCGACCACCGGGTGTGCCGCCGCATCGGGAAGGCGACGTTCTCGGCGACCGACATCGAGTCGAACAGCGCCGCGTCCTGGAACAGCATCCCGAAGTGGCGGCGGGCGGCGAACAGCTCCTCGCGCGTGCAGTGCGTGACGTCGACCGTCTTGCCGTCGACGTGGACCAGGACCTGCCCGGCATCCGGTTCGGTGAGCCCCACGATCGTCTTGAGCAGCACGCTCTTTCCCGTGCCGCTCGGACCCAAGATCACCGTCGTCTTCCCGTTCGGGATCACGAGATCGATCGCTTCGAGGACGGGGATTCCGCCGTAGGCCTTCGAGACCCCTTTGACGTGGATGCCGGTCATGCCGGGTAGAGGAGGAAGGTGAGCACGACGTTCAACAGCAGGCAGAGGAGCACCTCGATCACGATGGCGCGATTGGTCGCCGCGCCCACCCCTTCCGGTCCGGGGCCGGCGGTCAGGCCCTGCCAGCAGGAGGTCGACCAGATCACGATCGCGAAGACGAGCGACTTCAAAAGGCCTTTGTACAGATCGCTCGGGCCGAGGTAGGTCTCGACGTTGGCCAGGAAGTAGGCCGGCTCGACGCCGAGCTGGTAGATGGCGACGACCCCGGCGGCCACGACCGTCAGGTAGTCGGCAAAGACGGTCAGCACCGGCAGCGCGATCAGGCTCCCCAAGAGCTTCGGCGCGACCAGCCGCTCGATCGGGTCGACCGCCATCACCTCCAACGCGTCGATCTGCTGGCTGTTCTTCATCGCCGCCAGGTCGCTGGTGATCGCGGCGCCGGCCTTCCCGGCGATCATGGCGGAGGCGATGATCGGCGCCAGCTCGCGGACGCCGGCGAGCGCCACGAACAGCCCCACCATGTCCTGGGCGCCGAACTGGCGGAAGGTCTGGTAGCCCTGCACCGCGAGGACCGTCCCGGCGAAGATGGCGGTGACGGCGACGACCGGAAAGGAGGTGGCGCCGATCGTCCAGACCTCGGCGAGCACCAGCCTCGGCTCGCGCAAGACACGGGGGCTGCGCCGCGCCGAGCTCCACGCGAAGCGCACCGCGCGCCCGAGCTCGGCCACCGGCGCCACGGCGGAGGTCACGAGGCGGCTCCGAAGATGGCCGAGGTCAGGATGTAGTTGCAGACGACGATCCCCACAATCGCGGTGACGACGGCGCGGTTGGCGGCCATCCCCACGCCGCGCGCGCCGCGTCCGCAGTGGTAGCCGTGGTAGGTGGCAACGATCCCGGTGAGAAGCCCGTAGGAGAGGCTCTTCACCACCCCGGCGAACAGATCGGCCATCGTCAGGAAGCTGAACATGTTCTCCCGGAAGACGCCGTGGGACACCCCTCCGAGCGTGGTCACGATCCCCCAGGCGACGAGGATTCCGAACAGCGCCGAGAGGACGGTCAGGACCGGGGCGGACAGCGCGAGCGCCACGACGCGGGGGACGACGTGGAAGCGGAGGCCGTCGACCGACATCACTTCGGTGGCGTCGAGCTCCTCCTTCACCCGCATCACCGCCAGCTCGGCGGCGACGCTCGAGCCGGCCTGGGCGGCGAGCATCAACGCGGCGAAGGTCGGCGCCGCTTCGCGCAGGATCGCCACCACCACCAGCGAGGGGAGCATCGGCTGCGTGCCGAAGATGCGGAAGATGTTCATCCCCTGCAGCGCCACGACGGCGGCGAAGGCGCAGACGATCACCACCACCGGGACGAAGCTGCGTCGGCAGGTGAGGGAGACGTGCCGGAACCACTCGCGCACGAAGCGGGGCCGAGTGCCGGCGAGACCGGAAAGCCGTCCCGCGAAGAGCGTGACGCGTCCCGCCGAGCCGAGGATCTCCAGCACGGGGGCAAGTGTATACGGTCACGCGCCGAAGAGGACGACCGGGGCGCTCTTGCCTTTGAGAGCCTGGGGGCCGAGGTCGCGAAGCCGGGCGCGGAGGTCGGGGGCTGCGTGGGCGACCACGGCCTCGCTCGCGGCCACGGTCACGCCGAGCGCCTTGGTCGCCGATTCGACGCGCGAGGCGACGTTCACGGCGTCGCCGATCACGGTGTGCTCGAGCCGGTCGGCGGAACCGATGTTTCCGGCGATCACCTCGCCATGGTGCAGACCGATCCCGACCGCCAGGTCCGGGGACCCGTCGGCCGAGGCGGATCGGGTGGCCAATTCGTCGCGGATCTCCAGGGCGGCGCGCAGTCCGGCGCTGCGCGGGTCGGGGGAGCCGTCGAGCCCGAAGACCGCCATTGCGGCGTCTCCGATGAATTTGTCGAGCTCCCCGCCGTGTCGCCGCACCGCCGCGACCACCCGCGAGAAGTAGTCGTTCAGGAAGGCGACCACCTGCTCCGGCGGCAGGCGCTCGGAGATCGAGGTGTAGTTCGGGACGTCGGTGAACAGGACGGTGACCTCGATCCGCTCGCCGCCGAGCTTCGCGCCGCGCGCTCGGATGCGGCGCGCCGTCTCCGGGCTGAAGAACTTCCCGAAGGTCTGGCGGTCGGCCTCGCGCTCGCGCAGCCCCGCAATCATCTCGTTCGTCCCTTCGGCGATCTTGCGGAACTCGTCCTGGGAAAGGAGGGGCACGGCGACGTCGAACCGTCCGGCACGGACCCGGTCGAGGACGCGGGCCTCCTGGTCGAAAAGGGTGGAAAACAGGCGGCGGTACTCGCGCGCCACGGCGGCGACGGCGAAATGGACGAGCCCGCCGACGATCAGGAAACAGTGCCAGGGATCGGCGCCCAGACCCGCGGAGAACAGGAGCACGACGACCAGAGTCGTGCCGAGCGTCGAGGCGACGGCGAAGTCGAGCAGCCGCCGGGCGATCCCGAGGAAGCGGATCGATGGAGCGGACCGACCCTCGGCCAGCAGCCGCTCGGTCCATTCGTTCTCCTCGCGCAGCGACGTCCAGCACGAGCCGAAGTAGCCCGCGGTGAGCGCACCGCCGATCAGGAGCAGGCCGCTTCGCAGCGCGTGCGCCACCGGCAGGCGCCACACCGCGATCTCCCAGAGGACGGCGAACGCGATCGGCGTCGTCCACAGGAGGAAGCTCGGCAACCACCGCTCGGAGGGGGTTGCGCTCGGCCGGGCACGGCGAAGGAACGCCTCGATCGCGAGAGCCAGCGCGAAGCCTGCGGCGAGCAGCGACGCGAACGGGCCGGCGCCGCGACCGTTCATGATCGGGCAGACCAGCACGCCGAAGGCGGTCAGGGGGGACAGCGCGAGCGCGTAGACGGATGCCGTGCGTAGCACGTCGCGTTTCACGACGGTCGATTCTATCCTGCCTTGCGCCCGCCGCGCGGACGGGGTATCCCCACCCGCAATCCCGAAAGGATCGATCATGGTTGCGCGAGAGGTCGTGCTGGCGTCGGCGGTCCGGACCCCCATCGGCTCCTTCCAGGGAGCGCTCGCCGAGCTGGTCGCGCCGCGTCTCGGCGCGGTGGCGATCGCCGAGGCGGTGAAGCGCGCGGGGTTGAAGAGCGACGACGTCGACGAGGTGATCTTCGGCTGCGTGCTGCCGGCGGCCGTGGGTCAGGCGCCGGCCCGCCAGGCGTCGATCTACGCCGGCCTTCCGCAGAAGGTTCCGTGCACGACGGTGAACAAGGTGTGCGGCTCGGGGATGAAGGCGGTGATGCTGGCGGCCCAGGCGGTCGCCTCCGGCGATGCCGAGGTGGTGGTGGCGGGCGGGATGGAGAGCATGTCGAACGCCCCCTACTACCTGGCCAAGGCGCGCGGCGGCTACCGCCTCGGCCACGGACAGCTCCTCGACGGAGTGGTGCTCGACGGCTTGTGGGACGTCTACAACGACTTCCACATGGGAAACGCCGCGGAGCTGTGCGCGCGCGAGCTTTCGATCAGCCGCGCGGCGCAGGACGAGTACGCGCGGATGAGCTACGAGCGGGCGCGCAAGGCGGCCGCCGACGGGAAGTTCTCGAACGAGATCGTCGCGGTGGAGATCCCGCAGAAGAAGGGGCCGCCGATCAAGGTCACGGTCGACGAGGAGCCGGACCGTTCCGACCTCGGGAAGATGGGCTCCTTGAAGCCGGCGTTCCAGACGGAGGCGGGGACGGTGACCGCCGCCAACGCCTCCAAGATCAACGACGGGGCGGCGGCGCTGGTGGTGATGTCGGCCGCCGAGGCGGAGCGGCGCAGGATCGATCCGCTGGCGAAGATCCGCGGCTTCGCCCAGGCGGCCCAGGCTCCGGAATGGTTCACGATCGCGCCGGTGGTGGCGGTGCAGGCGGTGCTCAAGAAGACCAACCTGCGCAAGGATCTCGTCGACCTGTGGGAGATCAACGAGGCGTTCGCGGTCGTGGCGCTGGCGTGCGCCGAGCGGCTGGGGATCGACACCCGGAAGATCAACGTGAACGGCGGGGCGGTGGCGCTCGGGCATCCGATCGGGGCGTCGGGGGCGCGGATCCTGACCACGCTGGCGCACGCCATGGTCGACCGGAACGCCAAGACCGGGTGCGCCGCGATCTGCATCGGCGGCGGCGAGGCGACGGCGATGGTGCTGGAGCGTTAGGAGCCTGACGATGACGATCGGGGTGGTCGGAGCGGGGCAGATGGGGGGCGGGATCGCGCAGGTGGCGGCCGCCGCCGGGATCGACGTGATCCTCCACGACGTGACGGTAGAGCGGGCGGAGAAAGGCCTCGCGGCGATCCAGGAGCGGGTGCGGAAGCTCGCGGCGAAGGGGAAGATCACCCCGGAGGAGGCGGTCGCGATCCCGCGGAGGATCCGTCCGACGGCGGCGCTGGACGGGCTGGCCGCCGCCGAGTTCGTGATCGAGGCGGCGACCGAGAACGTGGAGCTCAAAGTCGACCTGTTCCGCAAGATCGACGCCCTCCTGCCGCCCGGCGCGATCCTCGCCTCCAACACCTCGTCGATCTCCATCACCCGTCTCGCCGGCGCGACGAAGCGCCCGACCCAGGTGATCGGGATGCACTTCATGAACCCGGTTCCGGTAATGAAGCTGGTGGAGGTGATCCGCGGTCTGCCCACCACCGACGACACCTACCGGGCGACGGCCGCGCTCGCGGCGAAGATGGGGAAGGAGATCGTCACCTCCAAGGATGCGCCGGGGTTCATCGTCAACCGTGTGCTGATGCCGCTGATCAACGAGGCGTTCTTCGCGCTCCACGAGGGGGTCGCGTCGGCGAAGGAGATCGACCAGGCGATGGTGATGGGGACGAACCAGCCGATGGGTCCGCTGGCGCTGGCCGACTTCATCGGGCTCGACACCACGCTCGCCATCCTCGAGGTGCTGCACCGCGAGATCGGCGATCCGAAGTTCCGGCCCTGCCCGTTGCTTCGCAAGCACGTCGAGGCGGGCTGGCTCGGGAAGAAGACCGGGCGCGGGGTCTACTCCTACGACGCGGCGGGGGCGGCGTGACCTACGAAAACGTTCGTTACGCCGTGGAGGACCGGGCGGCGATCCTCACGGTCGACCGGCCGAAGGCGCTGAACGCGCTCAACGAGCGGACGCTCGACGAGATGCTCGACGCCATCCGCAAGGCGGCGAACGATCCGGAGGCGGCGGGGCTGATCGTCACCGGCGGCGGGGAGAAGGCGTTCATCGCCGGGGCCGACATCACGGCGATGGCGACGATGGACGCCATCGCCGCCAAGGCGTTCGCCGACCGCGGTCACCACGTCGGCGAGGCGCTGGAGACGATCGGAAAGGTGGTGATCGCGGCGGTCAACGGTTTCGCCCTCGGAGGCGGCTGCGAGATGGCGCTCGCCTGCGACCTGATTCTGGCCAGCACCAAGGCGAAGTTCGGGCAGCCGGAGGTCAACCTGGGGGTGATCCCCGGATTCGGCGGCAGCCAGCGACTCCCGCGCCGGGTAGGCCTGGGGGCGGCGGGGAAGATGATCTACACCGGCGAGATGATCGACGCCGAGGAGGCGCTGCGCATCCGACTCGCCGACGAGGTGGTGCCGCCGGAGGAGCTCCTCCCGCGCGCCAAATCGATCCTGGCGAAGATCGCCACCAAGGGGCCGGTGGCGGTCGCCAGCGCCAAAGAGCTGATGCGGCGCGGGGTGGCGATGAACCTCGGCGACGCGCTGTCGATGGAGGGGATCGCTTTCTCCCGTCTGTTCGCCACCGAAGACCAGAAGGAAGGGATGAAGGCGTTCCTGGAGAAGCGACCCCCCGTGTTCCGCAACCGATGACCCTATTCGACCTCTCGGAACAGCACCGCATGATCCGCGACCTGGCGCGCGACGTGGCGCGCGCGGAGATCGCCCCCGGCGCGGCGCAGCGCGACGCGGAGGGGGCGTTCCCGACCGACGTCGTCGCCAAGCTGGGGGAGCTCGGCTTCATGGGGATCGCCGTTCCGACCGAATGGGGCGGGGCGGGGATGGACGTGCTCGCCTACATCCTGGCGCTGGAGGAGGTGGCCGTCGCCTGTGCCTCGACCGCGGTGATCATGAGCGTCAACAACTCGCTCTACTGCGACCCGGTGCTGCGCCACGGCACCGACGAGCAAAAGCGCCGCTTCCTGACGCCGTTCGCGCGCGGGCAGCAGCTCGGCGCCTTCTGCCTCTCGGAGCCGGGATCGGGGAGCGACTCGGCGGCGATGGTGACGACGGCGACCCGGGTGAAGGATCGCTGGGTCCTGAACGGGACGAAGTATTGGGTGACGAACGGCAACGAGGCCGACTGCGCCCTGATTTTTGCCCAGACCGACCGCGAGAAGCGCCACAAGGGGATCACCGCCTTCCTCGTCCCTCGAGATGCTCCGGGATACCGGGTGGGGAAGCTCGAGCACAAGCTGGGGATCGCCGCCTCCTCGACGGCCGAGATCCTGCTCGAGGAGTGTGCTCTCGCGGACAGCCATGTGCTCGGCCTACCCGGAGAGGGGTTCCGCATCGCGATGGGGACCCTCGACGGCGGCCGGATCGGGATCGCGGCCCAGGCGGTGGGGATCGCCCGCGCCTCGCTCGAGGCCTCGGTCGCCTACTCCAAGGTGCGCACCGCGTTCGGAAAGCCGATCCACGAGCTGCAGGCGATCCAGTTCCTGCTCGCCGAGATGGCGACCCGCACCGACGCCGCGCGTCTGTTGACCTGGCGGGCGGCGTCGCTCAAGGACCGCGGGGGCCGCTACACCAAGGAGGCGGCGATGGCCAAGCTGTTCGCCTCCGAGGCGGCGATGTGGGTCGCCACCAAGGGGATCCAGGTGCACGGGGGCTACGGCTACACCAAGGAGTTCCCAGTGGAGCGGTTCTTCCGGGACGCGAAGATCACCGAGATCTACGAGGGGACCTCCGAGATCCAGAAGATCGTGATCGCGGGGAGCCTCATCAAGGAGTAG
>CAYJRR010000012.1:0-45384 GCA_964372275.1 uncultured bacterium
ACCTCGACCTACAAGAGCGGAACGGCGACCTACGTCGGCACCGAGACGATCCCCGACGCCGTCTTCGTCGGCGCCGCCAACGCGCTGCTTTTCACCGCCGGCCGGCCGAAGGCGATCTTCGGCGACGGAAGCCAACGTTGCGGCACGAGCTGCACCGACTCGAGCAACAGTCCGAAGGTGGGGGACTCCTACAATAGCCGGGTGGTGGTGGTCGGTCCGCCGACCGGGGCGAGCACCGACTCGACCTACCTCTCCGAGTTCCGGGAACGATCGCTCGACACCTACGCCGGCGACGAGAAGGTCAAGACCTCCAGCGGCACCGAGATGAGCCCCTGCAAGAGCGGCTTCACCGCCCCCTGCCGGGTGAAGGAGCGACGCACCGTCGCCTACCTGGCGGCGAACGACGGAATGGTCCACGCCTACGACGACGAGACCGGCCGCGAGCTGTGGGCCTTCATCCCGCCGGACCACATGCCGAAGCTGCAGAAGGCACGTGATGGGCGGCAGACATTCATCGACGGCACGCCGCTGGTGCGCGACGTGCGGCTGCCATGCCCGCGGGTCGGCGGCAACGGCGCCGACGCGGCGAACTGCAAGGCGACGTCCAGCTACACCGCCGACGACAACTTCGCCGACGACAAGTGGCACACGCTTCTGATCCTCAACCAGGGGATGGGCGGCAACTTCTTCTTCGCGATCGACATCACCAATCCGGTCAAGCCGCTCTTCATGTGGGACTCGCGCATGTTGCAGGCGAACATGGGGTTCACCATCACCCGCGCGGCGATGGCCGAGATCCCGGCCCCCTCCGGCGGGACGACCCCCACCTCGCCAGGACTTGCGGTGGTCGTCACCTCGGGGCAGACCGACGACAGCGTGACCGACGAGAAGATCCACACCCTGACCCCGACGACCGGACTGACGATGGCCTCGGCGTCGATCTCCCCGGCCGACCTGGGAACGGACAAGACGACCCCGTCCGGCATCAACAACCGGCTCACCGGCGAGCCGCTGCCGATCGACGGCGATCTGAACGGCGAGGTGGAGCGGGTCTACTTCGGCGACAACGAAGGCCGGATGTGGAAGATCTGCAACTTCACCTCGACCGGAACGTTCACCGCGCCGTTCATGTGGTTCGACCCCGGGACCTACGACAACCCCGGCGGCGGGTCGAACGACGGCATCGGACAGCCGAACAACGGAAATGACACCGATCCGCTCAGCGGACTTTCGAACGCGGCCGACCGCGAGATGTTGCGCGGCCCGATCTTCTATCCGCCGGACGTCACCCGCGCCAGCAACGAGAACCTGCTGGTCGCTTTCGGGAGCGGCAACGCGCAGGAGCCGCTCACCCCGTCGACGGCGCACGACAACTTCATGTGGGTGGTCGAGGACGAGGACACCGGCACCGGCTGTGGCGATCCGGTGGCCGTCGCCTGCACCGCGGCGTCGGGAAGCGCCACGGTCGGTTCGACGAGTTTCACCGGCGTCAAGAAGCTCACGGAGCTGATGTCCGGGTCTCCGCTGATCTTCAAGGGATACCTGATCTTCCCCGAGTTCGACCCCGACGCCGACGACAGCAACGACTCCGACTCCGGCGACATGTGCGTCGTCGACTACGTCTCGAGGATCCGGGCGATCAACGTGTCCGACTGCGCGACCCCGAGCACGCCGGCGTTCGGCAGCGGCGGATCGGCGTCGAACACGCTGACCTTCACCAACACCCTGGTGACCGGCGTGCAGATCGACCCGCGGACCGGAAACGTCTTCACCCAGCAGAGCAATCCGGGCGGCACCGCCCCGACGCTCACCGCCTCCCCGGGGATGGCAAACTCGCCCTCCTACATCGGCTTCAAGCAGAAGTGACGCCGGCCGGACGCATCGGGGCGTTGGCGCTGGCGTGGGCGTCGGCCCTGTCCGCCGCGGGGTGCGCCGGGGCGGTCTCGCCGGAGAAGATGCCGGAGCTGGTAGCCCGGCTTGCCGACGCCGGGCCGAACGAGCGCGCGCGGATCGAGGGGCGGCTGCGGCGAACGCCGCCGCGCGTCGCGTGGCCGCCGTTGGTGGCGACGCTCGCCGACGTACGGAGCGCCCCGGCGGCGCGCGTCTCGGCGATCCGGGTGCTGCTCGCGTCGGCGCCCCGGGGAGAGCTGTCGCCGCTGGTGCCGCTGGCGGTGGAGCGCGACCCCGATCGCGACGTCCGGGCCGCGGCGCTCGAGGCGGTGGTGGCCTACGGAGACCCCTCCTCGCGCGAAATCCTGGAGCGGGCCGCGCGTTCGGAGCCCGATCCGTCGCTGCGCGCCGAGATCGATCGGGCGATCGGCCGCCTCGACGGGGCGCGTCGCGCGTGGATGCTGCGGGAGCTGTTCGAGGGGCGCACGCCGGACGAGCGGGCGCTCGCCGCCCAGGCGCTGGGGGAGATCGGGAAACCCGAGGACGTCGCGTCGCTCCGGCGCGCCTTCGACTCCGGCGGAAACGAGCACCTGCGCCAACAGACGCTCATGAGCGCCGCCCGGCTCGGCGGGCCGGAGGCGTCGGCGTTCATCCGGGAGCAGCTCTTCGCGAGCGATCACTACATCCGTGCCGCCGCCGCCACCGCCGCCAGCCTCCTGCCCGACCCCGGCGCGCTGCCGCGCCTGGCGGAGATCCTCGCGGTCGATCCGATCGGCGACATCCGCATCTCGGCGGCACGGGCGCTCGCCGCGATCGGCGGAGCGGAGGCGCGACAGGCCCTCGACAGCGGCTGCGCCGCACCGTCGACGGGACCCGTCCGCGCCGCCTGTGCCGACGCCGCGCGAGACGTCGCCGCGCGCGGACGCTGACGCGATTCGCAGTCGACCGGATCCGGTTTCGGGGGGGCGCCGGCCGGTTCGGCGGAGGGTAAATTTCCGTCTCCGGGCTCTCTGTCGTGTAACACCTTGTTTCATCGAGAGAAATAGACTCATCAAAAGCCTATAATTTTATATCATAGAACTATAACAATATTGAAAAGACCTTTGACATCCGGGGCGTCGTCTGGGAGACTGGAAGGCGGTTTCCGCTCGAACAAGGGGCCTACGAGAGAGCGATATGGCGAAGAACAACGTTCAGAAGCTGCGGGAAGAGTTGCTGCTCAGCAAGGCCGAGCTGGCGCGGAAGGCGGGCGTCTCGGCCCTGACGATCGATCGGATCGAGGGCGGCAAGTCCTGCCGGATGGACACCAAGCGCAAGATCATCCTCGCCCTCGGATTCAAGCTGTCCGAGAAGGACAAGGTCTTCAGTCGGGAGGAGGCCGGACGACGCGCCGAGAACCTGGCGCGGAAGCGCGAGGAGGAGTCGCAGACGTAGGGTCCTTCAGGCGTACGCCAGGTCACGGACGCGGAATCGCGCGGCGGGGGAGAGTACGGTCGATGGGTCTGTTCTCGAAGAACAAGGGTCTGATCGGGCTCGACATCGGCAGCTCCGCGATCAAGGTCGTGGAGCTTTCCGAGTCGAAGCGCCGGTACGGCCTGCTCAACTTCGGGATGATCGCGCTCCCGCCCGAAGCGATCGTCGACGGCGCGATGATGAACGCGACGCGGATCGCCGAAGCGGTCGGGGAGCTGGTCAACAACCACAAGATCAAGACCAAGGAGGTGGCGACCGCCATCTCCGGCCACTCGGTGATCATCAAGAAGATCAGCCTCCCGGCGATGACCGACGAGGAGCTGGAGGAGTCGATCCAGTGGGAGGCCGAGCAGTACATCCCGTTCGACATCAACGACGTCCACATCGACGTCCAGCGGCTGGGCAACAAGACGACCGAGGGCGGCCAGATGGACGTCCTGCTCGTCGCCGCCAAGAAGGACATGATCAACGACTACACCGCCGTCATCTCCGAGGCGGGGCTCACGGCGGTGATCATGGACGTCGCCGGTTTCGCGGTGCAGAACCAGTTCGAGCTCAACTACGAGGTCGCGGCCGGGGAGACGGTGGTGCTCTGCAACATCGGCGCCTCGATCGTGAACATCAACATCGTGAAAGGGGACGTCACCGCCTTCACCCGCGATGTGTCGATGGGCGGAAACCTCTTCACCGAAGAGATCCAGAAGCAGCTCAACGTCTCCTACGACGAAGCCGAGGCGTTGAAGCTGGGGGGCGACGCGGGTAGCGAGAGCCAGGCGGTCGTCCCGCAGGAGGTCGAAGGGATCATCGCCAGCGTCTCGGAGAACCTGGCTTCGGAGATCCAGCGGTCGCTCGACTTCTACGCGGCGACGGCCGCGGAGGACCACATCACCAAGATCTACCTCTCCGGCGGATCGGCCAAGGTGCCGGGTCTGGCGCGTGTGTTCGAGGCGCGGACCAACATCCCGGTGGAGATCATGCACCCGTTCAAGAACGTCCACTTCAACGAGCGCCAGTTCAACTCGAACGACCTGGTGAGCCAGTCGCCGATGGCGGCGGTGGGGGTGGGGTTGGCGATGCGTCGGGCGGGGGACCGGTAGCCGATGGTTCGCATCAACCTCCTGCCGGTCAAAGCCAAGAAACGGCAGAGCACCGTCGTCTACCAGCTCGCGGGCGGCGCCTTCGTGCTGTTCGTCGCGGCCGGCGGCTGCTTCGCCTTCCAATGGTGGTTCTCGGGCACGGCGACGGCGCTCGAGGCGGAGAAGGGGAAGATCCAGGGGGAGATCGACAACTACAACCGGATCATCGGCGAGGTGACCCAGTTCGAGGCGCAGAAGGCGGAGCTGCAGAAGAAGCTGGACGTCATCGGCAACCTGAAATCGAACAAGGTCGGACCGGTGAAGCTGCTCGAGGAGCTGGCGACCGTGATCCCCAAGAAGGTATGGCTCGGCTCGATCCGGGAGACGACGACGCCGCCGGCGTCGCACTCCGTCGCCCTGACCGGCGAGGCGATCTCCGACGAAGTGGTCGCCGAGTTCATGACCAAGCTCGAGGAGTCCGACTACTTCTCCAACGTCAATTTGATCGAGACCCGGCTGGGGACCCCCCGCAACAACGTTCCGGTCCACTCCTTCGCCCTGACCTGCGAGATGACGATGCCGGGGAAGAAGACGGCCGAGGCGGCGCCGGCGAGCGATCCACGGTAGAAGAACATGCAACAGTACCTCGAGAAGTTCGGAAAGCTCCCCGCCTCCACCAAGCTGATCGTGCTGGTGGCGCTGGTCGGCGTCGTCTTCGCCGTCTACTACACCACGTTCTTCATGCCGCTCCAGGAGCGGATCTCCACCCTCCGGGCCGACATCGAGGTGCTGGTCGGGGAGCGCGACAAGGCCAAGTCGAAGGCCGACAACCTCGACAAGTTCAAAGCCGAGGTGGCGCGCCTGCGCGAGGACCTGGAGAAGGCGAAGGCTTCGCTGCCCAACGAGCGCGAGATCCCCGACCTGCTGAAGCAGGTGGCGAACCTCGGCAAGAAGATCGGGCTCGACTTCGTCCTGTTCCGTCCGCAGCCGGACGTCAACCGCGACTTCTACGCCGAGGTGCCGGTCGAGATCTCGGTCACCGGCGGCTACCACGAGGTGGCGAAGTTCTTCGCCAAGGTCGGCCAGCTCAAGCGCATCGTCAACATCCAGAACGTCGTCCTGGCCAGCCCCTCGGAGAAGAACGGAAAGATGGTCCTCACCGTCACCGGGCAGGTGGTCACCTTCCGCTTCCTGGAGGGCGCCGTCGCCGCCGGAGGCGCGAAGTGATCCCGCCGCGTCGCCGCTGGGCGCGTCCGGCCGCCATCGCCGCCGCGGCCGCCGCGCTCATCGCGTGCGGCTCGGACGAGGCGGTGGTCGAGGTGACCCCCGTGCCCGCCCCCGCGCCCGCGGCTGCGGCGCCGGCGGCCCCGGCGCCCAACCCGACGGGTCCCGGCGACGCCGCCCCCGCGGCGGCGGCGACGCCCGAAGCCGCCGCGAACGAAGAGTACGAATACAACCCGATCGGGAAGCGGGACCCATTCCGCTCGTTCCTCTCCGACGAAGCGGTGACCCAGACCCGCGCCCTCACCCCGCTGCAGCGGTACGACATCGACCAGATCCGGGTCGTCGGCGTGATCTGGGGGATCTCGACGCCGCGCGCCATGGTGGTGACACCGGACGGCAAGGCGTTCGTGGTGCAGAAGGGGACGCTGATCGGCCGCCCCGAGAACTGGGGCAAGGTTTCGCGCATCACGCAGGACGAGGTGGTGGTCAGCCAGGAGTACCGCGATTTCGAAGGGAAGGCGGTCTCCCAGGAAGTGTCGATCAAGATGCCGCGCGAGAACCAAGGACTGGAGGAGCTCCAATGAGGGCGATGCGCCACAGGCTGTGGATCGTGCTCGCCGCCGGCGTCGTCGTCGCCGGGTGCGGCCCGAAGGCGGGGTCGACCGACTCCGGTCGGGCGCAGCCGCGCGCCGGCGCGAGGGAGGTCGGCGGCCCCGCTCCGCTCGCCGGGCCGGTGACGATCAACGGCCTCAACATCACCGAGCGCGAGACGAACACGGTGGTGCGGATCGAGGCGACCGGACCGATCCAGTCCGAGAGCTACACCGTCTTCAAGCTGACCGATCCGATGCGGGTTGTCATCGACATCCAGAACTCGACCAAGGGGGAGATCGGCGGTCCCTATTCGGTGGCGAACGGCACGGTCAACGACGTGAAGGCGACCTTCTTCGAGGACGAAGGGAACAAGGTCAGCCGGATCATGATCGGGCTGGAGAAGATCGTCGAATACAGCGTCCGTTCCGAAGGGAACGCCATCGTCGTGGAGATCCCGCGCGAAGGCCCGATGCCGGCCGTGACGCAAATGGGGACGAGCGGCGCGGCCGTCGCCGAGGCGGCCGCCGCCACCCCGCCGCCGGAGGCACCGATTGCGGAGGCCGCCCCGGTCGCCACCCCTCCGGTGCTGGCCGAGGCGCCGGCGCCGATCGAGCCGCTCCCGCCGGAGTCGGTACCGGCTCCGATCGAGGAACCCGCGCCGACGCCGGAACCGATCGCGGAACCGGTCGCCGTCGCGCCGCCGCCGGATCCGGTGCCGGAGCCCACCCCGGAGCCGGCGCCGATCGAACCGGTCGTGCCGGAGCCCGTGCCGGCGCCGACCCTCGCCGAGGTCATTCCGGAGCCGACCCCGGAGCCGATCGTCGAAACGGCTTCGCCGGATCCAATCGCCCCCGAGCCGGAACCGATCGCCCCGGCGCCGGAGCCGATCGCGGAACCTGTGATCGAGCCGATTGCGGAACCGGTGGTCGAGCCGGTGACGCCGGCGCCGGACCCGATCGAGCTCATCCCCGCGCCCCGGACCGCGCCGACCTCGTTGGTGAAGATGACGGCGCTCGACTTCGACAACCGCAACGCCAGCACCTCGCGGATCATCATCAAGACGGCGGTGCCGGTGGAGTACGAGCAGCTCGCCCCCGAGGGGAACACGGTGGTGCTCGAGCTCAAGGGGGTCCGCGTCCCGAAGAGCCTGGAGCGCGCGCTCGACACCAGCGAGTTCAAGAGCGCGGTGAAGCTGATCTCCACCTACCAGGCGGGGGACAACGCGCGGGTCGTGGTGCAGCTCCGCGAGAACGTGCCGAACAAGATCGTTCCCCAGGGGAACACCTACTATTTCGACTTCGCGCGCCCCGTCGGAATGAACGGCACCGAAGTGGCGGCCGTGAGCACCGACGCCGCCATCGCCCCGCCCGGCGTCGCGCCGGAACCGTCGGCCGCGCCGGAGGCGATCGCGGAGCCGCTCACCGACCCGCTGGTCGATTCCCCCGCGACCGCCCCCCCGGCGGTCGTCGTCGGACCGTCGAACGGCGTCCGTCCTCCCGAGGCGACGCTCGCCGATCCGGCCTTCGCCGCCAGCGCGTCCGGAAAGGTGGAATCGAGCGGCATGCGGAAGAACTACACCGGCCGCAAGATCTCGATGGACTTCAAGGACGCCGACATCCACGACGTCCTGCGGCTGATCGCCAACGTCTCCAAGCTCAACATCATCACCAGCGATTCGGTCACCGGAAAGGTGACGATGCGGCTGATCCAGGTCCCGTGGGACCAGGCGCTCGACATCGTCCTCCAGTCGAAGAAGCTGGAGATGGCCCAGGAAGGGAACATCGTCCGCATCGACACCATCACGAACTTCACCGCCGAGCGCGACGAGAAGGCGAAGGCGCGCGACTCGCTCAGCAAGCTCCTGCCGATCGACACCCTGATGCTCCCGGTCTCCTACGCGGGCGCCGGCGACATGCAGGCGCGGCTGTCCGGATTCCTCTCCAAGGAGGGGAAGATCACCGTCGACGACCGCACCAACATGCTGTTGATCCAGGACCACCCCGAGCAACTGAACCGGATGCGCGAGCTGGCCAAGTTGCTCGACCTGCAGACGCCTCAGGTGCTGATCGAGGCCCGG
Source organism: uncultured bacterium (assembly GCA_964372275.1). Classification (GTDB taxonomy): domain Bacteria; phylum CAYJRR01; class CAYJRR01; order CAYJRR01; family CAYJRR01; genus CAYJRR01. The sequence goes on from CAYJRR010000012.1 coordinate 8,335, forward strand.
CTGGTCGAGGCGCGCACGGCGTTCTCGCGCACGATCGGCATCCAGTGGGGCGGCGCCTTCAATCCGAACCCGACCGGGCTGTTCTTCCCCAACACCTTCGGGGTCCGAGGCGGCAACGGCCCGTTGTCGGTCGGTCCTCGCGGCGCGACGCCGGAGGACAACCTGGCGATCAACCTTCCCGGTCCGTCGGTCTCCTCCTTGGCGCTCTTCTTCGGCAACCTGGGACAGACCTTCGACCTCGACGCGCGGCTCGGGGCGCTCGAGACCACCGACGACATCAAGGTGGTCTCCAGCCCCCGCATCGCCACGCTCGACAACAAGGCGGCGCGCATCAGCCAGGGCGCGAAGATCCCCTACCTTTCCGCGAGCCAGCAGGGGACGCAGACCCAGTTCGTCGACGCCACCCTCGAGCTGTCGGTGACCCCGCACATCACCGCCGACAAGAGCATCTTCATGGTCGTCTCGGTGAAGAACAACCGTCCGGGCTCGCTCTCGGTCGGCGGCCAACCGTCGGTCGACGTTGCCGAGGCGGCGACCGAGATCCTGGTGAAGGACGGCGATACCACGGTGATCGGCGGCGTCTACGTGGTGAACCAGACGAAGTCCCGGATCGGACTGCCCTGGCTCTACAAGCTCCCGTTCATCGGGCCGCTGTTCCGCACCTCCACCACCTCGGAGGACCGGCGCGAACTGCTCGTCTTCCTGACGCCGCGGATCATCACCCGCTCGCAGGCCCAGGCGAAGAATGGGAACTAGAGGCCGGTGACGGCGCTCGACCGATGTTCACCTTCTCCACCGCGGGCGAGTCGCACGGACCGGGGCTGATCGCCGTCGTGGAAGGGGTGCCGGCCGGCCTTGCCCTTTCGTCCGAGATGTTGGCCGACGACCTGTCGCGGCGGCAGCGCGGCTACGGGCGTGGCGGGCGCATGCGCATCGAGCGGGACCGCGCGCGGATCGTCTCCGGCGTGCGCGGGGGGCGCACCTTGGGGAGCCCGATCGCGCTCTGGATCGAGAACCGCGACTGGGAGAACTGGCGGGAGGCGATGGACCCGGAACGTCCTCCCAAAGGCCCGCGGGCGCGCCGGGTCACGCGGCCCCGGCCGGGTCACGCCGACCTCGCCGGCTACCTCAAGTTCGGTCATCGCGATCTGCGCAACGTGCTGGAGCGGGCCAGTGCCCGCGAGACGGCGGCGCGGGTGGCGGTCGGCGCCGTCGGCCGCGTCTTCCTGCGGGAGCTCGGGGTCGAGATCGCGTCGGAGGTGTTGGAGATCGGCGGGGCGGGGCTGAAGCCGCAGGCGTGGGCCGCGCGCGATCCGGTCGCGAACCGCGCCGAGATCGAGGCGTCGGACGTGCGCTGCGCCGACCGGGCCGCCGCCGAGCGGATGCGCGGGGCGATCCGCGCCGCTTTGGCGGCCCGCGATACCGTCGGCGGGATCTTCCTCGCCGTCGCGGTCGGCCTTCCGCCGGGTCTGGGGAGCTACGCGCGCTGGGATTCGCGGCTCGACGCGCGTCTGGCGGCGGCGTTCATGAGCATCCCGGCGATCAAGGGGGTCGAGATCGGCGAGGGGTTCCTCGCCGCCGCGCGGCGCGGCAGCCGCGTGCACGATCCGATCCGCGCGCGGCGCGGCGGCGGGTTCGTCCGGCCGTCGAACAACGCCGGCGGGCTGGAGGGGGGGACGACCAACGGCGAGCCGCTCCGGGTGCGCGCGGCGATGAAGCCGATCTCCACCCTCTCCAAGCCGCTGCCGTCGGTCGACCTGGAGACGCGCCGGCCGGCGGAGGCGGCGGTGGAACGGTCGGACGCCTGCGCCGTCCCGGCGGCGGCAGTCGTCGGCGAGGCGATGATGGCGATCGAGCTCACCCGCGCGTTTCGAGAGAAGCTCGGCGGCGATTCGATGGAGGAGGTCTCCGCGGCGGCGAAGGGCTACCGGCGGCTGGTCGCACGCCGTGCGGGACGGTGATCCTTTGCCGCGCGTGGAACGGATCTGGATGGTGGGGATGATGGGAAGCGGAAAAAGCGCCGTCGGATCGTTGCTGGCCCGCCGGCTCGGAGCCCGCTTCCTCGACCTCGACCGTGAGGTCGAGCGGGTCGCCGGCCGGCCGGTCGCGGAGATCTTCGAGCGCGAAGGCGAGCATCGCTTCCGTACGCTGGAGGCGGCGGCGATCGCGGCCGCCGTCCGGGGCGAAACCCCGGCCGTGATCGCCACCGGCGGCGGCGCCGTGCTCGACGCCTCGAACGTGCGCCGCATGCGTCGGAGCGGGACGGTGGTGTGGCTGAAGGCATCGCCGGAGGCGCTCGCGCGGCGGACGGCGGGGAGCGCGCGGCCCTTGCTGCGCGGCGCTCGCGATCGTGCCGCGCGCTTGCGGGAGATCCTCGCCGAGCGCCAATCCCGATACGCGCGCGCGGCGCATGTCTCGATCGAAACGGGATCGGGCTCCGCGCACGCCGCCGTCGGATCCCTTCTCCGTTCCCTCTCCCGTCGCCTTCCGACTCCGACTCCGGTCACGTTCCGACAAGCGGAAGGGAGCCGGAGCCGGAGCCGTGAACGAGCAGGGAGTCGGAGTCGTGAACGGAAGGGAAGGCGGACGGGACGGAACGTAGCGATCTCCGTGCGAGTTCCCTTCTCCTCCCCGTCCTCCTACCCCGTCCGCATCGGCCACGGTCTCCTCTCCGACGTCGGCGCCGTCGTGCGCGGGGTCGCGCCGAAGGCGGACCTTGCGGTCGTCATCACCGACCGCAACGTGGCGCGGCTGCACGGGGCGCGGCTGGAGCGATCGCTTCGCGGCGCGGAGCTCCGGCCGGTGGTGCTGGCGATCCCCCCGGGGGAGCGGCACAAGACGATTGCGACGGTCGCGCGGCTGTGGCGTGCCGCCATCGACGCCGGGCTCGACCGGCGGACGCCGATCGTCGCCTTCGGCGGCGGAGTGGTGGGGGACCTGGCCGGATTCGTCGCCGCCACGGCGCTGCGAGGCGTCCCGCTGGTCCAGGTGCCGACGACGGTGGTGGCACAGGTCGATTCGTCGGTCGGGGGGAAGACCGGCTTCGACCTTCCGTCGGGGAAGAACCTCGTCGGCGCGTTCAAGGCGCCCGCCGCCGTCGTGGCCGACCTCGACCTGCTCGAGACGCTTCCCCCCCGCGAGCGCCGCGCCGGGATGGCGGAGGTGGCGAAGACGGCGGCGATCGCCGACCGCCGGCTGTTCGCGCGCCTCGAATCGGCCGCCGATCCGCTGGCGATCGACGTCATCGCCGCTTGCGTGCGGATCAAGGCGGCGGTCGTCGCGCGCGATCCGGAGGAACGCGGCCTCCGCGCCGTGCTCAACTTCGGACACACAGTGGGTCACGGGATCGAGGCCTTCCATCGGTATTCGCGGTGGCTCCACGGGGAGGCGGTCGCCGCGGGGATGGTGGTCGAGGCGGCGTTCGCCGCCTCGAAGGGCTGTTGTCGCGCCGAGGATGTGGAGCGTCTGTCGAGCCTGTTGAGGCGCTTCCGACTTCCGGTCGACGGCCCCCGGCGAGGCGCTGCCCGGTTCCTTTCCAAAGACAAGAAGAGGTTCGGAAACGTCCTTCGCCTGCCGCTCCTGGCGCGCATCGGGCGGGTCCGGCTGGTCGACGTTCCGCAGGTCGAGCTGAAGCGTTTTCTGATGGAATGAGGCATACTTGAAGGATGCGGCCGACGGGCGCCGCATCGGGGAGGTTCCCATGGGTCCCTGCAGATTCGGGCGTGCGATACGCCTCCTTTCGACCGCGATGTTGGTGGCCGCCGCGTCGGCCTGCACCTCCCCCTCCCCGCAGGTCGAGGTGGAGTGCGGCGCGGCCCCCACGCTCGCCTTGTCGGGCGATCTGGGGGTCACCAACTTTTTCCGCATTGCGCAGACGGTGACGGTGAACGATCCCGGCCTCGCCACCACCGTCCCGCTCAACGATGTCGAGGTCACGGTGTACAGCGACAGCACCGCGGCTCAGGTCTGCAACGGGGTGTGTGGAACCGGCGACGACTTCGACACCGACTCCACGCTGACCACCGACGAGAACGGGATCCTCGACTTCACCGTCCAGCTGACGGTGCAGGGCCTGGAAGAGGGCGGATCGCAGACCGGCCAGATTCTCGAGGTGTTCGGGAGCGGCACCAGCACCTGCACCCTGTCCTACACGATCGAGAACCCGGAGTGACGTTCGACCGGTCGCAGCGGGCCGAGATCGAGCGGGCCCAGGCGGCGTTCGAGGCCGACCCTTCGTCGAAGGCGTTCGCACCGCTGGCCGAGGCCTACCGCGTCGCCGGACGGATCGACGAGGCGCTCGACGTGCTGCAGAAGGGGATCCCGCTCCATCCGGGGATCCCGGCGGCGCTGACGACGCTGGGGCGATGCTTCCTCGCGCGCGGCCGCGCGGCCGACGCAAAGGGACCGCTGGAACGGGCGGTGAGCCTCTCCCCCGGTAGCCTCGCCGCTCTCTCCGCGCTGGCCGAGGCCTACGAGCGATCGGGGGAGGCCGACGCGGCGGCCAAGACCTACCGCACACTCTTGCTCCTCGATCCGGGCGATGCGCATTCGCAGGGCCGGCTCGCCGCTCTCCAGGCCCTGGGGCTCGCGCCGCAACAGGTGGAACGCGGACGGGCCGACTCCTTCGAGGTCCGCACCGCGGGCGATGCGCTGGGCGGTACGTTGCGTCCCGCCGCGATTCCGCCCCGTGCCGTTCCGCGCCCGCTCGATCCGCCGTCGGCCGGGCCGCGCGTCGTGCCGGCGATCGCCGTCGATCCGTCGCGCTGGACGCCGACGGCCCGGCCCGCCCCGCCGCCGGCGCGCGTCACATCGCCGGCGGTCCCGATCCAGACCGCGACCGTCGGCGATCTGTTCGTGCAGCAGGGGCACCCCGAAAAGGCGATCCCGATCTACGAGAACCTGCTGCGCCTCGACCCGTCGAACGCCGATCTCGCCCGCAAGCTCGCCGCCGCGCAGTCCGCCACCGCCGCGCCGGCGCCGGATCCGCCGCCGTCTCCCGCGCCGAATCCCGCCCGTGGAGCCGACGCGGAGCTCCGGACGCTCCTGTCGCGGGTGCGGGGACGGCGGCGCGGTCCGACTCCGGCGCCGGCGCTCGCACGTCGACGGAGCGAGCCGACGTGAGCGATTCGAATGCTCGAGATCCGGGGGGACCGTCGCCCGGCGACCCCCTGCGCGAGATCCTCCGGGCTTCGGTCGAGCAAGTCGACGGCGCGTTGGCCTCGGTGGTGATGGGGGTCGACGGGATCGCGGTGGAGGAGTTCTCGCGCCAAGGGGCCGGCCTCGACGTGCAGACGTTGGGGACCGAGTACTCGAGCGCGCTCGCCGAGGTGCAGCGCACCAGTGACTCCCTCCAACGCGGAAAAGTGGAAGAGGTTTCGATCACCACCGACGGCGGGGTGGTGCTGATGCGGCCCGTCTCGGCCGAGTACTTCGTGGTGCTGGTGATCTCCGCCGGCGGAAATCTCGGGAAGGGTCGCTACGTCCTGAAGCGCGCCGCCCGCGCGCTGGCGGAGGAGATGTGACGTGAAGGCGAAGGCCGGCGATCGGGCCGAACGGGTCCTGACGCGCGAGCTGGCGTCGCGTCCCGACGACGACCGGCTGCGGCTGAAGCTCGCCGAACTCTACGTCCAACGGGGGAGGATCGCCGACGCCGTCCGCGAGTACCGGCTCGCCGCCGACGGCTACGCCAAGAACGGGTCCTACCTGAAGGCGGTCGCCGTCTACAACCGGATCCTCAATCTCGACGGGTCGCAGGTCGACGTGCGCGTCCGGCTCGGCGACTACTACCGGCACCTCGGAATCCTCGACGACGCCTTGATCCAGTACCAGACGGCGGCCAAGCACTTCCGCCGCCAGCGATCCAAGCGCCGTGAGCTCGACGGGGTCCAGCGCAAGATCTTCGAGACGGCGAGCCAGGCGCTGGCCGCCTCGGGTGGAGGGGAACCGCACGGAACCGTGCCGGTGGCGGTCGAGCGGGAGCGGGGACGCGGGTCGCGCGGCGCGGCGTCGCGAGCGGTCGGGCCGTCGATCCTCGTCCTCCACGGGCCGAATCTGAACCTCCTCGGCATCCGCGAGCCGGACGTCTACGGCACCACCACCCTGGAGGAGATCGACGCCGCGCTCAAGGAGCGCGCCCAATCGCTCGGGGCCGCGGTCGTCACCTTCCAATCGAACCACGAGGGGACGTTGATCGACCGAATTCACGCCGCGCGCGAGAAGCACCACGGGATCGTCGTCAACGCGGGGGCCCTCACGCACACCAGCGTGGCGCTTCGCGACGCCGTCGCCGCGGCCGGGCTCCCCGCGATCGAGGTTCACCTGACCAACCCGTTCCGCCGGGAGCCGTTCCGTCGAAGAAGCCATCTTGCCGGGGTGGTGGTCGGACGTGTAGAAGGGTTCGGTCCGGAGGGCTATCTGCTCGGATTCGAGGGGCTGGTCGCGCATCTCCGGAAGCGGCCGTGACACGTTCGATGCAGGAGAAGCCCCGATGGCAGGCGTCTACGAAGTCAGCGATTTCCGGAATGGCCTCAAGATCGAGATGGACGGGTATCCCTGGTCGATCGTCTCGTTCCAGCACGTGAAGCCCGGCAAGGGGAACGCCTTCACCCGGACCAAGCTCCGCAATCTGGTGTTGGGCACCGTGATCGAGCGGACGTTCAAGTCGGGCGAGAAGTTCCAGGCCGCCGACCTCGAACAGAAGGAGATGCAGTTCCTCTACAAGGAAGGCACCCACTACAACTTCATGGACACCTCGTCCTACGAGCAGACCTATCTCGACGCCGATCACATGGGCGACGAGAAGAACTGGCTCAAGGACAACACGGTGGTGAACATCCTGTTCTACAAGGGGCGCGCAATCTCGGTGGAGCCGCCGGTGTTCGTTTCCCTGACCGTTGCCAACACCGAGCCCGGCTTCAAGGGGGACACCGCGACCGGAACGCTGAAGCCGGCGACGCTCGAGACCGGCGCGGTGGTTCAGGTGCCTCTTTTCATCAACATCGGCGATCAACTGAAGATCGACACACGGACGGGCGAGTACGTTGAGCGCGTTTCGGGACGGTGAGCCGCGCGGAGCACGCGCCCGAGCGGCGGACGAGGCCACGTTGAACACGAAAGAGATCAAGGAGATCCTGGCCGTCCTCAAGGGGACGGACGTCTCCGAGCTGGAGATCGAACGAGGGAACGGCGTACGGCTTCGCATCCGTCGCGGGCCGCAAGGCGAAACGTCGGTCGCCGCGCCGCCGGTCGTCATGCAGATGCCGGCGCCGCGGACGGAGCTGCCGACCGGTCCGGCCCCCACCGCCCCTGCCGCCGCCGCCGAGAAACCGGGGAAGGCGATCACCTCGCCGTTCGTCGGCACCTTCTACCGCGCGCCGTCCCCCGACAGCCCCAACTACGTCGAGGTGGGAACGGCCGTGAAGAAGGGCCAGGTCCTCTGCATCATCGAAGCAATGAAGCTGATGAACGAGATCGAGGCGGAGTCCGACGGGCGGGTCGCCGAGATCCTGGCCGAGAACGGACAACCCGTGGAGTACGGTCAACCCCTTTTCCGGATCGAGTCCGCCTAGAACCGGGCGCCTCCAGAAGCGAATGTTCAAGAAGATCCTGATCGCCAACCGTGGCGAGATCGCGCTGCGGATCATCCGCACCGCCAAGGACATGGGGATCCGCACCGTGGCGGTCCACTCCACCGCCGACGCCGACTCGCTTCACGTCCGATTCGCCGACCAGTCGATCTGCATTGGACCGCCGCCGGCCAAGGAGAGCTACCTCAACATCCCCCGCATCATGAGCGCGGCCGACGTGACCCAGGCCGACGCGATCCATCCCGGTTACGGCTTCCTGGCCGAGAACATGGAGTTCGCCGACGTCTGCAACCGGAGCGGGATCGTCTTCATCGGCCCGACCCCCGAGAACATGCAGACGATGGGGAACAAGATCGCGGCGCGCGAGGCGGCGCGGCGGGCGGGTCTGCCGCTCGTCCCCGGAACGCCGCTCCTGCAGGACGAGAAGGACGGCCGCGCCTTCGCCAAGGAGGTCGGCTACCCGGTGATCATCAAGGCGGCGGCGGGGGGCGGCGGGAAGGGGATGAAGATCGTCCGCGCCGACGCCGGCTTCGCCAACGCCTTCCAGACGGCGAAGGCCGAGTCGGCCGCGGCCTTCGGGAACGGCGATCTCTACGTCGAGAAGTTCATCGAGAACCCGCGCCACGTCGAGTTCCAGGTCGTCGCCGACAACTTCGGAGCCGTGGTGGTGCTGGGCGAACGCGACTGCTCGATCCAGCGCCGCCACCAGAAGCTGGTGGAGGAAAGTCCCTGCCCGGTGATGACCGAGAAGAACCGGGCGCGGATGAGCGGGATCATCGTCAACGCGCTCAAGAAGCTGCGCTACCGAAACGTCGGGACGATCGAGTTCCTGATGGACCCGAAGGGGAACCTCTACTTCATCGAGATGAACACCCGCATCCAGGTGGAGCACCCCGTGACCGAGTGCGTGACCGGACTCGACCTGATCCGCACCCAGATCGAGATCGCGGCGGGGTTGAAGCTCCCTCCCGAGGTGAAGGCGGCAAAGCTCACCGGTCACGCGATCGAGTGCCGCATCAACGCCGAAGACCCGGTCACCTTCCGCCCCTCGCCGGGCCGCATCGGCGGCTACCACGCGCCGGGCGGCATCGGCGTGCGCGTCGACAGCGCCGTCTGCGATGGGTACTTCGTCACCCCCAACTACGATTCGATGCTCGCCAAGCTGATCGTGTACGGGCGCGATCGGATGGAGGCGATCCATCGCCTGCAGCGCGCCCTCGACGAGTTCGTGGTCGAAGGGATCGCCACCAACATCCCCCTCCAGAAACGGATCGTCGCCCACAACAAGTTCATCAAGGGCGAAGTCGACACCGGATTCCTCGAGAAGAACCTGTAGCGCCGGCGCGTTGCGCGCTTTCCGTGACCGCCATCACGGTGCGGCACGATTCTTTCGGGCCATGGACGCGAGATGAGCGGAATCACGTAGAAAATCGCTTCGTTCCAGGCTTTCTCCCGTTCTGGTAAGCTCGTGGGCAGACGGTCGCACCTCCTCGCCCACGGGGGAGGCGTCGGTACGTACGCCCGCGGAGCGAGATTGGCCTCGGTCAACAAAAACAAGCTCTTAGACAACGCGAGCAAGTACCTCCAAAAGGGGCTGTACGATCGCGCGATCAAGGAGTTCCTGAAGGTCCTCGAGGCCGATCCGAACGACATCCGCGTCCGCCTCAAGCTCGGCGACACCTACACCAAGAAGCAGGCGAACACCGAGGCGGCGCAGCAGTACCAGATGGTCGCGGAGAGCTACGCCAAGGACGGGTTCTTCCTGAAGGCGGTCGCCGTCTACAACCAGATCCTGAAGCTCGACGGGACGCAGGTGGAGATCCACCTCAAGCTGGGCGAGCTCTACCAGCAGCTCGGCCTCCTGTCCGACGCGATGAACCAGTACCAGCTGGTCGCGACGCACTACGACCAGAAGGGGATGAGCAAGGAGTCGGCCGACGTCCTCAAGAAGATGGCCGAGCTCGATCCGGAGAACGTCGCGGTCCGGAGGAAGCTGGCGGAGATCAACGCCACCGAGGGCCAGACCGGCGACGCGCTCGAGGAGTTCCTGCGGATCGCGGACGACCTGCGCGCGAAGGCGAAGTTCGACGAGCTGGCGGGGGTGCTGGAGAAGATCGTCGCGCTCGACCCGTCCAACCTCGACCTGGTGCGGGAGCTCGCCGGCCTCTACCTCGACCGCGGCGATCCCAAACGGGCGCTGGCCAAGCTGCAGATCTGTTTCCGCGCCAATCCGCACGAGCTGGCGACCCTGGAGATGCTGGCCGCCGCCTTTGTCAGCCTCGGGCAGCCGGAGAAGTCGAAGTCGGTCTACCGCGAGATCGCGCATCTCCACGACACGCAGGGGAACGTCCCGGCGAAGATGGAGGCGTTCCGGAAGATCCTGGAGATCGATCCGCAGGACGGCGAGGCGCAGTCGGTCCTGCACGGCAAATCGATCGAGCCGACCGCGTCCGCGCCGGTCCGGCGCGTGCCGGTGGAGGCCGCGCGCGCGGCGGCGCCGGTTCCCGGACCGACCGCCTCCTCGCCGACCGGGGCGTACGACGACCCGGAGGTGATCAACAAGCTGCTGACCGAGGCGGATGTCTATCTGAAGTACGGCCTCCTGGAGAAGGCGCTCGACCACCTGCGCGGCATCGTCCGTCGCAATCCCAACAACGTCGAGGCACACCTCAAGCTGAAGGAGGTCTACCTCCAGCACAAGGATGCCGACAGCGCGGCATCGGCGGTGCTCTCCGCTGTCGACCTGCTCCTGGCGCGAGGGGAGCGCGAGCGCGCGCAGGAGATGCTGCGCGATGGACTCGGTTTCGCCCCCGGACACCTCGGTCTCCAGACGAGGGCCACCGAGCTGGAAGGCGGCGGGCTGCCGGCGTCGGAGATGCCGACGGAGGAGATCAGCGCCACGCAGGCGCTCGAACCGTCGATGGAGATCGACGTCGGCGAAGGCGCAGGCGACGCGGCTCCGTTGATCGAGGCGCCCGGCCTTCCGATCGAGAACGGCGACGCGATCGAGATCCAGGTCGACGACGCGGAGGCGCTTGTCCCGCAGGTGCCGCCGGCGCAGGAGGTGTCGATCGACCTAGCCGGGATCGAAGAGGCGTCGCTCGACGACGTCCCCGAAAGCTCGAAGGAGACCGTGTCCAAGCGGATGCCGAAGGCGCGCCCGGTCGAGAGCCCCCGACCGGCCGACGTGGTGGAGCTCGACAGCCGCCGCGCGGAGGCTTCGAAGCCGGCGGCCGATCCGGACCAGCTGCTCAGCGAGCTGGCGAGCGCATTCGAGAACGGCCAGTCGGCCGAAGAGTTCACCGGCAGCTTCCGGCGGTCCACGAAGCCGAGGTCGATCGAGGAGCGGTTCGGCGTCGACGATGTCGACGAGATCGTGCCGCCCGCCACGGCAGGGGCGAGGACGGCCGCGGACCGGACGGCCTCCGGGTTCTCGTCGCGCGCCGCCCCGACGGCCGCCGGATCGGCCGCGCGGGCCGCGCCTCCGGCGATCCCGATCTCCCGTGCCGAGCCGTCGATTCCACCGGTGAGCGACGAACCGGTGCCGGCGGAGCTCACCGATGACGTCGACGAGGCCGACTTCTTCCTGAAGCAGAAGATCTTCGACGAGGCGATCGCCGGCTACCGGCGCGCCCTGCGGAGCCATCCCGGACACCCGGCCCTCACCAGCCGCCTGGCGCGGGCGGAGGCGTTGGCGAGGGCCGCCGCCGCGGGCGTCCCGGTTGAGCGCGAGCCGACCCGGCCGGAGCGGAGCGCGCCGTCGAAGCGTGCCGCCCGTCTGGAGGAGTCCGGAGGGTTCGATCTCGCGGCCGAGCTGATGGACGATCTGGACGGATTCGCGCGCGAGGAGGCGAACAGCCATCCGCTCGACGAGAACTCCCAGGTCTCGCTCGGCGACGTCGTCCGCGAGGCGCGACAGCGCGCCGGTGAGCAGGCGGGGGAGGATCGCCAGGCCCGGTACGACCTCGGGATCGCCTACCGAGAGATGGGGCTGCTCGACGAGGCGATTTCCGAGTTCGAGCTGGCGGCGAAGTCGAGCAACAAGGTGGCCGACTGCCGAAGCATGATCGGCCTGTGCCAGCGCGACATGGGGAACTACGAGGCGGCGATCAAGTCGTTCACCCAGTCGATCAAGACACCGGGGGTCACCGACAAGCAGAAGGCCGGCTACTTCTACGAGCTGGCGGCGACGCTGGAGGCGATGGGCGAATCGGCGAAGGCGATGGCCGCCTACCGCCAGGTGCAGACGATCGAACCGGGATTCCGGGACGTCGCCCGGAAGCTCGGCGGAGGCGATGCCCCGCCTGCGAACCGCACCTCGAAGATCTCGTTCGTCTAAAGAGCCCTATTTGAACTACCTCGAGTTCTTCTCGCTCAAGCACGAACCGTTCAGCAACGCTCCCGTCGCCCGTTTCTACTACGACAGCGAGCAACACGGGCGCGCGCTGTTCAAGCTCCACCACGCGGTCGAGAGCATGAAGGGGTTGGCGGTGCTGATCGGGGAGATCGGCGCGGGGAAGAGCACGCTCGCGCGGCGGCTCCTCGAGTCGCTCCCCGAGAAGCAGTTCGAAGCGTCGCTGCTGATGGTTGTGCACGCCGAGACGACGGCGAGCTGGCTCCTCTCGCGCATCGCCCTGCTGCTCGGAGTCAAGGCGGCGGCCGAGGACAAGCTCAAGCTCCTGTCGCAGGTCTACCAGCGGCTCGTCGCCATCCACGAGTCCGGGAAGAAGGCGGTCATCCTGATCGACGAGGCGCAGATGCTTCGCACCCGCGAGATCATGGAGGAGCTTCGGGGGCTGCTGAACCTCGAGCTTTCGGAGCGGAAGCTGCTGACGTTCGTCTTCTTCGGCCTGACCGACCTCGACCGGAACCTGACGCTCGACGAGCCGCTTCGCCAGCGGGTGGCGATGCGCGTTCGGCTCGAGCCGCTCTCGCGGTCGTCGGCCGCCGCCTACATCGCCCACCGCCTCCGCCTCGCGGGGGCGTCGCGGATGCTTTTCACCGAGGGGGCGATCGATCTGATCCATCGGTTCGGGCGCGGTACGCCGCGGCTGATCAACACGCTCTGCGACAACGCCCTCCTCGAGGCCTACCTCTCCCGGCGACCGGCCGCCGACGAGGAGCTGGTCCTCCGCGCGGCCGACGACCTGGGACTCGTCGGCGCCGGTCCCTCCGACGCCGATCGCCTGCGGGCGGCCGGCGAAGGCCTGCGGCCGGCGGGCGAGCCGCCGCCGCCGCCCGAAGGGACGGCGCTCTCGCCGTTGGAGCCGCGGCCCGAGATGACGCCGCTGCCGGTCCCGGACCCGCCCCCGCCTGCCTCGGGATGGCGCCTGCCCGAACGGGGGGCGACCGTCGGTGCGGCCGGACGCCCGATCGATCCGCGCCCGCCCGAGGTTCGCGCCGCCGACGTCCCGCGCGACCACGGGGGAAGCGGCGAGGACCGCCTGGAGGACATCGACAGCATCCTCGACCAGCTGGAGGAGAGGGCCAAAGGGACTTCGTGAAGAGAAGGGCCGCGATCTTCTTCGTCGGGACGGTCCTCGGGCTCGTCCTCGCCACGCTCGCCGGACTCCAGAGCGGTCCCTTCGAGCGCTACGTCCGCGACCGGATCGAACGCGAGGTCGGCGCGTGGCTCCACGCCAAGGTCGAGATCGGCTGGCTGCAGATCCAGGTGATCTCGCTCAAGCCGGGGATCCAGGCCGGGGAGATCGCCGTGACGCCGCGGATGGCCGCCGGTCGGCCGCAGCTCGAGGAACCCACGGTACGCGTGGAGAGGATGCGGATCGTCTTCCGTCCGCTGCAGGCGATGGCCCGACGACTCGACGTCGACCGCATCGAGCTGGAGGGGCCGCACCTCGACCTGGAGCTCGTCGACGGCAACCTGCTCGGACTTCCGACGCCGCTCGTCGCGAACGAGGGGCCCGAGCCCAAGGGTCGCACCCTGGAGTGGAGGCTCGACGCGATCCTGGTCAAGGACGGGACGTTCCATCTGCGCGCCGACGCGCCCGACCTCCAACTGGGATTGACGCGGATCCGCGCGCTGGGAACGTTCGAGCGAAACGGCAGCCTGGTGGTCGACCTCGAATCGGACGGCCGCCGCTTCCGGCTGGGGATGGAGGACGGGGCGTTCGAGGAGTCGATCTCCGCGCTCGACGCGAGGGTGGTGCTGGGCGGTTCGAGCCTCGAGATCAAGCATTCCCGCCTGGTCGGAGGCTCGATCGCCGCCGAAGCGGCCGGCACGATCCAGCTCCGAGGCGACACCGACGTCGACCTGTCGACGCTGCGCCTGGTCGCGCCGCTGCAGCGGTTGACGTCGATCGCGCCGTCCGCCCCGGCGCTCGACGGCACTCTCAACTGGGACGGGCGCCTGACGGTGATCGGAAAGGCCGTCCGCGCGCGCGGTCACGCCAGTGTCCCCGACCTGTGGCTCGACCGGTTCCATTTCGGCGATACCGAGGCCGAGGTCGACGTGACCGGGAGCGGGGCCCGCGCCACCGCGCTGCGCGTCCGCCGCGGCGGAGGGGAGATCTCGGGGACGGCGGAGGTGGGGTTCGGATCGGGGGCGCCCGAGCTTTCGCTCGATACCAGGCTGGAACAGGTCTCCTTCGCCCAGCTCCTGGACACCATGGGGATCCCCGGTTCCCACGTCGATGCCCGGGTCGGAGGTCGTCTCGCCCTCAAGGGTCCCCTCCGCCCGCTCGACTTGAAGGTCGAGACCGAGCTGGCGCACCGTGATTTCGTGTGGCGCGATCGCGCCTGGGACGCGGGAGGCCGCGCCCGGTCGAACCTGCGTGCGCTCCCCGGCCGGATCGGCGGACGGTTCACGGTCCGGGAGAGCGGCATCGACTTCACCGCCGTCGAGGCGGTCGCCGGGAGGACGCACCTGGCGACCCAGGGCCGCCTCGATTTCGCCGGCTCGACCGACCTCGCGATCGCCTGCGCGCCGCTGGTGCTGGCGGAGTTCTCGCCGGCGGGTAGCGTCGCCCTCGCTGGCACCGGTCCGGCGACCGCGCGGATCCACGGGCCGTTCGAGAAGCTGGTGATCGAGGCCGACCTCGACCTCAAGGGCTTGCGGGTCGAAGGGTTCGACTTCGGAGACGCCAACGGGGGGCTTCGCTTCGAGGACTCGGTGCTCGCCTCCGACGGGCCGACGGAGATCGCGCGGGGCTCGAGCCGGTACGCCGGGCCGTGGCGAATCGACTTCCGCGATGTCGCTCTCCTTTCGGCCGACGTGACCGTGAAGGAGGCACGGATCGAAGACCTGGCCGACGTCGTCTTCGGCGATCCGCCCGCGAGCGAACACGTGCGCGGCTCGGTCTCGGGAATGCTCTCGTTGCGCGGTCCATTCGCGGCGCTCGACGGGGACTTTCGCGTCGCGGGGGGCGATCTCGCCGTGTCAGGGGAGCGATTCGGGAGCTACAAGGCGTCCGGCCGATGGAAGAAGGGGACGCTGTGGCTGGACGACCTGGTGGCGGCCAAGCCGTCGGGGGCGAAAGTGTTCGCCCGAGGAAGCCTGGGGAACCCGTCGCCGGACGAGGCAGCCCTCGGAGGCGCGGTCAACCTGGAGATCCATACCCAGGGGCTCACCCTGTCGGATGTCGACCACCTGGGTCCCGAGCCGCTCCTCACCTCCGAGGCGTCGCTGCGAATGCACCTCGGGGGCCGACTGCGTCGGCCCGAAGCGCGGGGGAGGCTCACGCTCACCCACAGTCGGTTCCATGGCGTGCGGCTCGGCGCCTCCCAGATCGAGTTCGACACGGTTGCCTTGGGCAATCCATCGGGTGGAGGTTCGAAGGAGGTGCTCACGGTCGAGGCCAATCTCGTCGGTGGCACCTTGAAGGCCGCGGGCCGCGTGAGGCTCAAGGTCTCCGAGGGCTTCCCCTATGAGATCGACCTCGTCGCCACCCGCCACTCGTTCAAGCCCTATCTCTACGTCCTCAACGGCCGTCTCGCGCGCGACGAAGAGGTGAAGGCCTCGGTATCGGGGACGTTTCGCGCTCGCGGCAAGCTTTCCGACCCCCGCTCCGCCGAGATCGACGTGACGGCGAACGAGCTCGTCCTCGCGCGCGGGCCGCACCGGCTCCAGAACGACCGCCCCGCGGTGCTCTCCGTCGGCGGCGGGAGGATCGTGATCGGCGACCTCGCAATCTCGGGGGACGAGACCCGGTTCCACCTCACCGGGCAGCGATGGGCCGACGGCCGCCAGGAGTTCCGGGGCGGCGGGAAGCTCGATCTGGCGCTGGCCTCGCTGTTCACCGACGCTTTCTCGCGGCTGGAGGGGACGCTCAACGTCTCCACTCTCTGGATCGGCGGCTCGAAAGGGGCACCCGACGTGACGGCGGTGGGCGAGCTGGAGGGGGGCGCCGTCAAGCTGCGGAACTTCCCGGCGTTGCCCCTGGAAGGGATCGCCGGACGGATCCAGGTCACCGAGAACGAGGTGGTGATCGGTCCTTCCCTGGCCGGAAAGGCGAGCGGCGGCACCTTCGTCGCCGACGGGTCGATCGGTCTCATCGGAGCGAAGGTCCGGAACTACGAGATCGGCGCGCGTGTCACCGACGTCTCGCTCCGGCTTCCCGAGCTGGGGATCTCCGCGCGCGGATCCGGGGAGATCGAGTTCGCCGGACCGGCCGACCGCTCGAAGCTCTCCGGAACGCTGCGGGTCGCCGACGGGAAGTACACCAAGCCGCTCGAGTGGAAGGCGCTGGCGCTGGGGCAGCGCCGGACGTCGGTCTCCGTCTCCGATCCGGGCGACCGGCTGTTCGACATCGATCTGGTGCTGATCGCCGACGACAACCTCTGGGTGAAGAACGACGCCGCGCATGTCGAGTTCCACACCCGACCCGACGATCCGTTGCGCCTCGTCGGCTCGAACGCCGACCTGCGGGTCGCCGGCACGTTGGAGTCGACGCGGGGGAAGGCGGTCATCCAGAACACCGAGTTCAACGTCCAGACCGCCACCGTCCGGTTCGACGACCGGCACGGATTCGACTTCTCGCTCGACTGCTGGGCGGAGACGATCAAGCGCGACTGGCAGATCACCGCGCACGTGCAGGCGAGCCTCTCCGGCGGTCTGGAACCGCCGCAGCTGGAATCGATCCCGCCACTGTCGGACGACGACATCCACTTCCTTCTCGCCACCGGACTGACGCATCAGGAGACGCAGGGGCAGGACGTGAAGGTCGCCGCCGGCCTGATCGGATCGGTCGTGGGGCAAGGGCTGGGCGAGCGGCGCGGGATCACCGACGCGGTGAAGCGGCTCGCGAACCTCGACTCGGTCGACGTCGTGCCGACCTACAACCAGGCGGGGCAGGTCGGCCTGAAGACGGTGATTCGCAAGACGATCAATCCCGACCTCACCTGGACGGGCGCGTTCGGCGTCACCAACGCGACCTACAACACGCAGCTCGACTACCGGGTGAACCGGCGGCTGCACGTCGTTTTCGGCGCCACGAACGAAGACCAGACGACCGAATCCGAAGCGGTGATCTTCGGCGAGAACGACTTCGGCGCGGACGCGAAGTTCCGGTTCGAGTGGAAATGAGTCCCGCTGCCGCGCTCCTGCTCGCCGCGCTCGCCCTCGAATCGGGCGGGGTCCCGGCACGGTCCGCGGTGGAGGCGCTGCGACGCGCGGATGGATCCGAGCTGGCCGGTACCAAAGTCACCTCCGTCTCCGTCGTCGTGCCACGGGAGGCGAGAACGGTCGAACTCGAGCGGTTCCTCGAGATCCGCAAGGGGGACCGGTTCTCCGCGCGCCAGGTGCGGCGGACGATCGAGGTCCTGGCGAAGCTCGGCGATTTCGCCGAGATCGGCGTCGAGGCGCGCCGCAACACGGAGGGGGTCGACCTCACCATCCGGCTCGTCCCCGTTCCGCGGGTCCGGCGCATCACCGTCAAGGGATTCACGCCGGCGTCGCGGGTCACGGCGGCGCTCGGGGTCTCGGCCGGCGATCCGGTGCCGTCGGAGACGGAGCTGGAACGGATGGCGGTCGACGCGCGCGATGCGCTGATCCGCGAGGGCTGGAGGCGTGCCGCCGTCGAGGTGGAGGCCGCCACCAACGCCGCCGGCGAGGCGCTCGTCAACGTGCGCGTCGAACCGGGAGTGCGCAGCCACATCCGGTCGATCTCGTTCGAAGGGGACATGGCCTACGACGAGGCGGAGCTGTTGCGCCGGTCGGGACTCAAGGTCGGCAATCCGCTCACCGACCGCGCGCTGAACGCGGCCCGCAGCCGGATCCTGGAGCTGCACCGGTCCGACGACTTCCTCGAAGCCCGGCTTCCGCTCGATCCGCCGCGGATGGCGCAGACCGACTCCGCCGGAAACGCGCGAGTCGTCGTGCTGGTCAGCTCCGGAGAGCGGATCGATCTTCAGTTCGACAAGCGCCCGCTCGCGGAGCGGGACCGGTTGACCGATCCGCTCTGGTGGTACCACTTCCGCGACGACCGGCTGAAGAGCTACCTCGACCTCGCCAGCGAGTCGCAGTTCACCGAGGGGTTCGGGGAGGAGGCGTCGGAGCGGCTCGCCGCGCGCTACCGGCGCCGCGGGTACCTCGAGGCATCGGTCGCCGCGACCTACGAGGTGCAGCCCTCCAAGCGGCGGAAGTCGTTCCGCTTCAAGATCGACCCGGGACGACGGTTCAAGCTGCGGAGCGTGGAGCTCGTCGGCGAGGTCGAGTCCCTTCCGTCCGACGTCGTCCGGGGCCTGCGAAACGAGCTGCCGGTCGGGCTGCCGGGGATGGCGGCCGGCCACTTCCTCCCGGAAGAGGTGGACGGCGCCGTCGCGCACCTCGTCGACTACCTTCGCTCGCTCGGATACGCCGAGGCGCGGATCGAGGCGCGCGAACCGCGTGTCGACCGCGCGCGTCGCAAGGTCGACCTGGAGCTCGCGGTGGAGCCGGGGCCGCGGCTGGTGGTCGGGAAGATCGAGATTGCGGGGAACCAGCAGGCGTCGGCCGACGCGCTGCGGACGGCGTTGGCGCAACCGGCCGTCGGGATCCGGACGGGGCAGCCGCTGAACGCGGTGTCGCTGGAGCGGGTCGGCCAGGCGGTCGAGAGCTACTACGCCTCGATCGGCCTTCCGTACGCGCGGGCCGAATCGAGCACGGTGACGGTCAAGGGGGTCGTCGACCTCTCGATCCGGGTCGACGAAGGGTTGCAGGCGTTCGTCGGCCGCGTGATCGTGAAGGGGAACGAGTTCACCCGCCGTGACGTGATCGACCGGATCCTTCCGGTCCGCACCGGGCTGCCCTACACCCCGGCGCTGATCGCGTCGGGCGGGCGGGCGCTGACCAACCTGGGCACCTTCAGCCGGGTCTCGATTGCGCCGTTCGAAGACGAGGAGCCCGAGCGGGTACGAGACATTCGTGTCGGCGTCTCGGAGGCGAACCGAAAGCTGCTCGAGCCGTCGATCGGCGCCTCGAACCAGGACGGTCCGCGCCTGGGACTCCGGGCCGTCCATCGCAACCTGTTCGGGAGCGCGAAGTCGATCTCGCTCCGATGGCAGGCGAACTGGCGGTGGGACGGGATCCTGGCGGACAGCAAGCTCAACCGCCTGGAGCCCGCGGTCGACTATTCGAAGATCGAGCAGAGGATGCTCCTCACCTACGCCCAGCCGCTGACCTTCCGCCGCCCGGTTACGACCTCGATGACGGCGAGCCTCTTCGAGAAGGAGGAGAGCCGGAGTTTCGGCTACTCCGGAAACCGGGTGATCGTCGCGGCCGACCGGGGGATCGACGTGTCGACGGGACCGTTGCGCGAAGCCTCCGTCAAGTTGATCGGCAGCTACCAGATGTTCCTGCGGGACGTCGAATACGAGGACCGCAGCCGGCAGGAGGCGGTGGCGGTCGAGCCGGCCGACTTTCCTCTCGACCCGAGCGCCTCGATGTACTACTGGCCGTTCCGCTGGAAGATCGCCAGCCTGTCGGCGGGGACTTTCGTCGACCGTCGCGACGACCGCGTAAACCCGACCGACGGCTACACCTTCACCCTCAACGCCGACCTGGCCGCCCGGGCATTCGGCTCCGACGTCTCCTTCGGGCGGGTGACGGGCTCCCTATCCTGGTTCCGGCCCGGACCGGGCGGCCTGAACGTCGCCGCCACCGCGCGCGGAGGTTATGCCGTCCCGCTGTTCGCCTCCCGGGGGATCCCGGTCGACCAGCGCTTCCACCTCGGCGGAACCGGCTCGGTCCGCGGGTTCGCGGAGTCCTCCATCGGCCCTCGCTTCGCCTCCGGCTCGGACTTCTCCACCGGCGGGAACCTCGCCGGATCCTACAACCTCGAGCTCCGCCACCGCCTCGCGCTGGGGCTCGACGGAGTGATCTTCCACGACGCGGGCACGACCGTCCTCCTCGACCGGAGTCCGATCCGGCCCGACCGGGGAACGCTCGAGAATCCCGACTCGCTGAGCACCGGCGTCGGGGTCGGGCTGCGGATCCCCCGCACTCCGATCGGTCCGATCAAGTTCGACTTCGGCGTCGACACCGACAAGCTCGAGGAGCTGCGCGCCCTGCCCGGCTGGAAGAACGTCCTGATCCATTTCACCATCGGCGATTTCTGATCCCGCCGGGGCGGAGGGCTGGAGGACCTCCTTGGCAATGGAGCGGAGGCCCGAGAGCACCCGCCAGGCGACGGCGGCTGCGCCGGGTCGGAGCGCGATCACCGAGAGCGTGCTCCGGCCGAAGCGCGTCCACCGTCGCTTGTACTCCTCGTCCCCCCGCAGGAAGTCGAACTCGCGCAGGCCCATCTCGATCGAGCGGCGGATCGCGTGCGCCATCAGGGCGTAACCGACGCCGTGGTCGGAGGCCGCCGGATCGAATCCGGACTGGTAGTAGAAGAACCGCCGCCCGTCGCGAAAGCCGTACAGGGCGGCGACGTCGCGGCCGCCCAACGCCAGTGTCCAGAACCCGAGTCGCCCCTCGGCGTCGAAGAGGGGCGCGATCCGGTGATGGAAGCGGCGGATCCGGGGATCCTCGAAGTTGCCGGCGCGTCGACGGGCGCTCCACCGCGCGTGGTGCAGCGCGAACAGCGTCTCCAACGCGCGGGCGACCTCGTCCGCGCCGTGCCGTTCGCGGAACTCCGCCCCCTGATCGCGCAGCTTTCGCTCGCGGCGGCGCACGTTGGAGCGGGTGTTTCGCGACGCGCCGGCGAGGAACTCCCCCCACCGCCTCGGCAGTGGAAGATAGGGGCAGTGCTGGTCCTTCCCCGGATGGAGCGTCAGCCCGCGAGCGGCCGCCGTCCGGGCGAGCGCGTGCAGGGTGGGGGCCCCTTCCCTCAGATCGGACCAGCGGAGGAGATCCCACCGGTCGGCGTTGCGGAGGAGCCAATCGAGGACGGCATCAAAGACGGCCGATTCGGATCCGGTCCGGGAGACGAGGTCGAGGTAGTCCCCGGTCACCCCCTCTCGGCCCAGGAACGACATCTCCACCATCGGAAGGAGACCGTGCTCGCGAATCGGCGTCGCGCACAGCGGGGCGTAGCCGACGACCGTCGGACCGGACCGCACCTCCAGGACGTACAACTCTCGCCCCGCTCCGAACTCGCGCCACCACGCCGACAGCCAGGCGTGGCGGAGGAAGGGGACCTCCGCGGTCGACGCGGCGAGGAGCTGGTCCCAGGCTCGCTCCGAGCCGAGGAACTCGTCTTCGCCGATCCGACGGACGGTCAACATGGCGTCGGCCCCGCTTCGGCGCGCAGCTCCCGTCGGGCCTGCACCGCGAGGCTGCCTGCGATCCCGGTCACCAGATAGACGAGCTCCATGTCGGCGCGCGAAAGGAACTGGCTCCCCACGAGGTAGGCGACCAACGACAGGAGCAGCCCCTGGGAGAGGGCGACGATCCAATCGACGCGTCGGGCGCGATCCCGGTCGGGACGCCACGACCCACGCAGGCGGCGCCAGGCGGCGGAGTAGCGTGCCGGCGCGCGCAGACAACGGTCCCGCAGCGCCGATGCGCGCCGCGCCGTTCCGGCCGTCTGCACGACAGCGAGGCCGAGGAGCGCCGCGAAGAGGAGGGCCGCCGGCAGACCCGACTCGGCGAGGAGCTGGAGGAACGAGTTGTGTGCGACGTGCGGGGCGCGCGGATCGGTACGGTAGCGGGGGTAGACGGCGAGGAAGTTGCCGGGGCCGACCCCGGTGATCGGCCGTTCGCGGGCGATGCGCGTCGCGACCCTCCACGACGAGAGTCGGTCCCGCGCGCTGGAGTCGAGGTGGTAGGCGCGGATCGTCGTCATCCGCTGCAGGTAACCGGACGGCGCCCAGGCGAGAAACGCGGCCGCAGCGAGCGGGATCGCCAGTGCCTTCGCCCACCGGCGGCGGCCGAGCAAGGCGAGTCCGGCCCCCACCGAGCACAACGCGAGGAACCCTCCGCGCGAGCCGGTGAGCACGATCGCCAGCAGGACGAACGGGATGGGGAGGGTGAGCGCCAGCCGCCTCCAGCGTTCGGACGGCGCGCGGCGGAAGCAGAGCAGCATCGGCAGCGCCATCGTCATCGCCAGCGCGAAGTCGTTGGAGTCCCGGAACTTCCCTCCCGGTCCGGTCAGACGCCCCTGGTCCCAGACCGGGTCGATCACGCGAAGGACGGCCATCGCTCCGAGCGACAAGGCGGCAGCCGTCGCGACGGCGCGGATCCTCGAAGGCCGATCGCAGAGCGCCACGGTGAGCGCCGACGGAAGCACGATCTCGGCGAGCTCGCGCAGGTCGCTCCACGCGAGCGCCGGGAAGACAGCCGTCCGGCACGACAGGAGCACCGCGCCCACGTAGAGCGCGGCGAGCAGAAACCAGGCGTCGTGGGCGCGCGGACGTTCCCGTCGCCGGACCGTCGCCAGGATCACTCCCACGGCGGTCGCGGCGAAGACCAGGATCGAGAGTCGCGCCCCCAGCGCGATCCCCCCCACGAAGTTCTGCGGCCGCAGGCAGGAGAGCACGGTGTAGAGGACGCACCCGGCGAACGGCCGGAGGACGGCGACCGGAAGGAGGAGGAGCACCAGGCCGACGAGGAGGAAGTCCATCGGTCAGGCCCCGCTCACCGCCCCATCCCCAGGAGCATCACCTTGAAGGTGTCGAAGATCACCAGCAGGTCCCGGCGGATCGACAGGTGCTTGATGTAGTGGAGGTCGTACTGGAGCTTCTGCAACGCGTCTTCTTCGCTGGCGCCGTAGCGGTACCGGACCTGCGCCCAGCCGGTGCACCCCGGGCGCACGACGTGACGCATCTCGTAGAACGGGATCGTCCGGGCGAGCTGCCGCACGAAGAACGGGCGCTCGGGGCGCGGGCCGACCAGGCTCATCTCGCCCTTCAGCACGTTCCAGAGCTGGGGGAGCTCGTCGATGCGCGTCTTGCGGAGGAGTCGCCCGACGCGCGTGATCCGGTCGTCCTCGGGGGCCGCCCACCGCGGGCCGTCTCGCTCGGCGTCGACGCGCATCGAACGGAACTTCACCAGCTCGAAGGTCCGTCCCCGTCCCACGCGCTCCTGCCGGAACAGCGCCGGGCCCTTGCTCTCCAGGCGGATCGCGATCGCCGTCGCGAGCAGGATCGGGGCCGAGACCAGCAGGCCGGCGGCGGCGACGACGACGTCGATGGCGCGTTTGAGGAAGAGGGTGTGAGGCTTCTGCCGGAATCCGGGACCGAAGATGAACCAGGAGGGGGTGATGTCCCGCACCGGGATCTTCCCGGTCAGGCGCTCGCTGAACGAGGCGCCGTCCTCGACCTCGACCCCGGAGGCGCGGATCTCCAGCAGCCGCTCGTAGGGAAGGTACGAGCGCCGGTCCTTCACGCAGACCAATACCCGGTCGATCCGCTCGCGCTGGCAGGTCTCGACCAGACCGTCGAACGGCCGGTCGATCGTCGCGACCAGGCGGTATCCGAGCCGCCGACGCTCCCCGATCTCGCGGCCCACCTCTGCGGCGGTCGCGTCCCCGCCGAGGATCAGGATCCGCTCGTACAGCGCGCTCCGCGAGAGGAATCGGAGCGCGGCTCGGCTCCCGGCGGCGTACGCCGCCACGAGAAGCGAGGTCAGGAGGAGGAACCCACGGCCGACCTGCAGGGACGGAACGAGATAGTTGAGACAGGCGACGACGAACAGCCCGGCGGCGGCGGCGCGGGCGACGCGCGCAAGCAGGACCGACTCCTGGGCCAGCGCCCGCAGCTCGTAGAGTGCGCTGTAGTGGAAGGCGCCGAGGAAGACGGCGGCATGGAGCGCCCCCACCCCGGCGAGGAACGGGACGTCCCGGACGAGGTCCGACTCGGTGCCCAGGCGCAGGCGCGCCGCGACCGGCACCGCCGCCAGGATCCCCAGGAGGTCGCCCGCCGCGAGCAGACCCGATTGGCGGCCGCGCGCGATCATCTACGCCCCGTTCAACACCAGGCCGCAGACCTTTCCTTCGCCGATCCGGTCGAACGCGCGTTCGATCTCCCGCGCGGCCGTCTTCGCCGCCCGGACGATCAGCAGCGCGCCGTCGACGTGCGATGCGACTGCGGCGGCGTCGATCGACCGCTCGAGGGCCGTGGTGTCCACGAGCACGACGTCGAAGACGGTGGCCAGCCGGTCGATCGCCGCGCGTATCGCGTCGCCGTGCGCCATCGGATCGAAGTCGATGGCAGACGGATCTCCGGCCGACAGCGCGAACAGGCCCTTCGGCTCGGCGGCGAACAGCGCGCGCTCCAGCGACGTCCGTCCGGCCAGCACGTCGGCCAGTCCGACCGGGGCCTCGGCGTCCAACAGCTCGGCGACGCGAGGCGATTCGAAGGCCGCGTCGACGACCGCCACCCGCCGGCTTCCATGGGCCACCAGCGCCCGCGCCGCATTGACCGCGAGCAGGCTCTTGCCGTCCCCCTTCCCCGGCGAGACGACGGCGATCGTCCGGGTTCCGTTCTGTTCCCGCACGCGATCCAGGGCGAATCGAAGCTCGCGATGCGCCTCTCGGAAGCCGGGCGGCACGGCGGTCACGCCGACCCGTGGTCCGCGAGCGGGTCGCGCCGACGGCACGCGCGGCGACACGGCGGCGAGCGAGAAGGCGGCCGTCCGGCGCGCCGGCTCCTTCACCGCGACGTCGATCGGCGGTCGCGGATCGACGATCGACTTGGGTTCGCGCTCGAATCCGCTCATGGCGTCGTCTCCTTGGCGCGCGGAATGGCGGCGAGCACCGGCACCCCGAATCGCGCCTTCAGTTCCTCGGGTTCGCGGAACGACTCGTCGAAGTGGTCGCGGACGATCGCCAATGCGATCCCCAGGGCGAGGCCGACGGCGATCGCCACCGCCAGGATCGGACCACGGGCGGGGCGGAACGGCCGGACCGGCGGCGTCGCCGGGTCGACGACCCGGAAGAGGGAATCGAACCGGGCGCGGTCGAGGCCGACGCGCAGCGCCGCCTCCTGCTTTCTCCGCAGCAGGTCGTTGTAGGCGATCATCCCCGCGCCGTACTCGCGTTGCATCTCCTGGAGCCGTCCTTCGACCTCGCCGGCGCGCGCCAGCAGCGATTCGGAGCGGCCGATCAGCCCGTCGATCTTCGAACGTTCCGCCCGCAGTCCCCGGATCTCGGCCAGGAGCGCTTCGAATTCCGGACCGCGGAAGAGGGGCGGGGTGCTCGCCTCGGCGAGGCGGACGCGTTCGGAGGCGCGCTCGAGCGCCAGGGTGTTGACCCGCAGGTCCCCCTGCCAGCGCTCGATGGCGCGAAGCGTCCCTTCGGTCTGGCCCGGCAACGCCCCCATGTTCTCGGTGCGGAAGCGTTCGATCTCTCGATCTTGTCGATCGAGCGCGGTCCCCGCCGCCTGGAGCTCGGCGGCGAGGAGCCGGTTGGTCTCCTCGCCGTGCGCGTCGCGCTGCCGGCGGTGCTCCGCGAGGAGCGATTCGGCGAGCCGGTTCGCGGCGGCGGCTGCGCGCGCGGGATCCGGATGGACGAAGGAGACGCGGAAGGTGTCGAACCCGACGATCTCGGTGGAGAGCGCCTCGCGCGCGGCGCCGCCGGGCTCCGATGCGTCCGGGAACAGGGCGAGCTCGTCGGCGAGCCTCCCGAGTCGCTCGGCGGTGAACACCTGCGCCGACAGCAGCTCGAGGAAACGCGCCAGCTCGGGCACGACCACCTTGTCGACGAAGTCCTTGGTGTTCGACGTGGAGGCGTCGGCCAACACCAACGCCGACGCCCGGTAGCGCGGCGTGGTCAGGAACGCCTGTTGCGCCCCCACCGTCAGCGCCAGGGCGGAGGTCGTCGCCACGATCCATGCGTGACGGCGGCAGCTGCGGAGGTAGTCCTTGAAGGTCGGTTCGTCGGAGAGTTGGATCATCGTTTAGTCTCGTGGCTCCGCGATGGTCAGGGAGAGGAAGACGAGGTTCTCGTCGTAGGGGAGGTAGGCGCGGCCGTCGGAGGTCATTCGCGTCGATTGCCATCCCAGTCTCGCGGTCGATCGCTCGGTGAAACGGAAGCCGCCGGCCGCCCCGACGCGCGCGATCGTCGCTTCGCCGAGCGGGTGGTAGCGGGCGAACAGCGATCGCTCGCGCGCGGCGGCGGCGAATCCGGAAAGCTCCCACCGCGGTCCGGCCGACCGCGTGCCCGAGAGACGTCCCTCCCGGTGCCGCGCGGCCGGGGCGGCGGTGAGGGTGAGGTGGACCCCCTCCTCGAACGACAGCTCGACGTGCCCGCGGTCGCTCGATCGCCGAGCGACCAGGCTGGCCGACCATCCCAACCTCGGAGGGAGGTGGTCGGCGGGGGCGTGGCTCCAGGTCGCGCCGGCGCGCGCCTGCACCGAGGTCCGTCCCTCGACGTCCCACTCGACGAGGCTGCCGGTCTCGAGGGCCGTGACGGTCGGGCCGACTTCGTAGCCGGAGCGCCGGGCGGTGGCGAACAGCCCGGCATTCGCCGGCTCGGAGACGACGGCGAGGAGCTCCGTCGAGAGCTCGGTCACCTCGCGGCCGCTCATCCATCGGGCGGGGATCGGCGCTCCCCGATCGGTGCGGCGGTCCCCGTAGCGGAGACTGGTGTGCGCCGCGATCACCCGCGCGCGGACGATCTCGCTTGGGCGGTCCTCGACCAGGATCCGCCCCATCCACCGCGTGGTCGTCGCACGAACGAACGACGGCAACGACGAGCCGTCGGGAACGGCGAGCGCCAAGCGGTACGGGATCCTGGGGTCGTGGCGGTCGGGCGCGTGCGAGGCCTGACCGCGGAAGCGCCACCGACCGCGCTCCGTCGGTCGACCGTCGGCGTCCGCCGTCGCGGCGACGCGCGTTCCCGCGCGCCGGTCCCCGTCGCGGCCTTCGACGCCGGCGACCGCCTCGATCCCGACCCGGGTGGTGGGAAGCGTCGCGGCGAGGCGTCCCCCCAGGTCGATCGATGCCGAGGACTCGGGGACCGGGCCGGCGTCGGGCGGACGCTGGCCGGCGTTGTCGGTCGACGTCGCCGACACCGAGACGGCCGGCGACACCCGCACGTCGGCCGCCGCGAGCGCAGACGATGGGACGAGCCCGGCGCAGGCCGCGAGCAGCGATCCCTTCATGGCACGACGAGCGTGTCGCCCGTGTCGAGGGTGAAGTCCTCCGCCTCGCCGGCGACGAGCCGGTCGAAGTCGACCCGAACACGCGTGCCGGTGGCGCCGCGCACGAGGACGAGCCGGCTGCGTTTCGCCCACGGCGTGAACCCCTTGGCCATCGCCAGCGCCTGCAGCACCGTCGGCGGGCTTCCGACCTTGAACATGCCGGGCGCCGTCACCCGACCGAGCACGTAGACCCTCAACGAATTGATCTCGCTCACCGTCACCGTCACGTGGGCGTCGGGAACGAAGGGGACGAGTCTCTTTCGGATCTCCTCGGCAACCTGGACGGCGGTACGCCCCGCCGCCGTCACGTCCCCCACCAGCTTGGCCGAGATCCGCCCGTCCGGACGCACCACCGCCGGGCCGGACAACTCCGCGTAGCGAAGGACGTCGATCTGGAGGACGTCCTCGCGCCCGATCTCGTAGTCGGCGGCGGCCGCGGTCGGTACGGACAACAGGCCTGCGATCGCGGCGGCTGTGAGCGCACGCATGAGATGCCACCTCCGGCGGAAGCGGTGAACGGGAGGAAAGAGTTCTACGTTCCCTGTTCTTGGGAGCGGCCGCGGCGGGTGGCAAGGCGCAAGTCGGTCAGAAACCACACCGAAGCCGCGATCCATGCGATCGGACCGAGTTCCCCCGCATCGCCGTCGCCGCGCAACGCGTAGTGGAGGACCGCCGCGGCGAGGAAGAGGAGCGATGCCAGCTGGCCCACCCGTCCACCCGCCAGGAGGCCCAGGATCGCCGCGCAATTCAACGCGACCAGGATCGGATCGACACCGGGCCACGGCCTCGACGCCAGGAAGATCGCGTGTGCCAGGAAGAGGAGGAGGAGCGCTCGGCGGGCGAGGGGGGCGGGTTCGAACTCCACGGTCGGTCGCACGATCGTCCCTATGCCCATGCCCCCCTCGGACGGTAGACTTCCCCGATGGCCTGCGCCTTCGCGCTCCCGGGGGGAGTCCCCCCCTACCGTTCCGCTCTCCGTCTTGCGCTCGCGATCGGTCTGTCGTTCGCCGCCGCGCCTCCGGCAGGGGCCGAACCGGCTCGTCCGGTCTCGATCCGCGGGAAGGCCGATCCGTGCACGATCGTGCGGATCGTCGACGGGGACACCGCCGACGTCCGGATCGGCGAAAAGACGGAACGGCTGCGCCTGCTGGCGATCGACACCGAGGAGTCGTGGCCCAGCGCGCACAAGCCGGTGACGCCGTTCGGGCTGGAGACCTCCAAGTGGGCAAAGGCGTTCCTGGCCAGCGAGGAGCCGTGCTTCGTCGAATACGGGGCCGAGCGGCGCGATGTCTACGACCGGCTGCTTGCCTACCTGTGGCGCCGCGACGGCGACGACTGGAAGATGTACAACCTCGAGTCGGTCGAGCTCGGCTACTCCCCGTACTTCACCAAGTACGGATACTCGGAGCACCACCACGAGGCGTTCGTCGCCGCGGAGAAGCGCGCGCAGAAGGCGCAGAAGGGGATCTGGGATCCGGGTCTCGCTGCCGACCTCCGCGGAAAGTATCTCGGCCCCGGGGGTCTCCGGGCCTGGTGGGATGACCGCGCGGAGGCGCTCAAGGGGTTCCAGGCGATCGCCCAGGGCCGCCGCGATCTGCTCGACCTGCGCACGCGCGGCGAGGAGATCCGCCGCCGGGCGGGCGCGCGGCTGACCGTCTTTACCGCCATCCGCGAGTGGAAGCAGGACGGATCGCAGTGGGTCGGTTCGTGCGAGTCGAAGCTCCACGAGCCGTTCCAGGTCGTCGCCGCCGACGGCGCCGATCCCGCGGTCGAGACGACCCTCAAAGCGGCCGTCGGGCGGTATCGCTACTTCCGCGGCGTCGTCGCCATCGCCGAGGACGGAAAGACGCTGCGCCTCGCGGTGGAGCGGCCGGCGGACATTCAGATCGCCCCGCCGCCCAAGCCGGGGACGACGGCCTCCGCGAAGTAGCCCGGCGGCGGGTCGCTCGCGGCCGGGATGCACCGGGTCGGGACACCGGCGCCTCACCGGTTCGTTCGTTCCCCTGCCCACGAGAACCCCGGAAGCGAGGAACGGCCGTCGAAACGTGCAGTTGTGACGCGTCGGGGTCGGCGCGGATCCTGCTATTTCCGGGGTGGTGAACGAACGCGCAAACCATTCGGCACGGACCCTCGACCAGGCGCTCTCCGACCTGGCCGGAAATCTGGGGCTCGACTTCGTCGTCGAGCTCGCCATGCAGACGCTCCGCCGGCTGTGGTTCGACCCGACCCCGGCGCGCGAGCCGGCAGAGTCGATGGTCGACGATCAAAAGTAGAGCGTCGGCCCGCCGCTCACGTAGTTGCGCAGCGAGCGATCCCGGTCCTTGAAGGCGTACCCCCCCTCGATCAGGAACGAGAGGTGCTCCGACATCACGATCCGGACTCCGAGGATCGCGCGCTGCCGGAAGACGTTCCGTTTGAGCTCCGGATCCCAATCGACGTCGAGGTCGTACCCGGCGTAGTACGTGTTGTTCCGGATCTGCTCCGAGATCACCAGGCCCCCGTCGAGACCGATCGAGCTGCGGCGGTCGACCCCCTTCGGGGTCTCGATCCAATGGAGTCCGGTGGCGACCGCCAGCGCCGGATACCCTTCTCCGTCGGGCAGGAGCCCGTACTGCACGTCACCGCCGAAGTAGGTCGTCGGTTGGAAGAAGCCGACCCGGAATCCGAGGTCGATGTTCTTCCCGATGCCGGCGCCGAGGTGGCCGTAGACGACGGTGTCGGTGCCGGGATTGAAGAGCGCCTCCCCTTCGAATCCCAGGGAGAAGGTCCCCCCTTCGAGCACCTCGCCGTCGTGGAACACCTCGGCCCGGGAGGAGGGAGACCGCAGGGCGGACGCGGCGAACGCCACGATCAGCACCGATCTCCGCATACAGTGAAGATCGTAGCGCCGACGCGAGGTTCGCGTCAGCAAAGAGCTTGCGCCGACGAAGACGGCGGGTACACTCCCGCGACCGCACGGTGGGTGTAGCTCAATTGGTCAGAGCACTGGACTGTGACTCCAGGGGTTGTGGGTTCAAGTCCCATCACTCACCCCAGAAAAATCGCGATTTGGTAACGTTGTAGGGAGACCGGGGCGACGCGCGCGGCGTGAAACCGCGCGCCCGCCCGCATCTTCCGGGGCGTAGCGCAGCGGTAGCGCGCCTGCTTTGGGAGCAGGATGTCGCCGGTTCGATCCCGGCCGCCCCGACCCGACGTGCCCCGACGGGCCGACGCGCCCGTAGGGGTAGTCCCCGAGGTCGAAGCCGGTTTCGGGGGAGTCGCGGCGGGGAAGCACCGCCCCCGCGACCGGCTCGCTCCGATCGACCGTGCGGCCGGGCCGGCTCGGATCGGGCCGCAACACCGGCAACACCTTCTCGTTGAACAGCCGGTTCGACATCCCTAAGGGAAACGTGGTCATGGAATCGAGGATCAAGGTCGCCGGCCATCCATTGCACCCGATGCTGATCGTCTTTCCGCTCGGTCTGCTCGTGACCTCGTTCGTCTTCGACATCGTGCATGTGGCGACCGGCGATGCGGTGTGGGCGACCGTTTCGTTCCATCTCATCGGCGCGGGACTCGTCGGCGGGATCTTGGCCGGGATCCCCGGCCTGATCGACTGGCTGGCGGTCCCGCGTCGAACCCGCGCCTACGTGGTCGGCCTATGGCACGGGCTCGGCAACGTCGCGATGCTCACGCTGTTCGCGTTGAGCTGGATCCTGCGCCGGCCGGAGCCGGACTCGGTCGGGGCGATCCCGTTCGTGCTCTCGCTGCTGGGGATCGCGGCGATCGTCGTCACCGGCTGGCTCGGCGGCGAGATGGTCGATCGCCTGGGGGTCGGCGTCGACGACGGCGCCCACCTGAACGCCCCCAGCTCGCTCACCCGCCTTCCGGCCCGCGGCCAGGCCCCGCCCCCGACCGGCGGCGTCACCCGCCCGCACCGCGAACCCGCGTAGGCGGCGCAAGAACCGGCGCCTATTCCGTCCGTGCCGCCGTGGCGCGTTCGGCCGCGACGGTCGAACGCATGGGCGCACTCTTTCCGCGATCGTCGAACACGTTCTTCCGGGTCGGCCTGGCAGGACTTCTCGGCGTCCTGCTCCTCGGGATCGGTGGGCCGATGCTCTACGCGCGCTCCCCGTACGCGACCGGACGCTCGCAGCCGGTCGCCCAGCCGGTGGCCTTCGATCATCGCCACCACGTCGCCGACGACGCGATCGACTGCCGCTATTGCCACCAGACGGTCGAGCGGTCGGCGTGGGCAGGTCTCCCGGCGACCGAGGTCTGCATGGGTTGCCACGCCCAGATCTGGAGCCGCAGCCCGATCCTTGCGGCGGTACGCGCGGCCCATTTCGAGGGGACGCCGATCCCCTGGGTGCGGGTCCACCGGCTCCCCGAGTTCGTCTACTTCGACCACTCGATCCACGTGGCGAAAGGGGTCGGGTGCGCCGTCTGCCACGGCGAGGTCGAACGGATGGCCGCGGTGGAGCAGGCCTCGCCGATGACGATGGGGTGGTGCCTGGACTGTCACCGCGATCCCGCGCGCGCGCTCGGCGAAGAGGTCGTGCGCGCGCGCGACCTCCGACCTCGAACCTCCTGCACCACCTGCCACCGATGAGCGGCGAGGCGATCGACCGCCGCGGGTTCCTGCAGTGGCTCGCCGGGTCGGCGGCGTCGGCGGCCGCAGTGGCGGGCTGCGGGCAGGGGCGTGAGACGGCGCTTCCCTACGGGCGCCAGCCGCCGGAGGTCGTTCCCGGCCGCGCCCTCCACTTCGCCAGCGCGTCGGTGTTGGACGGCGCGGCGACCGGTCTCCTGGTCACGAGCCACGCCGGGCGGCCGACCAAGGTCGAGGGGAACCGATCGCATCCGGCGAGCCTGGGCGCGACGACGGCGCAGCACCAGGCGATGATCGCCAGCCTCTACGACCCCCGCCGCGCGTCGATCCACCGCCATCGCGGAGAGCCCCGCTCCTGGTCGGCGGTCGTCGACGCGCTCCGATCGATCGCGGCGCGGCACCGGGAGGACGACGGCCGGTCGTTCCGACTGCTGCTCGAGCCGACCTCCTCGCCGACGCTGCTCGAACTGCGCGCGAGGGTCGCGCGGCGGTTCCCGCGCGCCGTCTTCCATCGCCTCGGCCCCTTCGCGTCGGGCCACGCGGCGGACGGGGCGCGCCTCGCCTTCGGCCGACGGCTCCTCGTCCGCTACGACCTGGCGCGGGCCACGACGGTCCTTTCGCTGGACGCCGACCTCCTGGGAACGATGTCCGACCGGCTCCGTCACGCGCGCGGATTCGCGGAGACCCGGGTGGGGAAGGAGGTCGGGCGGCTCTACGCGGCGGAGGCGTCGATGACGTTGACCGGCGCGGCCGCCGACGAGCGGCTTCCCCTGCGTTCCGCGGAGATCGAGGCGGCGGCGCGGCGTCTCGTCCGGTCGCTGGCGGCGCTCGCCGGTTCACCGCTCGACCGGCTGCGACGGCTGCCTTCGGTCCCGCTCGCCGCCGAGGCCACTCGCTGGATCGACGCCGCCGCGGCGGCGCTTCACCGCGCGGGGCCCTCCGGTCTGGTCGCCGTCGGTCCGCGGCAGCCGCCCGTCGTCCACGCGCTCGCCCACGCGATCCACGCCGCGCTCGGGTCGGTCGGCCGGACCGTGCACCTCTCCCGCTCGCCGCTGCTCGACGCGGAGCCCCAGGCGACGCTCTCCGACCTGGTCGGGGCCATCGATCGCGGCGAAGTGGAGTCGCTGGTGGTGACGGCGTGGAACCCGGTCTACCGGGCGCCGGCCGACCTCCCGTTGGCGGAGCGATTCGCCTCCGTACCCTCCGCCTTCTATCTCGCGACGCACGAAGACGAGACCTCGGCCGCCTGCGCCTGGTTCGTCCCAAAGCGCCACGAGCTCGAGTCCTGGGAGGACGCGCGCGCGCTCGACGGGACGGTCACCTTCCAGCAGCCGCTGATCGAACCGCTCTTCCACGGGCGGCAGGAGTCGGAGCTTTGGGCGGAGGTCCTCGGCGGCGCGTCCGCGACTTCGACCGATCCGCGGGAGATCCTGGTCGCGTCGTGGCGCGAACGGACCGGGTCCGACGGGTTCGACGAGCGGTGGGAGCGATGGCTCCGCGACGGGTTCCAGCAGGGGACGGCGTCGGCCGCGGAGCCGGCGCCGGTGCGCTGGCCGGCGATCGCCGCCGCGCTCGCGGCGCCACCGGCGACCGCCGGCGGCGTCGCGGTCGAGTTCCGGCTCGACGAGAAGGTCCACGACGGGCGCTTCGGGCGGAACCGCTGGCTCCAGGAGCTGCCGCATCCGTCGACGTCGATCGCGTGGGACAACGCCGCGCTGGTCGCCCCGGCGACGGCGCGGAGGCTTCGGGTCGAAAACGGAGACGTCGTCCGGATCTCGCTCGGCGGGCGCGGGCTCGAGGCGCCGGTCTGGATCGACCGTGGGCACGTCGAGGAGGCGGTGACCCTTCCGCTCGGCTACGGGCGCGAGGTGGAGCCGGGGGAGCGGGTCGGATTCGACGCCGGCGCGATCCGGCGGGCGAACGCTCCGTGGTTCGACGCGGGGGCCACGATCGTCCCGGCCGGACGGCGCCACCGCTTCGCCGTCGTGCAGGAGCACCACCGGATGGACGGTCGGCCGCTGGCGCTTGCCGTCACCGCGGCCTCGTTCGATCCGCACTCGCTCGACGAGCACCGGGGCCCCTTGCCCACGCTCTTCGGCGAGCCCGCTCCGGCGCCGTTCGACCACGGCCACCGCTGGGCGATGGCGATCGACCTCGCGCGCTGCGTCGGCTGCGCCGCCTGCGTCATCGCCTGCCAGGCCGAGAACAACATACCGGTCGTCGGGCGCGAGGGGGTCGCCCGCGGCCGCGAGATGCACTGGCTCCGCATCGACCGCTACTACGAAGGGGAGGACGACCGTCCCACCGTCGTCTCCCAGCCGGTCGCCTGCGTCCATTGCGAGGACGCCCCGTGCGAGTACGTCTGTCCCGTCAACGCCACCGTCCACAGCGACGAAGGCCTGAACGAGATGGTCTACAACCGCTGCGTCGGGACCCGCTTCTGTTCCAACAACTGTCCCTACAAGGTCCGGCGCTTCAACTACTTCCATTACCAGGCCGACCGCCAGCCGGTGGAGGAGCTGGCCCTGAACCCCGACGTGACCGTCCGGGCCCGCGGGGTGATGGAGAAGTGCACCTACTGCGTGCAGCGCATCGAGCGGGCGCGCATCGATGCGCGCGTGGCCGGGGTTCCGCTCGACGACGGCGCCGTCGTCACCGCCTGCGCGCAGGCCTGCCCGGCGGAGGCGATCGTCTTCGGCGATCTCGCCGATCCGACGTCGCGGGTGTCGCGCCTGCACCGGAACGATCGGCGCTACGACCTCCTTCACGCGCTCGGCACGCGCCCGCGCACCGCCTACCTGGTCAAGCTCCGCAACCCCGATCCGGAGCTGGCGTGAATGGAGCCGCATCCCGGCGTCGGGACGCGCGAGGAGCGCCGGCTGCGCGATCCGCTCGAGCCGGAGCCGGTCCTGCTCGGCCGGCACGACGACGTCTCCCTCACCACCCGCCTGCTGCGCCCGGTCTGGACGCGGCCGGGGAGGGGTTGGTGGATCCTGTTCGCGGCGTCGGGGTCGCTCACCGCGCTGTTGGTCGTGGGCGTCGCCGTCACCTTCGGGCGCGGCGTCGGCACCTGGGGGAACAACATGCCGGTCGCCTGGGCGTTCGGGATCACCAACTTCGTGTGGTGGATCGGGATCGGCCACGCCGGGACGTTGATCTCCGCGATCCTGCTCTTGATGCACCAGCCGTGGCGGACGTCGATCAACCGCTTCGCCGAGGCGATGACGTTGTTCGCCGTGATCTGCGCCGGCCTCTACCCGGTCCTCCACCTCGGGCGGCCGTGGTTCTTCTACTGGCTGATCCCCTATCCGAGCCGCCTCGCGGTCTGGCCGCAGTTCAAGAGCGCCCTGGTCTGGGACGTCTTTGCCATCTCCACCTACTTCACCGTCTCATTCCTATTTTGGTACATCGGGATGATCCCCGACCTGGCGACGCTCCGCGATGCATCGCCGTCGCGGCGGCAGCGGATCGTCTACGGGATCCTCTCCCTCGGCTGGCGCAACTCGGCGCGCCACTGGCACGACTACCGGATCGCCTACCTGCTGCTGGCCGGGATCGCGACCCCGCTCGTTGTCAGCGTGCACACCGTCGTCAGCTTCGACTTCGCCACCTCCGTCCTCCCCGGATGGCACTCGACGATCTTTCCGCCCTACTTCGTGGCCGGCGCGGTCTTCAGCGGCTTCGCGATGGTGGTGACGCTGCTCGTCCCGGCGAGGCGGGCGCTGGGCCTGGGCGAGTTCGTGACGCTCAAGCACATGGACAACATGGCGAAGGTGATGCTCGTGACCGGGCTGATGGTGGCCTACGGCTACCTGGTCGAGCATTTCATCGCCTGGTACGGCGGCAACGACTACGAGGCGTTCGCCTTCCGGAACCGGCAGCTCGGGCCCTACGCCTTCGTCTACTGGACGATGGTTGCCTGCAACGTGCTGGTGCCGCAGCTGTTCTGGTCGGGCCGACTGCGGCGAAACATGGCGGTCCTCTGGACCGCGTCGATCCTGATCAACGTCGGGATGTGGTGCGAGCGGTTCGTCATCATCGTCACCTCGCTGCACCGCGATTTCCTCCCGTCCAGCTGGGGGACGTTCGTGCCCACCTGGGTCGACGCGAGCCTGCTCTTCGGATCGATCGGCCTGTTCGGCCTCCTCTTCCTCCTCTTCCTCCGGTTCGTCCCGCCGGTCGCGGTCGCGGAGATGAAGGAGCTCCGTCACGAGCTCGCCGGGCCCCACCCTCGGCCCCCCGAGCTCGCGCTCCACGACGGAGGTGGCGGATGAGCGCGGCGCCGTCGGCGACAGTTCTCGGACGATTCGGCTCCGGAGAGGAGGCGGTCGCGGCCGTGCGCGCGCTCCGGGCGCGGGGCGAACGAAACCTCGACGCCTACTCCCCGCATCCGCTGCCGGAGCTGTCGGACGCGTTGGGACTGCGTCCCTCGCCGGTACCGCGGATGGCCGCGGCGGGTGCGGTGGTCGGCGCGGTGGCCGGGTACGGGATCCAGTGGTTCGCGAACGTCGCCGACTATCCGATCGACGTCGGCGGTCGCCCGGTCCACGGGCCGCTCGCCTTCCTGCCGGTGACCTTCGAGCTGGCCGTCCTGTGCTGCGCCCTTTCGATCGTCGTCGGGCTGCTACTGCGCATGGGCCTTCCGCGGCCGTGGCACCCGGTGTTCGAGGTCGACGAATTCCGGTCGAGCTCGCTCGACGGCTACTGGGTCGGCGTCCGGGTCGAACCGGCCCGAGATCCACAGCTCCTCGCCCGGGAGATGGAGTCCCTCGGCGGCCGCTCGGTCCACGTGGTGGAGATCGCCGAATGAGCCGTCGGCGCGCGACGCTCGCCGCAGGGGTCTTGCTCGTCGCGGGCTGCGGGGACGATCCGTTCCAGCGGATGATCGAGCAGCCGAAGCTGGAGCCGTACGAGACGAGCCGCTTCTTCGAGGACGGCCGTTCGATGCGCACGCCGCCGGCCGGGACGGTCCCGCGCGAGCGCGCGCCCGCCGACGCCGGTCCGGTCCTGGTCACGCGGGCGCTGCTCGAGCGCGGACGCTCGCGCTTCGAGATCCACTGCGCGACCTGTCACGGTCTCCTCGGCGACGGTCGCAGCGAGGTCGGGCGGAACATGTCGCTCGTCCGGCCTCCGCCGCTCGGCCCCCACGCCGGACACGCCCCCGCCTTTCTCGTCCGGGTGATCACCGAGGGGCGCGGGCTGATGCCCTCCTACGCCGCCGCGCTCCCGGTCGAAGATCGTTGGGCGGTGGCGGCCTACGTCCGGGCGCTCGCGCGCAGCCAGGCGACACCCGTCGCCGAGCTCACCGTCGAGGAGCGCGCGCGGCTCTCCGCCGGCGGCAGGCCCGACGCCGGCGGC
>CAYJRR010000012.1:45484-50893 GCA_964372275.1 uncultured bacterium
CACCGTCGAGGAGCGCGCGCGGCTCTCCGCCGGCGGCAGGCCCGACGCCGGCGGCGGTACGGCCGGGGAGGAGGAGGCCCGATGAGCGCCGTCCGTTCGGCGGTCCGGCCGCTCCGTCCGTTCGAGGGAGGGGGTGGAGCGATCGCGGGTTCGGCCGCCGTCGGAGCGGCCGGCCTGGCGTGGGTCGCCGTCGCCGCCGCGGCCGAACCGCGGGCCGCCGCGCACGCCTACCTGCTCGCCTTCGCCTATTGGGCCGGGATCGCGGTCGCGTCGCTCGCCCTGCTCGCCATCTTCCATGCCGCGCGCGCGCGTTGGATCGTCGTCCTGCGCCGCGCGCTGGAGGCGATCGCCTTCGGATGCGTCGTGCTCCTCCCGCTGTTCGTCCCGATCGCGCTGTCGATCGGCGAGATCTATCCCTGGGCCGATCCGGCCTCGGCGTTCGATCCGCACGCCGAAGCGCTCCTCGCGAAGAAGCGCGCCTGGCTCGACGTGCCGGCCTTCCTGCTGCGCGCCGTCCTCTACCTCGCCCTCTGGGCCGCGGTCGCCGCGCTGCTGCGGAGTCTCTCCCGCCGCCAGGACGTGCGCGGCGGATTCGACCTCACCGCGCGGCAGCGTGTGGTGGGGTCCGCCGCCCTGCCGCTTCTGGCGGTCACCGGGACCTTCGCCGCGTTCGACTGGCTGATGTCGCTCGATCCGCTCTGGTACTCGACCGTCTTCGGTCTCTACTACCTTGCCGGCTCGATGGTCGCGGCGGTCGCTCTCCTCGTCCTGGTCGCGGCGTTCGCGTTGTCGGAGGGTTGGCTGGGGGGGCTCACCCGTCCGATCCACCTGGTCGATCTCGGCAAGCTGCTGCTCGCCTTCGTCCCGTTCTGGGCCTACATCGCCTTCTCGCAGGCGCTCCTGGTATGGATCGCCGACCTCCCGGAGGAGGTCCCCTGGTACCTGCTCCGCCTGCGGCCTCCGTGGCGCGCAGTCGGGCTCTTGGCGGTGGTCGGTCAGTTCGTCGTGCCGTTCGCCTTCCTGCTCTCCCGCGCGCGCAAGGGGAGACCGCGGTCGATGGGGCTCCTCGCCCTCTGGATCCTGGGGGTCCACTTCGCCGACCTGTTGTGGATCGTGGGCCCCGTTCTTCGGCCCTCGGGTCCGGTGTTGCGGGCGATCGACCTCGCCGCGCTCGTCGGCGTCGGGGGGGTCTGCGCCGCCTTCGTGCTCGCCTCGCAGCGCGGGGCGTACACCGTTCCGGTCGGAGATCCGTACCTCGAAGACTCGCAGGTGTATCGCCGATGAGCGACTTCCCCTCGCTCGACCGGGGGCGCGCCGGTCGCCCGCAGCACGTGCCCGACGTCGTCCGCCTGCGCTTCGTGGTGGCGGTCGGGACGACGACGCTCGTCCTGTTCGCGTTGGCGACGGCGGCCTCGACGGCGATCTATCTCCGAGGACGTGGATCGGTCCCGGCGGCGGAGAGGGCCGCCGAGCCGGTGGCGGCGGGCCGAACGGTGATCGGGATCGTCGACCAGCTCCCGTTCGAGGTGGCGGGCGAGGAGCGGTCCCGGCGGGAGGCGGAGCGGCGGCGCCTCGGTTCCTACGGGTGGGTCGACCGGGATCGAGGCCTGGTCCACGTGCCGATCGAGCGGGCGTTCGACCGGATCGTGGCGGAGGAGGGGGGACGATGACGTCCGCGTGGGTCGGGCTGTGGCTCGCCGCGGCGGCTTCGCCGGCGCCGGTCGACCCGTCGGCGGAGGTCGACGTGGTCGAGCGCCTGGGCGAGCGCGTGCCGGTGGCGATCGAGCTCGTCGGCGAGGACGGCGCCGCCGTCCGTGTCGGCGATCTGTTGGCGGAGGGGCGCCCGGTGTTGCTGTCCTTGGTCTACTTCGCCTGTCCGGCGCTCTGCCACCGCACCTCCTGGAGCCTGGCGGCGGCCCTCCGCGGAAGCGGGCTCGCGCTCGGCCGCGACCTGGTGGCGGTGTCGATCAGCATCGATCCGGCCGAGGGTCCGCCGCTGGCGGCGGAGCGGAAGGCGCGCTACCTGGAGGCGTTCGGGGCGGCGCCCGCGGCGGGATGGCGATTCCTGACCGGCGAGGGGTCGGCGGTGCGCGCGCTGGCCGACAGCGTCGGCGTGCGCTACGCGCGGGACCCGGCGACCGGCGAGTACGCCCATCCGGCCGTCGCGGTGGTGCTGACGCCGGAGGGCCGCGTCGCGCGCTACCTCTACGGGATCGACCCGAAGGCGCGCGACCTGCGCCTGTCGGTGGTCGAGGCGGCCGGGGGGCGCGTCGGCACGACGCTCGACCGCGTGCTCCTCACCTGCTTCCGCTACGATCCCGCGCGCCGGCGATACGCGCCTTTCCTGGCCGGCTTCCTCCGCCTCGGCGGACTCGCCGTCTTCGCCGCCGTGGCCTCGATGCTGGGGATCCTGTGGCATCGCGAGCGTCGCCGGCCCGCGACGGTGGGCGGCCGGACCGGGGAGCGGCCGTGAACGAGCTGTTCCGCCGCCTGCTCTTCCTGCCCGAACAGGCCTCCACCTTCGCCCAGCGGGTCGACCGGCTGCACTACTTCGTCATCGCCACCACGATGGTGATGTCGACGCTGGTCGGGGTGGCGGCGCTCCTCCTCTTCGTCCGCTACCGGCGCCGCTCCGAGACGCAGACGACCCTCTACGTCGTCACGAGCCGGCGGACGGAGGCGATCTTCGTGACGGTTCCTCTCCTGTTCTTCCTCGCCTGGTTCGCGATCGGCTATCGCGACTTCGTCGGTCTCTCCACGCCGCCGCGCGACGCGATCGACGTCTACGTGATGGCCAAGCAGTGGATGTGGAAGTTCAGCTATCCCGACGGTCCGAGCGCGGTCGAGACGCTCCACCTCCCGGCGAACCGCCCGGTCCGTCTGCTCCTCACCTCGCGCGACGTGATCCACTCCTTCTACGTACCGCAGTTCCGGATCAAGCAGGACGCGTTGCCCGGTCGCTACAGTTCGGTCTGGTTCGAGCCGACGAAGCCGGGCCGCTACGAGATCCTCTGCACCGAATACTGCGGGCTGTCTCATTCTCGGATGCGCGGGGAGGTGGTGGTGCTCGAGCCGGCGGCCTACGACGCCTGGCTCGACCGGCACCGTCCCGAACGGCCGGAACGGCAGGACGCGGTCGCCGCCCTCCCGGCGGCGATGGAGATGGCGGAGCAGGGCCGCCGGCTTTCGCTCGGATTGGGATGCTCCCGCTGCCACAGCGCCGACGGCACGGTGCAGATCGGACCGACCTGGGCCGGCCTCTACCGCCGCCCGACGCCGCTCGCGGACGGCGGCCGGGTGGTGGCCGACGAGGCGTACCTGAGCGAGTCGATCGTCGATCCCGGCGCGAAGGTGGTCGCCGGGTTCGCGCCGCTGATGCCGAGCTACCGTGGCCGGGTCGGCGCGTCCGAGGTCGCGGCGCTGCTCGAATACATCAAGTCGCTGCGGGAGGCGCCGTGAGCCGGGACGGCGCGACGGCTGCCCCCGAGCGGGCGGCGAGCCCACCCGTCTTTCCGGGGCATCACTACCTGAACGCCACGACCGGGATCCGCTCGTGGCTATTCACGCTCGATCACAAACGGATCGCCGTGATGTACCTGATCCTGGTCCTGCTGGCCCTCTTCGTCGGAGGGGTCTTCGCGCTGGCGCTTCGGCTGGAGCTCCTGACGCCGGGACCGACGCTGGTCGACGGGCTCGCCTACAACCGCCTCTTCACCCTGCACGGCGTGACGATGGTCTGGCTGTTCATGATCCCGGCGATCCCTTCGGTCTTCGGGAACTTCTTCCTGCCGCTGATGGTCGGCGCCCGCGACGTCGCCTTTCCGCGGCTCAACCTGGCGTCGGTCTACCTCTACGTCGCCGGGGCGTCGCTCGCGCGCGCGGGGATGGTCTGGAACGGCGCCGATACCGGCTGGACCTTCTACCTTCCTTACAGCGCCGTGACGCCGACCGCGCTTCTGCCGGTGCTGCTCGGCCTGTTCGTGATCGGGTTCTCGACGATCCTCACCGGGATCAACTTCATCGTCACCACCCACACGCTGCGCGGCCCGGGCCTGGAGTGGATGCGGCTGCCGCTGTTCGTCTGGGCTCTCTACGCGACGAGCGTCATCCAGGTGCTGGCCACGCCGGTCCTGGGGTTGGTGCTGCTGCTGGTGCTGGTGGAGAAGGCGCTGGGCTTCGGCCTCTTCGACGCCGCCCGCGGCGGCGATCCGGTCCTCTTCCAGCACCTCTTCTGGTTCTACTCCCACCCCGCGGTCTACATCATGGTCCTGCCGGCGATGGGGGTGATGAGCGAGACGGTCTCCTGTTTCGCGCGCAAGAACGTCTTCGGCTACCGCGCCATCGCCTACTCCTCGCTGGGGATCGCCTTCGTCGGCTTCTTCACCTGGGGGCACCACCTGTTCGTGGCGGGCCAGTCGACGTTCGACGCCGGCGTCTTCGGGATCCTCTCGATGTTCGTCGGCGTCTTCACCGCGATCAAGGTCTTCAACTGGGTGGCGACGCTCTACAAGGGATCGGTGGCGTTCTCCACCCCGTTCGCCTACCTCTGCGGGTTCCTCTTCTTCCTGGTGTTCGGCGGGATGACCGGCGTCGCCTTGGCGACCGTGTCGCTCGACGTCCATTGGCACGACACCTACTTCGTCGTCGCCCACTTCCACTTCATCATGGTCGGCGCGGTGATGATGGCCTTCCTCGCCGCGCTCCACTACTGGTTCCCCAAGATGTTCGGCCGGACCTACCCGGAGGGGTGGGGGCTGGTTTCGGCGGTGTTGATCGTGCTGGGCTTCAACGCCACGTTCATCCCGCAGTTCTTCCTCGGCAACAGCGGCATGCCCCGCCGCTACTACGAGTATCCCGAACGGTTCGCGATGCTGAACGTCGCCTCGACCGCCGGATCGTCGCTGCTCGCGTTCGGCTTCCTGATCGTCCTCCTCTACCTGCTGATCTCGCTCAAGCACGGCGCGGTCGCGGGGCGCAATCCGTGGGGATCGCGCGGCTTCGAATGGGACACCGAGTCGCCGCCCCCCGAGCACAACTTCGAGCGGCAGCCGGTCTTCGTCGGCGAGCCTCACGAGTACTTCGATCCGGAGGCGCGCGCCCGTGTCGTCGTCTGAGGCGTCGCCGACCGACGGTTTCGCGGCCGCCGAGGTCGCGCATCACTTCGCCGACGCGCGCACCCAGCTCCATGCCGCGCGTCTGGGGATGTGGACCTTCCTCTCGACCGAGGTTCTCCTTTTCGCCGGCCTGTTCGCGCTCTATGCGTACGGACGGGTCCATTTCCCGGCGGCGTTCGTCGAGGGGAGCCGCCAACTCGACGTCCGGCTCGGCACGCTCAACACCGCGCTGCTCCTCACCAGCTCCCTCTTCGTCGCGTTGGCGCTGCACGCCACGCGGCGCGGGCGCCGCCGT
>CAYJRR010000013.1:0-50760 GCA_964372275.1 uncultured bacterium
TGGTTCCCGGCCATCTGGAACGTCGGCTTGTCGTTGACGGCGGTGACGACGATGTTGAAGGTCTGCGGATCGCTGGTGTCGATCCCGCTGTTCGCGGTGCCGCCGCTGTCCTGAACCCGGACGGTGACGGTCGCCGTTCCGTTTTGGCCGGGGCTGGGGGTGAAGGTGAGGTCGCCGGAGGCGACGTCGATCGACGGTCCGGAGCTGAAGAGGCCGGGGTTGTTGGTGGAGACGATGTAGGCGAGGACGGTCTGGGCCGACTCATTGGCGTGTCCCTCCCAGTCGACCGGCATCGCCGGGGAGGTGGTGTTGCTCGGCTGGGCGAAGTTGACGACGGTCTGGGCGCCGGCGTCCTCCAGGACGGTCTGGTTCCCTCCCTTGGTGAAGGTCGGCTTGTCGTTGACGGCGGTGACGACGATGTTGAACGTCTGGGGGTCGCTGGTGTCGACGCCGCTGTTCGCCGTGCCGCCGTTGTCCTGCACCCGGACGGTGACGACCGCCGTGCCGTTGGCGTTGGAGGCGGGGGTGTAGGTCAGGTCTCCGGTCGTGATGTTGATCGTCGGGCCGGCCGAGAAGAGGCCCGGGTTGTCGGTGGAGACGAGATACGCGAGCACGGTCTGCGCCGATTCGTTGCTCACGCCCAGGTGGTGCTCCCAGTTCGAGGGGGTGGTGGGAGCGGTGGTGTTGCTCGGCTGGGCGAAGTTGACGACGGTCTGCGCGCCCGCGTCCTCGAGTACGGTCTGGTTGCCCCCCTTCTGGAAGGTCGGCTTGTCGTTGACCTGGTTGACGGTGATGGTGAAGGTCGCCGGATCGCTGGTGTCGATGCCGCCGTTGGCCACGCCGCCGTCGTCCTTCACCTGGACGGTGACCGTCGCGACGCCGATCTGGTCGGTCGCGGGGGTGAAGGTGAGGGTTCCCGTGTTCGAGACGTCCGGCTGGACCGAGAAGAGCGCGTTGTTGCTGTTGGTGACGATGTAGTCGAGGACCGCCTGCTGGTTGGCCCCTCCGGTCTCCTCGTCGACCGGACCGGGATCGAAGGCGGAGGTCTGCGCGGCGGAGTAGGCGCCGCTGTCCTCCAGCACGGTTTTGTTCGTGCCGACGGTGAAGGTCGGCTTGTCGTTCACCGGGGTGACGTCGATCGAGAAGACGACGGTGTTGCCGGTCAGGCCGTCACCCGCGCCCGTCGTCGCGGCGCCGTCGTCGGAGATCGTGACGGTGACGGTCGCGATGCCGTTCTTGTCCGCGAGCACCGTATAGGTGAGGTTGGCCGTGGGGGCCGTGTCGGCGACGACCGGGCCGGTCGTGAAGAAGCCCGCCGTGTAGCTCTCGGCGAAGGTGATCACGTCGGTCGATTCGTTGGTGACCGGCTCCGGCCCTTTGTTGACCGGATTGGCCCAACCGGTGACCGTTTGCGGTGCCGGGCTCGGGTCCTCCAGGATCGTCAGGTTCCCCCCGCCCACGAAGCTGGGGGCATCGTTGACCTCGGTGATCGTGACGGTGAACGTGTCGGCCGTCGGATTGCTGTCGCCGGAGTCGCCGTTCTCGGGGTTGACGGTGATCGTGATCGACGAGCCGTTGTTGTTCTCGTTCAAGGCGGGGGTGATCGTGAGCCTGCGTCTCGC
Source organism: uncultured bacterium (assembly GCA_964372275.1). GTDB lineage: Bacteria > CAYJRR01 > CAYJRR01 > CAYJRR01 > CAYJRR01 > CAYJRR01. Next base: position 1,623 of record CAYJRR010000013.1, read on the forward strand.
GACGAAGCCAATGGATCCGGAAGCCAGCTCCGTACCGACCGAGCTGTAGACGATGTTCGAATTGGGGATGACCGTGGTGTTGGCGGACGCGCCGGAGATCGTCACGTTCCCGATGGTTTCGTAGTCGTCGATCACGGTGTAGTCGACCGACACCGACTCGTCCTCGTTGACGGTTTGGTTGGACGGCACCGTGTTCCAGGCGACGTTGTCGTTTCCGCTCGAAGTGATCGTTACCGTGACGTCGCCGGTGCAGCTCGCGCTGTTGTTGTTGTTCCAAGCCTTGTAGGTGAGCGACACCGTGCCGACGAAGTTCTTCACCGGAATGAATTGGATCTCCTTCATCCGGGTGCTGGACGAGTTGCCGCGTGGACAGTTCAACGTGTTTCCGCTCAGGGCCTGCGCCGGACTCTCCGAGATGCACGCACTCGGGCTCAGGTCCCCCCGGAAGTCGAAGCCCATCCCACCGGGCGAGGGACTGAACGTATCGCTCGTCGGGATGACCTGCCAGTTGACGTTGGACGTGGCGTCCTCGCTGGCGGAGGTCGAGGCGGTGTTGCAGGGGGCGGTCGTCACCTCCTGTTGGCGCAGCGCGACGTCGTCCGGATCGAGTCCGCAGGCGTACGCACCGGCGCACCCGAGCGCCAGTGCCCACAATCGCCGTGGAACCCGACCGAGCAAACGACCCCCCCGAAAATCGAAAAGACGACGAGCAGGGCTTCCGCCCCGTCCGTCGACGTCGTCTTCGAAATCCCCCCGAACGAATCGCGTACTTCGAGACAAATAGTAACATGGATCACAGTCCGGCCGATCCATGGCATTTTTGATGATTTTTCCTAATATTAAACAAATAGATCCACGAGATTCTTAAGACCGTTTCGAGGTCGAGTGTCGGCCCGTAGCGGCGAAATATGGCAAAAAGTGGGCGATTTCGCGCACCCCTGGCGGGCCGTGCCGCGTCCGACGGGCGGTGAGGGCGGACGTCGACGACGCCGCCACGGGTGGGCGCCCGATGAATTCGACGGTCGAGTGGGGGGCGCTCCGACCTACCAGTTCACGATTCGATCCCAGTCCTCGATCGAGATCCCCTCGGCGTAGGGGGAGGCGTACCCAAGGGTGCGGATCGAATCGAACAGCTCTTCGGCGCGCTCGACGAGCGCCGACAGTTCGTCCGGGTCGTTGGAATCGCCCAAGACCTGGAAGGCGAGCAGGTTCACCGACTCGCCGGGTCCGAGCGCCAGGTCGTATTCCGCCGACCACTCCCCCGGGACGAGGAGAGGGTCGAGACGCACGTAGCGGCCCGGCACCATCGCCGCCATCACGTCAGGAAACGCGCCGCCGAAGCCGTCGGGAGCGGTGGTGTCGACGGCGAACATCATCGTTCCCGCGGTGGTGACCACGCCGCCGCCGTCACTCCCCAGGTCCCCCTCCATCCGCAACGTGAACAGACGGTCGTCGTCGTTCGGATTGGTCACGGTGTCGAGGTGGCGGATCCAGTGTCCGCCGGCGTAGGGGGCGTAGATCGAACGGGAGAGGTCGATGGCATGGCCATCGTCGTCGAGTCGCCGCGCGGGGAGCCGCACCGACCGCGGCAGCAGCACCGTCTCGCCGGTCCAGCCGGCGAGCCCCGCTTCGCATCCTCCGTTCGTCACGTAGTCGATCGCCTGGCCGTCGATCAGGCGGACGTCGTCGACGTACACGCCGTGCGGTTTGGTGTCGGACAGCCCGGCGAAGAACTCGCTCACCCCCTCGGGCCCCCCTCCCCAGACGTCGAAACGAAGGCGCACCCGCTTCCCGGCGAGACCCAGCGGCAGCAGGTCGATCGCATGGCTCTGAAACGTTTCTCCCGGGGAGGCGGTGATGCCGTCGGTCGTGACCACGGCCACCACGATCGGCGGGATGCCGTCGGTGAGGTTCTCGACCGACACCTGGTACCGCGCGCCGGTCGCCTTGTCGCCGAGTCGATAGAAGTCGTCCCACGACAGCGTCAGCGCAGACGGCTGCGCCGGAAGCTGCATCTCCTGGTAGGCGCCGGCGTAGCCGAGCGGCCGGAGGTGGCAACTGGCCAACCCCTCGGATCGGTAGCCGTTCCAATCGTCTACCGCCTCCCGCCGGAGGCTGGCGACCGTCTCCCGAGGACCTTCGAAGACGATCTCGGCGGCCGGAATGCACGGGAACGAGTCGTCGGTGATGTCGTTCACGTCCTCGTCGTCGTCCGTGTTCTGGATGTTCGGCAAGTGCGCCATCGGCCACCAGACGTCGTCGTAGGTGTCGGAGCCGCCGTCGGCGACGGTGCCGCGGCAGGTCAGGTCCCAGACGTGGCGGAAGGTCCGGGCGGGGTCGACGGTGGCGTCGGTCCACTCGCTTCCGGTCAGCAGGGCCATCGAACCGTCGGACTCCCTGCCGGCGGCGCCGGCCGGAACGGTGGTCGAGAGGCCGAACGCCTCGACGGTGACCGTGGCGAAGCCGGGGGCCAGGAACGAGACCGCCGCGGTGGCGCCGGTTCCGGTCACCGCGACGGCGGTGGGGGCGCTGCTGGACCAACGCGCGCCGTGGGCGGGAACGAGGCCGAGCGCGCTCTCCACGGTGGCCGCGACCGTGGTCGCCGTGCCGACCAGGCCGTGGACGGCGAGCCGATCGACGACCAGACGCTCTCCGCGCGTGCGGTAGGTCGAAACGACGTCGGCTCCGAGGAGAGCGCCCTCGGCGCTTCGGACGGTGCCGCGCACCGTGATCGCGTGCGGCTCGAACAGCCCCGCCGGAGAGAGGCGCTGGTGGCGCAGGGTGCGGCCGTCGGCGTCGACCGTGACGACCCCTTCGACGAGTCCGTCCGGCCCGAGCAGGCGCAGCCCGTTCCCGACGGTCGCCGGGTCGAGCGGGTGGCTGAACCGCACGACGACCGCGGCCCCCGGATCGACCTCTTCCGCGCCGGGGGCGGGGGAGATCGACTCGATCGCCAGCGGCTCGGACAACGGATACGACGCCGGCGTGCACGCCCCTAAGCCCGAGGCCACCGCGAGGAGTCCGATCCCACGCATACGGTGATCGTATCAGCAGTCGAGGGGCGCCACGGCAGCTCGTCGTCCTCGTGGCGGACCGCGGCGCCCGGACCTCATCGGTCGGCGAGGAGACGGCGCCCGATGACCGCGGCGGCGGCGAGGAGCAGGGCCAGCGGCAGGCCGCTGTCGCGCCGGACGCGAAGCGGCGTGACCTGGCAAGCGTGCGGTGCCGCCGGCTCCGGTTCGAGATCGATCGGGGCGGCGATCGGGTCGGCTCCGGGACCGTCGTCGCGAAGGACCCAGTGGTAGTGGCCTTTCGGGAGCGGCATGTCCGACGCGAACGACGGCAGACCCCGCGCGGCGCGCGCGAGGTCGATCACCGGTCCGCCCGGGCCGCCGGCGCGGAGCCCGAGCGTGAGTCGCGCGCCGAGGCCGGCGGTCCCGTCCGGCGCGGGGGTTCCGTCGGGCGCCCTTCGCGTCGGGATCGCCGCCGGACGGAGGACGACCTCGACCGACGCGGGGGTCGCCACCTCGAACGCCCCCTCCGCGATCGGCGGGCTCGCCACCGCCTCAAACCACGACGGAACGGGCTCCCCGGGCGCAGGCGGTCTCGAGACGATGCCGACCCACGGGATGTCGATGCGGAGTCTCGGTGCGAGACGCGCCACCGGCACGGACGGGGCGCGCGCCGCGTCGCGCGCGTCTCGGCGTCCGATCGGCGGCGTCTGGATCGACACCGGCTCGGTCGAGGGCTGCGGAGTCGAGGCGGGGGCCGCCGGAGCGGCGACCGAGAAGGAGACCACCTTCGGACTCGAGTCGAGCTCGCCGTCGGTGGCGTAGAAGGTGAGGCTGTCGGAGCCTTCGAAGCCGGCGTCGGGGGTGAAGGTCAGCGTCGCAGCCGTTCCGGCGATGGCGCCGTGGGCCGGGAGGCTCGCCAGGACGAAGGTCAGAACGTCGCCGTCGACGTCGGTCGCCGACAGCGTGAAGGTCGCCGGCGTGTCCGGTTCCGTGCCGACGCTCTGTGCGACGGCGACGGGGCGGTCGTTGACGGGGGCGATGGCGACGGTCACCTCGGCCTCGGCCGAGCTGTCGGTGCCGTCGTTCACGCGGAAGGTGAAGCGGTCGGCGCCGTTCGCGTCGGTGCTCGGCACGTAGGTGAGCGATGGGGCGGTGCCGGTGAGCGTTCCACGCGCGGGGGGGGTCACGATGGCGTAGGTCAGGGCGCTCCCCTCCACCGGATCGGATCCGGTCAGCGCCACCTGGACCGGAACGTCCTCGTCGGTCGTCACGGCGGATCCGGTCGCCGCCGGCGGGTCGTTCACCGACGCGACCGAAAGCGAGACGGTCGCCGCGCCGCTGTCGACGGCCATCCCCCCTGCGCTGCTGGCGGAGGCGACGTAGGTGAACAGGTCCGAACCGAAGAAGTTCGGCTCCGGGGTGTAGACCAGGTCGGGGGCCGTTCCGGAGACCGTCCCGTGGGACGGGCCGGTCACGATGCGGAAGGCGAGCGGTTCCCCTTCGACGTCGGAGCCGGTGAGCGTGACCGCGGCCGATCCGTCCTCGTCGACGGCCACCGACTTGGCGTCGGCGGTCGGCGGGTCGTCGACGGCGTTCACCGTGATCGAGACGGTCGCGGCCTCCGAGTTGAGGGAGCCGTCGCGGACGCGGAAGGTGAATGCGTCCGGCCCGGCGTAGTTCCCGTCCGGAACGTACTTCACGTTCGGCACGATCCCGGTGAGCGTTCCGTGGACGGGGAGGGTGAGCACCGTGTAGGCGACGGCGCTCTGCTCGACCGGGTCGTGGCCTTCGAGGACGATCGTCAACGCGGTGTCCTCGGGCGTCGAGACCGATTGGCTCTCGGCGACAGGCCGGTCGTTGACCTCGGCGATCGTGAGGGTGACCGTCGCCGCGCCCGATTCGACCGTCCCGTCGGCCGCGGCGAAGGTAAAACTGTCCGGGCCGACGACGTTTGCGTTCGGGGTGTAGACGAAGTTGGGGGCGTTGCCCGAGAGCGACCCTTTCGACGGCGGGGTCACGAGCGAATAGGAGAGGGGATCGCCGTCGACGTCGGTTCCGGCCACCACCACCGCCGTCGGCGTGTCCTCGGGAACGCCGACCGCCTGCGCCGTGGCGACCGGCGGGTCGTTGACGGGGGTGACGGTGATCGAAACGGTCACGATCTCCGAGAAGAGAAAAGGGTCACGGGCCCGGAAGGTGAACGAGTCGACGCCGTGGAAGTTCGGCTTCGGCGCGTAGCTCCTCGTCGCGCCGCTGCCGCTCAACGTCCCGTGGGCGGGCGAGGTCACGACGAAGTACTGAAGCGCCGAGCCCTCCACGTCGGAGGCGGTGAGCGGGATCGACGCCACGATGTCCTCGGGCGTCTCCGCCGACGACCCCTCGGCCCTCGGGGCGTCGTTCACGGCCGCGATGGTGATCGCCACGGTGCGCTCCGCCGACGCGGCGTTCCCGTCGGAGACGACATACCGGAAGCTGTCGGCGCCGGTCTGGTTCGGGTTCGGGGTGTAGGTCCGCGCGGCCCCCTCGCCGCCGATCGTCCCTTTGGTCGGTTCGACCACGATCTCGAAGGTGAGCGAATCGCCGTCGGCATCGCTCCCCGGGAGCGTGAACCCCTTCGGCACGTCCTCCACCGCGGAGAGCGAGAGGTTCGCCGTCACCGGCGCGTCGTTCACCGGGTTCACCGTCAGCGTCACCACCGCCGGCGCGCTGAAGGTCGATCCCTCCTTGGCGCGGTATTCGAAGGAGTCCTCGCCGGCGTAGTTCAACGACGGCTTGTAGGTCCGGATGGCGCCGGCTCCGACGATCGATCCGTGCGACGGTGCGCGCGTGATGTAGTAGTAGAGCGTTCCCCCTTCGGCCGCCGATCCCGACAGGGTGATCGCGACCGGCGTGTCCTCGTCGGTCGTCGCCTCCTGCGAAACGGCCGTCGGCGGATCGACGACGCGGGAGATCGAGATCGTCACCGACTTGGCCGGGGAGTCGGCCGTTCCGTCGGACGCCTTGTAGGTGAAGCTGTCGGCGCCCCAGGCGTTGGCGTTCGGAACGTACAGGAATGCCGGCGATTCGCCCGACAGCGTCCCCTTGGTGGGGGGGGTGACGATCGAGAACTGCAGCGCGTCGCCATCGGCGTCGGTGCCGGTGAGCGTGATCGGTTTCGGCGCGTCCTCGACCGTGGCGAGGCTTCGCGGCGCGACGACCGGCGCGTCGTTCACGGGTCCGACCTCGACCGTGACCGTCGCCACCTCCGAATAGGCCCCGCCGTTGTCCCGCACCTTGAATCGGAAGCTGTCCGGCCCGTGGTAGTTCGGAAGACCCTTGTAGGTACGGCTGCTGCCTGTGCCGCTCAACGTTCCGTGCGACGGCGGCGTCACCAGGACGTAGACCGGCGTGGCTCCCTCCGGATCGCTGGCGGAGAGCAGGACCGGTTTCGGCGTGTCCTCGTCGGCGGAGATCGTCTGCGGGTGGGCGACCGGCGGGTCGTTCACCGCGAGAACGTTGATCGACACCGTCGCCACGTTCGACTCGAGCGCGCCGCTCGTCGCCTTGAAGGTGAAGCTGTCGGGGCCGGTGACGTTGGGGTTCGGCGTGTAGAGCAGGTCGGGGGCCGTTCCGGAGAGCACGCCCTTGGCCGGCGGACCGACGACGGTGTAGGCGACCTCCCCCTCCACGTCGGAGGCGACGAGGACGATCGCCTTCGGCGTGTCCTCCATTGTCGTCACCGACTGCGGATTGGCGACGAGCGTCGAGTCGGCGACCGGCAGAACGGCGATCGTCACCGTCGCCGCGGCGGAGAAAACCTGGCCGTCCTTCGCCTTGAAGGTGAAGCTGTCCTGGCCGTGGAAGTTCGCCTCGGGCTTGTAGGTCTTGACCGTGCCGCTGCCGGTCAGCGTCCCGTGCGCGGGGAAGGAGGCGATGGCGAAGGTGACCGGCGATCCCTCCACGGGATCGGAGCCCGCCAACGTGATCGCCACCGGCACGTCTTCGGAGGTCGTCACCGACTGCTCGTTCGCCACCGGGGGGTCGTTGACCGGCTGCACGGCGATCGTCACGGCCTTTGGCTCGGAGACGAGCTCCGCATCGCGCGCGACGAAGGTGAAGCCGTCGGGGCCGCTGACGTTGGCGTTCGGCGTGTAGGTCCAGCTCGCGCCGCTGCCGGCGAGCGTCCCCTTCGCCGGCGCGGTCACAACCTCGTAGGTGACCGGATCGCCGTCGGGGTCGGTCGCCAGCAAGGTGACGACCTTCGGGGTGTCCTCGGCGGTGGAGAAGGAACGCGGCGTCGCCACCGGAGGATCGTTCACCGGCGTCACCTGGATCGTCACCGTCGCGACCGGCGAGTTGACCGCGCCGTCGCGCACGCGGAAGCGGAAGGTGTCGGTGCCGAAGAAGTTGAGGCGCGGGACGTAGGTGCGCGTCGAACCAACGCCGGTCAGTGTCCCCTTCGTCGGATAGGTGACGATGGCGTAGGTCAGGACCGCCCCCTCGACGTCGGCGGCCTGGAGGGTGATCTCGACCGCCGTCTCCTCGGGGGTCGTCACCGTCTGGGCATGGGCGACGGGAGCGTCGTTCACCGGACTCACCTGGATCGACACGGTCGCCGGCTCGGAGTCGCCGGTGCCGTCGTGGGCAACGAAGGTGAAGCTGTCCGGACCGTGGAAGTTCGAGTTTGGGCGGTAGGTCAGCAGCGGGGGCGTTCCGACGAGCGTGCCGTGCGCCGGAGGGGTGGCGACCGAGTAGAGCAGCGGATCGGCATCGGGGTCGGTGGCGACCAACACCACCGCTTTCGGCATGTCCTCGCTGGTGAGGATCGAACGCGCCAGCGCGGTCGGCACGCCGTCGTTCACCGGGGTGATTGTGATCTCGACCGTCGTCACGGCGGAGTAGAGCCCGCCGTTCTGCGGAAGCCCGTCCCGCACGCGGAAGGTGAACTTGTCGACCCCGTGGACGTTCGCCCGCGGCGAGTAGGTCAAGTTGGGGGCGGCGCCGGAGAGGATCCCCTTCGTCGGGAAGCTCGCCACATGGAAGGTGAGCGGGCTTCCTTCCACGGGATCGCTGCCCGCGAGCGTGATCGGAATCGCCGTGTCCTCCGCGGTGACGACCGACTGCGCCTCGGCGGTCGGCGGGTCGTTCCGCGGCGCGACGGCGAAGGTGACCGTTCCGGCCGACGAGACCAACGCCCCATCGCCGGCGGTGAAGGTCATGACGTCGGTGCCGTTGAAGTTCGGGTTCGGCGTGTAGGTGAGGTTCGGCGCGTCGCCGGAGAGGGTTCCGTTGGAGGGGACGGCGAGAACGGTGAAGGCGAGAGGGGCCCCCTCCGGGTCGAGCGCGGCGAGGGTGAAGGCCTTCGGCGTGTCCTCGACCACGGGGACCGCCTTGGTCGATGCGCGCGGAGCGTCGTCGACCCCGTTCACGGTGATCGTCACGGTGGCCACCGCCGAGGTCTGGCTCGCGTCCTTCGCCTTGTAGGTGAAGGTGTCGGTTCCGGCGAAGTCGGCGATCGGGGTGTAGGTGAGCTCCGGAGCCGTCCCCGACAGCGATCCCTTGCCCGGAGTGGCGACGATCTGGAAGGTGACCGGAGACCCTTCCACCGGGTCGGATCCGACGAGCGTGACCGCCACCGCCGTGTCTTCGTCGGTCGAGACCGAGAGCGATCCGGCGACCGGGGGATCGTTCACCGCGTTCACGACGAGCGAGACGATCGCCGGCTCCGACGAGAGCAGACCGTCGTTGGCGAGGAACGAGAAGCTGTCGGTGCCGTTGAAGTGGGCGTTCGGGGTGTAGACGAGGTTCGGTTCCGCGCCGGAAAGCGTGCCGTTGGTCGGCTGGGTGAGCACGGTGTAGGTCAGCATTGTGCCGTCGGCGTCGGTGCCGGCGAGCGCGAACGACTTCGAGCCGTCCTCGCCGAGGGTGTAGCTCGCGGCGATCGCGACCGGCGCGTCGTTGACGGCCGTGATCCCGATCGAGACTGTCGCGGGGGTGGAGGCGAGAAGACCGTCGTGTGCGGCGAAGGTGAAGCTGTCGGCCCCGTCGACGTCCGGGTTCGGGGTGTAGACCAGGCTCCCGCCCGATCCGCTCAGGACCCCCTTCGACGGCGGATCGACGATGGAGAAGGTGAGGGGGTCGCCGTCGATGTCGGCGCCACCGAGCGTGAGGGGGAGGGGCGTGTCTTCGTCGGTCGAGACCGACTGCGCGGCCGCGGTTGGCGGATCGTTCGTCCCCACGACCGTGATCGAGACCGTCGCCGCGGCCGATTCGAGCGATCCATCGCTCGCGCGGAACGAAAAGGCATCGCCGCCGACGTAGTCGGCCGCCGAGGTGTAGGTCAGGTTCGGCGGCGTGCCGGCGAGCGCGCCGTGGGCCGGTGGAGCGACGATCTGGAAGGTGAGGGGATCGCCGTCGACATCGCTCCCCGCGAGCGTGATCGCCGTCGACGCCTCTTCGGCGGCGGTGACCGATTGCGGCGTCGCCAGCGGCGCGTCGTTCACGGGCAGCAGGACGATCGAGAAGGTCGTCGGGACCGACCGGTCGGCGCCCCCGTTGCCGACGCCGCCGTCGTCCGTCGCCGCCACGGTGACGACCGCCGTTCCCGTGGCGTCGACGGCGGGAGTGAAGGTCAACGTCCCGTCGCCGGCGATCGCCGGAAGGACGGAGAACCGCGCCGGCGCGCCGGTCGCGACCTCGAAGAGGACCGACTGCCCCGACTCGTCGGACGGACCGGGGGAGATCTGCGTCGCCCACCCGGCGAGGGTGGCCGGCCCCGACTCCTCGGCGACCGTCGGACCGGCCCCCGCCACGAAGCTCGGGGCGTCGTTGACCGGCACGATCGTCAGCGTGAACGACTGCGCGGCGCTCGTGTCGATCCCTCCGTCCGCGGTTCCGCCGGTGTCGACCGCCCGCACCGAGACGCTCGCCGTTCCGACCGCGTCGGCGGCCGGGGTGAAGGTCAGGCTTCCGCCGGGCCCGACCGCCGGCTGGGCGTCGAAGAGGCCGGGGGCGTCGTTGACGACGACGAAGGCCACCGATTGGCCCGATTCGTCCGCCGGTCCCGACGAGATCGACGTGGCCCATCCGGCGACGAGCTGGGTGTCGGCGCCTTCGAGCACCGTCCGGCTCCCGCCGGCGACGAAGCTCGGGGCGTCGTTCACCGCCGTGACGGTGACCGTCACCGTCGCCGTCGAGCGGAGGTCGTCGCGGTCGTCGGACATCGTGTACTGGAAGGTCGCGACGCCGACGAAGTCGGCACGCGGCAGGAAGCGGATCGAGCCGGTCGAACCGTAGACGCATCCGGAAAGCGTCCCGTTCGACGGCACGGTGCAGGAGACGAGCCGCGCCGGCTGCGCGCCGTTGGGGACGACGGTGTCGTTGGCGAGCACGCCGATCTCGACCGACCGCTCTTCCGGCGTCGCCGTCGAGTCGTTGGCGGCCGACACCGACGACGCCCCCTGCCGCGCCAGAAAGACGCCGGTCCCGGGATCGCCGTCCCCCGTCGTGAACGCCGTCCGGCCCCCGACCTCGCCGCAACCCGCCAGGAGCGCGAGCGCGACGGCGGTCGGACCGCGAATGTCGAATGTGAACCGCATCGGTCCCGAGAAAGACCTCCGGCCTGAACCGATCTGGAGAGTTCATTGGACGCGCCAGGCGGCGAGGCGCGGCAGGCGGCCGGCAACCGATGGAGATTGCGAGAGTTCGCGATCGCCGCGGGAGCGCGACGACGGCTGAAACGTCAATCCGCTGTCGGCACGGCGATCCGAAACGTCGACGAATTGACGCCGGAAGCGGTTGCCGGTTGCCGAGGAGCTCGAGAAAAGGGCGAAAAAAAGAAGAGGCCCGGGGCGGCATCGCCGGCCCGGGCCTCTCGAAGCTACCGAAGTAATGACAACGTGGATGGATTCGCCGGTCCCGTTTTCCCCTTCAGAGGCGTCGGCTGCACGACAGTGGAATCGAATGCTGCAGGCAATCGACCCGCGCTTCCACGAGATTGGGACTCCCGTTCAGAGGTTCCGCGTCGAATCGATAGGGCGTTCGCGTGGAACCGCTTCCGCCCATCCCCGTGCGACCTTCGCCGTTTCCGGCCGGGCCCTTCGGGTCTTCTCTCTCCGACGTCACCGGCAGGTGCGACCCCGCCGGTACTCCTCTCCTCGGGTTGCCCTTCTCCACGAAGCGGCATCCACCGTTCAACCGCCCCCGCCTGCGCATGGCGAGAGCACCTCTCCTGGGGTTCGTGCCCCTACAGCGCTCGACAGAAGCGGGTGCCCGCTTTCCCGGAGATTCCATCCTCCGGCACGATCCGCCCTCAGGGTTTCTCACCCTCTCGACGGCTTCCGTCACCCACGACCCTACAGGGCTTGTTTCATCCCCGCTGCGCTCTTGGGGTTCCTCCGGACCTCCGCCACTCGCAACGGCCTTTCGACCGAAGCAGGGCGACGGCGCCCGGGTTCCCTCTTCAAGGCTTTCTCCCCCCCCGCGACGAGCCCGTGTTGGCGGGCTCTCCTCTCTCTCACCTCGCCGACGGCAAGCACCCGGTTAAAGGAACCAATGCCGGCGATGCGACCCAGAGTCTCGATCACAGAAGGGTCGGTGTATCCCATGGGAGCTACCCGCGGGCACCGGCCTTCTTGAGGTTCTCGGCCGACCATCGCACTCGTGGATTCGAAGCGTTTCTACTCGGCCCCTGGGTTGCCCCTTCGCCTTCCGGGAACGTCGCCGCCCCCCTCCAGCCGCTTCGGAACCTTTCGCGCCCCTACCGGAGCTCCACGAGTCCAACGTCTCTGCCTCGGACCCGACAACCAACCGCGTTGTCAATCTCCCTATAAGCAGCCGACATGCCAGCCTTGCGGGTTGCCGCGCAGACCTTTCCATCCACATCGGAAGATCTTGCGGCGACAGGCCTCTGCGGTCCTGTCCACAATCGCTCCCCACTTCATCCCCCGTTCGATGAACAAGGGGGGCGACTAGAAGTGCGACGGCGCACCTTGTCCACAGATCGCATGCCCGCTCCAGGAAAACAGGCGGTTTTCGTCGTCCCTGCCGATCCACCCACCGTCTACTTTGTTGGCGGTCCCGCGCCACGCTGTCGCGAGGCGTCCAGCGCACGATCGATGCAGTCGGCGACCGAGACGCCGAGTCGGTAGTTTCCCAACAGCCGGATCGCCGGATGCTCCGCTTCGATCGCCTCGGCCGCCGCCAGGAATCGGTCGTGCCCCACCTCGAGCTGCGGGATGGCGGGACGCCACACGGTTACGGCCTGCCGTATGGCCGGTCCTTCGATCCGAAGGATCGAGGTCAGTTCGCGATGTGCCAGCGCCGCGAGTTCCGTTTCCGACAGAAGGACGGCGTCGGGGTCGAGCCGCCCACCGTAGAGGGCGGTGAGCGTCACCTCGTCGGGCCCCGCGCGCCCGTTCCAGGTATCGCTCACGAACAGGCAACCCAGGATCCGGGGTGACACCGATTCCGGCCGCAGGTCCGACGGCGGCGATCCGGCCGCGCGCGCGGTCAGGAAGCCGAATCCGCGCGGGATCGTGGCGAACTGCTCCACACCGTAGACCGAGAAGACGCTCGCCACCGACGCGTAGGGGAGCTCACGGAAGAGCTCCGCCCGGCGGTCGAGATCGCCGAGCACCGCCGGGAGGGCGTATCCCGGAAGCGCGACCACCACCTGGGAGGCGTCGAAGGAAAACGGCGCGTCGTCGCAGCTCCCCTCCACCCGAACGCCGTCCCCCACGCGACGGATCCGTTCCACCCGATGCCGCCGGCGGAGCGCATCGCCAAGCCCCGCGGCCAGGTGCTCCGCCGCGCGTTGCATTCCGCCGCGGAAGTTCACCGACACCGCCGTGGGCCCGGTTCGGCGCCGAGCGAGCGCCCCCCGAATCAGGCTTCCGTGGTCCCGTTCCAGCTCCGCCAGCAGCGGAAAGGCGTGGCGGAGGCTCAATCGTTCCGGATCGCCGGCGAACACCCCGGAGACGAAGGGGGCGACCGCGTTCGTGAGGAAGCTCTCCCCCAGCCTCCGTCGCGTGAAGGCGGCCACCGATTCGTCGGCGTCGTTCGACCCACGTCGCCACGGCTCCGCGAGCAGACCGAGCTTGTCGCGCGGCGAAAAGAGCGGGCTGGCCGCGAAGGCGATCGGGTTCGTCGGGATCGGAACCAGCCGCCCCGCGCGCAGGACGTATCGCCGCCGCGCCTCGGGGGAGGGATCGATCCGCAACGCCCCGAGGCCGGATTCGTCGAGAAACCGCCGCACCGAGTCGTGGCGCAGCAGTGTGGACGACGCCCCCGCGTCGTAGATTGCGCCGCCCACGTCGCGCGTGTGCAGGCATCCCCCCAGCCGGTCGGACGCCTCGAGGAGCACGACGCGCTCGCCGGATCGCCGGGCCTTCCAGGCGGCGGTCAGCCCGCTGATCCCGCCACCGACCACCACCCGGTCGAGCGGGGCCATCAGACCGTTCGGGAGAAGAGACGCGGGCCCTTCTTCAGATACGCGTCGAACGGCATGCAGAGGTTCCGCGCCAGCATTCGTCCCCTGGCCGAGACCCGGATCCTCTCCGGCTCCACGACCACCAGTCCGTCCTCCTGCATCGCTCGCAGCGCCTCGAGGGCGTCGGCGAAGGTCCGGTCGAAGTCGATGCGGAACCGCTCTTCGAACCAGCGCTTCTCCAGAACGAACTGCGACGAGAGCTGCAGGATCACCTCCCGCCGCAACAGGTCGTCGTCGTCGAGCAGGCAGCCGCGCTCGGTGGCCAGCCGCCCGCTCCCCGCCGCCGCCTCGTATTCGCCCAGCCCCTTCGCGTTCTGCGCGTAGCAGCGACCGACCTGGCTGATGGCGCTCATCCCGAACGCGATCAGGTCGAGCCCCTTCCAGGTGGTATAGCCCATGAAGTTCCGGTGCAGCGTCCCGGCGCGCTGCGCCACCGCCAGCTCGTCGTCGGCGAGCGCGAAGTGGTCGAAGCCGATGAAGACGTATCCCGCGGCGGTGAACCGTTCGATCGCCATCCCCAGGATGGCGAGTCGCTCGTCCGGACCGGGGAGGGCGGCCTCCGGGAGCAGCCGCTGGTGTTTCAGCAGATCGGGGAGGTAGGCGAAGTTGTAGACCGCGATCCGGTCGGGCCGAAGCCCGATCACCGTCTCCACCGTTCTTGCGAAACGGCCGACCGTCTGGTGCGGCAGTCCGTAGATCAGGTCGACGTTGACCGACGCGAAGCCCAAGGCCCTCGCGTCCTCGATCGTCTGCCGCGTGAGCGACTCCGGCTGGATCCGGTTGATCGCGCGCTGCACCTCCTCGTCGAAGTCCTGGACGCCGAGGCTCAAGCGATTCCAGCCGTGGCTCGCGAGAACCTGCAGATGTTCGCGGCGCGTCTCGTTGGGATGGACCTCCACCCCCCGCTCCGCGTCGTCGGCGAAGGTGAAACGCGCTTTCAGGGCGCGGATCAGCCGGTCGAGGGCGTCCGGCGGGAGGAAGGTCGGGGTCCCGCCGCCGAAATGGACCTGCCGAACGACCCGCCGCCGGTCGATCCGCGACGCCACCGCGTCCAGTTCCCGCTCGAGACGGTCGAGGTACGGGTAGCTCCGCGCGTGATCGCGGCGAACCACCAGGTTGCAGCCGCAGAAGTAGCAGAGCTGTTCGCAGAACGGCAGGTGGACGTAGAGCGACAGGTCGGCCGGCGGTCCGCCGAACGGATCGGCGTCGTTGGAGCGGCGCAACGCTTCGGCGTAGGCCTCGGGTCCGGTGGCCGGCGTGAAGTTGGGGGCGGTGGGGTAGGAGGTGTAGCGGGGCCCCGGGACGTCGTACTTCCGGATGAGGCCCAAGTCGAAGGAGAGACGCTGGTCCACGCGTGACTCGAAGGGTAGCCGTACGGGGAACCGTTTCCAAACGGCGTTCAAGCGTGGTATTTGGCCCCTTTCGCGGGCAGCTACGAGGAGGAACGCGCGATGCGACGGATCGGGACGGGCCGGGCGGCGTGGGCGGTCGTGGCGGTGTCGGCGGCGCTTTTCGGCGGCGGCTGCCAGGGCGGCGACGACGAGGAGGCGGGGGGCGGCGGCGTGACGCTCGAGACCTACGGCGGGATCGTCGTGCTCGCCGCCGGGCCGGACGGGGCGACCGCCTACGGAGCCTTCTTCTCCCGCTACGAGCCGTTCGAGCCGGTCTTGATCCCCGGGGCGACCGACACCTGCGTCCAGGGAACGCTCGAGGGGGGGGACGACGGCGACGACGCCGACTTCACCTACCTCGACGTCGGGAGCGAGATGACGGCCGCCTCCGGGACGGTCGACGTCGACGCGGCCCGGTCGAACGACTTCGGGCTTCTCTACATCGGCACCTCGGACGAGACGTTCCCCTGGGACGCCGACTACGTCGTCTCGATCTCGGGATCGGCCGCCGCCGACCGCGGTCCGATCGGGACGGTCCGCGTCCCGGCGCCGGCCGAGCTCGAAGGCGCGCCGGAGGTCGTCCCCGGCGAGCCGCTCGCGCTCGCCTTCACGCGGCACGTCGGCGCCGATTGGATCGACGTCGTGGTGACGAGCGACGACGAGGAGACGATCTGGTCCTGCCGGTCGAAGGACGACGGCTCGTTCACCCTTCCGGCCGACGTGACCGAATCGGTCGGCGCCGGCGCCTCGATCGAGCTGATCCCGAACGCGCACGCCCGGGGCGAGGTGGCCGGCCGCGACGTCTATCTCTTCGCCCGTCCGTACGAAGGATAGTGGTCCGCGCTTCGCGCTCCGTGGGGGGCTCCCCCTGTCCCCCTAGCCGAGCGCGCGGAGCGCCTTCCAGGAGCGGCCGGGGTCGGGGGCGCGGCGGGCGAGATCGGCCAGCGTCCGCACCCACCGGGGATGGTCGTTCAGCGACGGCACCAGCGTGAGCGCTTCGCCGCCGGCGCGGACGAACGACGCCGCGGCGGTGAGCCCGATCTCCTCCACCGTCTCCAGGCAGTCGGCGACGAAGGCCGGGCAGAAGACGACGACCCGCGCGCAGCCCCGTTCCGGGAGCGTCGGCAGGACGTGGTCGGTGTAGGGGCGGATCCAGCCGTCGCGATCCAGG
Source organism: uncultured bacterium (assembly GCA_964372275.1). GTDB lineage: Bacteria > CAYJRR01 > CAYJRR01 > CAYJRR01 > CAYJRR01 > CAYJRR01. The sequence goes on from CAYJRR010000013.1 coordinate 17,667, forward strand.
CGCGATTGGAAGGCGACCGAGTACCGCCCGGCGTCGAGACCGAGCCGCTCCGCGATCCCCCGCGCGGTGGCGTGGCACTGCGCGCGGTAGCAGTCGCGGTTCAGATCGGTGAGGCGATCGCAGCAGTCGGCCGCGACGAGGCAGTGCCGTCCCGTGCGGTCGCCGCGCCGGATGTGGCGCTCCGGCAGTCCATGGAAGCTGAACAGCACGTGGTCGGGGCGCGCGCGTGCGAGCACCGGCGCCCCGACTTCGGCGAACGCCTCCAGGAAGCCGGGCTCGTCGAAGAAGGGGCCGATCGCCGCCAACGGCAGCCGGAGGTCGAGGCGGGTCGCTTCGCGCTCCACCGCCTCGAGCGTCGACCCGGTCGAGGCGACGGCGAACTGCGGATAGAGCGGGACGGCGACGATCCGATCGCAGCCGGCCGCCCGGAGGCGCGTCAGCCCCTCCGCGATCGGCGGGTTGCCGTAGCGCATCGCCAACTCCACCGCCCACTCGCGGCCCAGCTCGACACGGACGGCATCGCGGAGGGCGAGCCCGTGGCGCAGGAGCGGCGAGCCACCGTCCCAGATCTTGCGGTAGGCGGCGGCGGAGCGACGCGAGCGGAAGGGGAGGATCACCAGGTGGAGGAGCAACGCCCGCGCCGCCGGGTGCATGTCGAGGACCCGCGGGTCGGAGAGGAACTCCCGCAGGTAGCGCCGCACCGCGCGCGGCGTCGGACTGTCGGGGGTCCCGAGGTTGACCAGGAGCAGCCCGTTCATTCCGGCGCCTCCTCGATCTCCAACAACGACTCCTCCTCGGGCGGCAGAAGGAACCGTTCCACCGTCCTGGCGTCGGGTTTGGCGCCGGCGAAGGCCAGAGGCGTCAGCGCGGCGTCGACCAACTCCTCGTCCGAGATCGCCTCCACGTCGTGGAGCTTCTCCACCAGCGTCATCACCCGCTCGTCCCACTCCTCGCCGATCGCGCCCTGCTGGAAGTACACATAGTAGCGCCGCGGATTGGGGATCACCGACGCCAGGTAGGCCGCCTCCTTCGCGGTCAGCTCGCGCGGCTCTTTGGCGAAGTAGTGCTTCGAGGCCGCGCGGACGCCGTAGACCCCCGGACCCCACTCGATCCCGTTGAGGTAGATCTCGAGGATCCGTCCCTTCGGCAGCGCCGCTTCCAGGGCGACGGTGAGGAACGCCTCCTCCAACTTCCGCCGCAGCGTCTTTTCCCGCGAGAGCCACAGGTTCTTCGCGAGCTGCTGGGTGACGGTGCTCCCGCCCCGCTTCCACGCCTTCGCCTGGAGGTTGGTGCGGGCGGCGTGGACGAGCCCCTCGGCGTCGAACCCGGCGTGCGACCAGAACGAGGCGTCTTCGGCGAGCAGCACCGCGCGCGTCACGCGGTCGGGGATCTGCGACAGCGGCAGGTAGTCGGGGTTCTGCGGCCCGATCCAGAAGACGGGCGCCGACGGATCGGCGGCGGGGCGGAACGGGAACGGCTTGAGCAACGGCTGCCCGCCGCCGGCCGCCTTGGTGCGCCGGCGGATCTCCGAAAGGTCGAGGGCCAGCTCCACCTCCCATCGAGCCGGATCGTCGGCGGGACCCGCGAGGGTGGCGTGCGCGGCGACCGGACCGTCTACCTTCAGCGCGACGAGCGGCAGGAGATCGAGCGGAAGCCCGTCGGCGAAGGCGGCCAGCGCATCGGTCGAGGCGCGAAGATCGAAGGCCAGCCGCTTCGCGTCCTTCGACGCTTCGATCGACGCGCGTCCGTGGGGTCCGACCGAAAGGTGCGCGTCGAACCGGGTCCGGCCGGGCCGGCGCTCGTCGTGCAGCTCGCCGTCCAGCGCCAGCGGCGGCAGCGCGATCGGCGGCTCGCCGGGGTCGGCGAGTCGAACGTCGTCTCCGAAGGCCTGGAAGAAGGCGTCGGTCGCGTCCCCCGACCGGTCGATCCGCGTCTCGAGGAACAGGTCCGACAGGACGCAACGGCCACCGGTGCCGGACGTAGGCCCATCGACGCACAGGCGCGAATCGCCGAGGATCCGCAGGATCCAGTCCGGAGCGGTTTCGTCCGCGGCCGCTGCGCGGACGGGGACGACCGAAAACTCGAGCGACCCGCCCGGAGCGGAGTCCCACCACAGCCGACGCGCGCCGATCCGCCCGCTCGGATCCCCCCGGCCGGCCGCAGGCCCGATGCCGACGCGCAGGCCCCGCGCGCCCAGGTGTCGGAGCGCCATCCTTCCGCGGAGCAAGGCTCCGACGCGGGGCGCGACCTCGATGCCGTCGACGGTGAGCTCGAATCGCGAGAGCGGGATGCGGATCCCGTCGAATCGGACGACCCCGGTGAGGTCGGCCGCCGCGCAGGAGGCGATCGTCGCGCCGGGGATGCGCGACGCGAGAACGGCCTCCGCGCGGGCGCGGATCGGTTCGCGCACGAACGGGAGCTGCAGCGCCGCTTCGGCGAGGATCGCGAGCAGGACGGCGATCCCGAACGACCGCGCGGCCGCCCGCCGCGTCCCCCCACCTGCCGCGCCCGACGGACGGAAGCGCCGCGCGTGTCGCGCCGCGTAGGGACTCCGACGGAAGCTCCGGGCGCCCCGACGAAACGGGTTCGGGGGGGTCGGAGGCGCGGACATCGCCGCGGATGCTACCAGATCGAAAACGGCAGGAAGGGGGGCGGGCGGCGAGCCCGCGGATGGAGTATCGTGGAGCGTTCGCGATGATTTCGCCGACCGCCCTCGACCTCACGTTCCTGCCGTCGCCGGCCCGGCCGTTCGAGGGGGTTCTCTTCCTCTACTCCCCCGGCGGTCCCGACCGGACGCCGGTGTCGTCGTCGGTCGCGGCCGCCGGTCTGGGGAGCTGGCTGTTGCGGCTCGAACCGCGCACCGTTCTCCTTCGACTCGCCGATGGCGTGACGGCGAGCGTCGCCGGTCTGGCGATGCGTCTTCCGGACGCGCTCGAGACGCTGGCTGCCATCCGTCCCACCCGCGATCCGGCCGCGAAGGCCTCGGTCCGGTCGGTGCCGGCGTCGATCCGCGGCTGGGCGCAGGCGGCGAAGCTTGCGCTGGAGCTCGCCGGCCGGGAGGAGGCGGTACCGGCGGTGAAGACCGACGAGCGACGCGCGCCCCGCGCGGTCTGGAGCGTCTCGCTGCGGCGTCCCGGCGATCGCGGGCGGCGCGACGCCATCGCGGACAGTCTGCCGCCGTCCGCGGCCGCCGCGGTGGTCGATGCCACCGCCCGCCCGCCGCGCGCCTGGGCGCCCCGGCCGCTGGTCGGCGCGTTCCTCGACGCCGTCGCCGACAGCCTGGTTCGCGCCGGCGTCCCTCCGGCGTCGCGGCCGCGCGCCGACGGTTCGAAGCGACCGCGCGCGTGGGAGCTGCGTCTCCTTCGCGCCTGGACCGAGCGCGACAACGCCCTCCACCCCGAGACCCACGGCGAGAGCGGGCTGGTGGCCAGTCTCGCCAGCTGGAGCGCGCCCCTGCTCGAAGCCGACGCGCGTGGGGTGCGCGTCGCGCTACGCCTCGAGACCCCTGCCGGTGGCGAGGGTCGATGGCGGCTCGCCTACCTCCTGCAATCGACGAGCGATCCGACCGCCCTCGTGGAGGCGCAGGCGATCTGGAGCGGCGCGGTCGTTCCGGGGGCGGGCGAAGGGGCCGAGACCGAGCTGCTCCGCGGGCTCGCCGAGGCGGCTCGGGTCTTTCGCCCGATCGAGCGAAGCCTCCGGGAGGCGTCTCCGCAGGGGGTCGATCTGTCCGCCGACGAGGCGTGGACCTTCCTCGCGCGGAGCGCCCCGGTGCTGGCGGAGACCGGCTTCGGCCTGATCGTCCCACCGGACCTGGAGGCGTCGGCGCGATTGCGGCTTCGGGCGCGGGTCCGACTCGAAGGCCTGACGAACTATCGATGGGAGCTGGCGCTCGGTGAGGAGGCGCTTTCGGAGGAGGAGCTCGAGGCCCTGTCGGGCCCCCGCACCCCGCTGATGCGGTGGCGCGGCCGCTGGATTTCGATCGATCCGGCGGAGCTGGACGAGGCGCGCCGGCGGCTCGCGCGAGGAGGGGGTACGCTCTCCTCGGGCGCCGCGCTCGCCGCCCTCGCCACGGGGGAGGTCGAGGTCGACGGCGAAACGGTCGAGCTGGTTGCGACCGGCGACCTGGCGGCCTTGAGCCGCTGGCTCCGGTCGGGGGCCGCCGGAGAGGAGGTCTCCGATCCGGCGGGGTTCGCCGGGTCGCTCCGTCCCTACCAGCGGCGCGGACTGGGGTGGCTCGACGCGATGGAGCGGTTCGGCCTCGGGGGATGCCTCGCCGACGACATGGGTCTCGGCAAAACGATCCAGGTGATCGCGCTTTCGCTCCTGCGTCCGAAGCGGACGCTGCTCGTCTGCCCGACGTCGGTGGTGGGGAACTGGGAGCGGGAGCTGGCCCGCTTCGCGCCGGGGATCCCCGTCACGCGCCACCACGGCATGAACCGGGCGCGGAGCGCGGAGGAGCTGACCCGTCGCGGCGGCACGATCACGGTCACCACCTACGCCATCGCCCGCCGCGACGAGACGTGGCTCGGGTCGATCCCCTGGGAGCGGATCGTGCTCGACGAGGCGCAGGGGATCAAGAACCCGGCGACGCGCCAGTCGCGCGCGGTGCGCGAGCTCTCGCGAAGCGCGAACGCCACCCGCATCGCGCTGACCGGTACGCCGCTGGAGAATCGCCTGACCGACCTGTGGTCGATCCTCGACTTCTGCAATCCGGGGCTGCTCGGGTCGGTGGAGTCGTTCCGCCGCCGCTTCGCGCGGCCGATCGAGCGATGGCAGGACGACGCCGTCGCCGCGTCGCTCAAAGCCCGCATCCGTCCCTTCGTCCTGCGGCGGTTGAAGAGCGATCCGGCGGTGGCGATCTCGATCCCCGAGAAGAACGAGATGCGCGTCGTCTGCGCGCTGACGCGCGAGCAGGCCGAGCTCTACCAGGCGGAGGTGGCGCGCGCGCTCACGGAGATCCGCGAGAAACGCGGGATCGAGCGGCGCGGGCGGATCCTGGCGCTGCTGACGGCGCTCAAGCAGATCTGCAACCACCCTTCGCAGTTCAAGAAGGAGGTCGGTGGGCCGCTCGCCGGACGGTCGGGGAAGCTGGCGCGCCTGGTGGAGATGCTCGAGGAGACGGTCGCCTCGGGCGAGCGCGCGCTGGTCTTCACCCAGTTCCGTCAGATGGGGGACCGGCTGGTCGAGCTGCTCGAGAAGACGTTCGGCGAGCCGGTTCCGTTCCTGCACGGCGGGGTCGCCGCCGCCGAACGCGACGAGATGGTCCGGCGTTTCCAGGGCGACTTCGCGGCGGGGGCCTTTCCGGAGGAGGCCGAGGCGAACCGGCCGCGGGTCTTCGTGTTGTCGCTCCGGGCGGGCGGCCTGGGCTTGAACCTCACCGCGGCGACGCAGGTCTTCCACTTCGACCGCTGGTGGAACCCGGCGGTCGAGGACCAGGCGACCGATCGCGCCCACCGGATCGGCCAGGAGCGGCCGGTCTCGGTCTACAAGCTGGTGACCGCCGGCACCCTCGAGGAGCGGATCGACAAGCTCCTGGAAGCGAAGCGCGGACTCTCGGAGAAGGTTCTCGGCAGCGGCGAGCGGTGGCTCACCGAGCTTTCCGACGACGAGCTCGCGGAGCTGGTTTCGCTCGGCGACGAAGGGGAGGTCGAGCTCGAATCGGAGGAGCCGGCCGACGTCGCGGTCGAAACGGCGGAAGGGGTCCGGACGTGACCCGCCCCCCCCTCGCCGACGGGATCTCCTGGTGGGGTCGCCGCTGGGCGGAGGCGTTGTCGATACCGGAGCGCGAACCGCGCGGGCGCGGCCGGCTGCGGATCCGTTCGGTCAAGCTGCGGGAGCTCGATCGGCGGAGCGGCGAAGCGACGGTGGAGGTGACGACCTCGTCGATCGTCCCCTACGAGGTGCGGATCCAGGTCGCGCCGTTTCCCGAGCCGGTCTGGCGCGCGGCGATGGCGGGCGCGAAGTCCGGCGCCTCCACCGCCGCCCGGCTGCTCGCCGGGGACTTGCCGGAAGAGGTGGAGGGGGCGTTCCGCGCGGCCGGCGGCTCGCTCTTCCCGGGACCGGTCGACGTCCGCGCGCGGTGCAGCTGCGCCGCCGCGTTCGGCGGATGCCGCCACCTTCCGCTGGCGCATCGGGCGCTGGCGGAGGCGATCGGCCACGATCCGTTCCTGCTGTTCGACCTGCGCGGGCACCCGCGCGGGGAGGTGCTCGCCGCGCTCGGGGTCGCGCCGCGCGAGTCGGCCGTCGAGGCGGCCGCCCCCGGCGATCCGCCGACCGGCGTTCCCGAGGCGCTCTTCCGCCGGCCCACCGGCGATCTGGCCGCGGCGCACTTCCACATCGCGGCGCCGGAGCGTTCGCTGCTGATCCTCACGCGTCTGGGGGACCCGCCGGGCTGGAAGGGACCCCCGTCGTTGTTGGAGAAGCTGGGACCGATCGTGCAGGCCGCCGCCGCGAAGGCCCGCGCCATCGCCCGGGGTGAATCGGAGGGTCCGCGCGAGGGGTGATTGGAGCACCTCCGCCAATCGGTGAATTTTTGCTCAGGCGGCGATCGCCCGCGTCGTACTCGACGCGCCGCCGGAACGCCGGATCCCCTTTCGCGGCAAGGGTTGGCGGCGGAGTGACGCATTGCGTCAGGTGGCACGGCGGTTGCTCTGGCGGCGGGCCATGAACCGCACGCCGATCCGATCCGCCACCGTCCTCCTCCTCGCCTCGACGCTCCTCGCCGCCGGATGCGGCGACTACCTTCCGCAGATCTGGGAAGGGGAGGCGGAGTCGCCGTTCTCCAGCCGCGAAGCGACGCTGCTCGACTTCGAGTTCGAGGGGGAGTTCGTCACCGCCAGCACCTGGGGCCTCGAGCGCCTGGCGCAGGACCAGCTTCTCTACACCATCGGTCACCTGAACGGGAACAACTCGGTCGGCCGGCTCGACAAGTTGGTCCTCACCAACTTCCGCAGCTCGGGCCTCCCCGACGGTACGACGCGCGTGCAGTACCACGCCACCCTGCCCGTGGCCTGGGGGAGCAAGACCAACCTTCCGACGAGCTACCAGTTCCTCCTCCCCAAGCGCGTCGACTACGCCGGGCAGGAGGCGTTCACCGCGAAGTACAAGGACCGCTGCGTCGACTGGGGGGCGCACGACGTCGACACCGGGAGCATGTGGTACTACTACCGGCCCCGCCGGTCCGGCTGCGTCATCGATCCGGCCGACGCCGTCGGCGCTGCCTCGACGGTGCGCGTCAGCACCGAGAACACCACCGGGAAGTACCCCGAATACCACCGGGTGTGGAGCGACGGATCGCTCGACGTGGTGGCGATTTTTGGAAAGTACGAAGACGGCGCCACGACCTCCTCCGACGCCGGGATCGCCGCCTACAACCGATTCGTCTCCACGGTGCGGCAGAGTTTGGGCTCGTCGGTGACGACGACGCCGTCGAACGTGCCGTCGAACCCGGGGATCGCCGTCCCCGACGTCACCTTCCGCGCGACCCTCGCGGGTGGCCGCACCGCCACCGTCACCGCGCTCCTGGTCGACAACGTCCGCACCGCCGGTCCGGCGTTCAACGCCCGCTACAACGACCTCTCCGAGACGGCCGACATGATCTTCTACAACGGGCACGCGGGGCTTGGGCAGAACGTGCGGGCGCTGGCCAACAAGGGGAGCTTCCTCCCCGGGAAGTACCAAATCTTCTTCATGAACGGCTGCGACACCTTCGCCTACGTCGACGGCGCGCTGGCGCAGAAGAAGGCGTCGATCAATCCGGACGACCCGAACGGAACGAAGTACCTCGACATGGTCACCAACGCCATGCCGTCGTTCTTCTCCTCGATGCCGTACGCCAGCATGGCGCTGATCGAAGGGCTGCTCGACGTCGACGCGCCGAAGACGTGGGAGACGATCTTCGCCGAGATCGACGACGCCGAGGTGGTGGTCGTCACCGGCGAGGAGGACAACGAGTACCGACCGGGCCAGGATCCGGGCGAACCGGACGGCTGGTCGGGGCTCTCGGTCGCGGGGAGCGTGGCGCGGGACGAGGAGGCGCGCTGGTCGACGCCGGAGCTTCCCGCCGGCAGCTACCGCTTCGAGCTGGCGCACGACCCGGCCGCCCCCGGCGCCGGCGATGCCGACCTCTACGTGAACGTCGGCGCCGCGGCCACCACGCAGGCCTGGGTCTGCCGCCCCTACGAGAACGGTTCCGACGAGCGCTGCGACGTGACCCTGAGCGCGAAGGCTTCGATCCACGTGATGATCCGCGGCTACGCCTCCGGCAGCTCCGGCTTCCTCCTCACCGGCGCGGCGCAGTAGCCACCTCCCCTCGCCGTCCGCAGGGTGGGAAAGAACGCCCTGGTTACGGGCCGTCCGCAGCCTCCGGATCCGGCGGCGATCGCTGTCGAATCGCGGCGTTGGCGGTGTGACGTCACTGGCGCGGATGCTGCTAGTCGGCGATGACTCGGAGGTCCGGTCGATGCATCGTCGCGCGCTCGTTCTGCTGGTGCTCCTCTTCGCCTCGCCGGCAAGGGGGGAGGAGGCCGCGCCGATCCGGGCCGAACACGATCCGATGCTCGACTCGCGGCTGATGGTCGAATCGAGCCTCTCGACGCCGGCGACCTCCGAGTTCCTGGAGGCGGCGTCGGGGATGGTCTGCCTCGAAGGCAAGCTGTGGGTGATCTCGGACAACACGCTCCAGTTCGGCTACTTCGACCTCGACTGGGACGAGTTCCGCGTCTTCGACCTACCGGCGGGACCTGATGGCGAGCGAAACTTCTCCCGCCGCCTCGGCAACCATGCCCGCAAGCCGGACTTCGAGGCGCTGGCGGCGCTTCCCGGAGGCGACTCGCTGCTGGCGATCGGATCGGGCGGATTCCAGTCGGGTCGGACGATCTTCTGGATCGACGCGCGTAGCGGCACGATCGTGCGGCTCGCTGCCGACGAGTTGTTCGAGGCGCTTGCCGCGCTCCCGGCGGTCGCGCCGCGTCTGAACATCGAGGGGGCGGTGGTGACCGGTGAGGGGTCGCAGGCGAGACTCCTGCTGTTTCATCGCGCCAACGAGCGCCGAGCCGACGGCACGTTCGGGCACAACGCAATCCTCGACGTTCCGTTGGAGGACGTCGTCACTGGGAAGTCTCCCCAAGACGTTCGCATCCGGACATTCGACCTCGGAGAGGTAGGCGGGGTCCCCTACGGCTTCAGCGACGTGACCTACGCGCACGGACAGCTTCACTTCGTCGCCTCGGCGGAAGGCGAGGACGGCGAGCTGCTCGGCACGATCTTCGGCCGGATCGACGCGGATACGGGGAGGGCGAGGTACGGCCGCATCGTCGACGCCGAGACCGGCCGGCCGACGCGCCGCAAGCTCGAGGGTCTTTCGTTCGACACGCGCGACTACCTCTTCTACGCCGTCGACGACCCGGACGCCGAGGGCCCGTCGTCGGTCTACCGTCTCGCCCGCACGACACGCTTCGTCGATCCGCTGCCGTCAGCGGTCCCGGCAGGCGTCGAGATCGCGCGTGACGCCGACACACGGCGCCGAACCTCGACGGCGACGGGACGCACGAGCGGCGCCGGATCGCCCCGGTAGACCGACGGCCCGTCGGACGGCGGCGCGATGGTCGGAGCGGCTCTCCCCGCTCGCCGCGGGTTGCCGCTGGACCGGCGCTCCGTTATGGTGCGGGCGCCGATGGCGCGCGCCAGCCAGAAGATCACCTCCAGCAGCACTGCGGAGTATTTTGCCAAGAACCTCCAGCAGGTCGGCTTCTCCAGCCACACCAAGGCGGTCCTCACCACCGTCAAGGAGGCGGTCGACAACGCGCTCGACGCTTGCGAGGAGGAGGGAATCCTCCCCGACGTCTCGGTCCAGGTGGAGCGGCTGGGGGCCGGATCGTCGCGGAACGCCGATTCGATCCGCATCACCGTCGAGGACAACGGTCCGGGTCTCTCGCTCGAGCAGGTCCCCCAGGTCTTTGGCGAATACCTCGCCTCCTCGAAGTTCGGGCGCGGCCGGTGCTCGCGCGGCCAGCAGGGGATCGGGATCTCGGCGGTCACCACCTGGGCCCAGCTCACCTCCGCCTCGGGCGCGGTCGTCGTCACCAAGACCGAATCGATGCGCCAGGCGGTGCAGGCGGTGGTCGAGGTCGACATCAAAGCCAACAAGGGGCTGCTCAAGAACAAGACGCCGTTCGACTGGGGGGAGAAGAAACGCGGGGTCCGGGTCACCTTCGTCATCGACGGACGGATTCAGCTCAACGGCGAAGGGGGGCTGCTCGCCTACTTGAACGGCACCACGCTGGTGAATCCGCACCTCTCGCTGCGCTACAAACTCCCCGACGACGCCGACTGGACCGAGGTCCCGCGGGTGTCGGAGGTCGTGCCGTCGATCCCGCCGGCCACCGAGCCCCATCCGCACACCATGAAGCTCGGCGAGTTCATCGCCCATTCGCACCTGTTCGGGCGGGTGAAGACCTCCGCTTGGCTCAAGCGCGGCTTTTCGCGCGTCAACGAGCCGGCGCTGGTGGAGATCGGAAAGGCGCCGGGCTGCAAGCCGCTGATGGAACGAAGCGTCGACGGCCTCACCGAAGGGGACTTCAAGGCGGTCTACTCGGCCCTGCAAAACGTAAAGTTCATGGCGCCGTCGACCAAGTCGGTGCTGTCGATCGGCGAGGAGGCCCTCTCGAAGAGCATCGCCCGGCTGGGAAAGGTCGACTTCTTCTCCGTCGTTTCGCGCAAGCCCGTCATCTGCGACTTCAAGCCGGTGCAGGTGGAGGTCGCCGTCGCGCGCCGCGAGGAGAGGGGGGCCGATCCGGAGGAGCCGGTGACGGTGCTGCGCTTCGCCAACCGCGTGCCGCTCCAGTTCGACAAGTCGGCCTGCGCGCTGGTGCAGGCGCTCACCTCGGTGAACTGGCGCACCTACGGGATCCAGCAGCCGCGCGGATCGCTGCCGCAGGGGCCGTACGTCGTCGCGATCTCGGTCGTCTCCCCCTTCATCAAGTTCAAGAACGCCTCGAAGGAGACGGTCGACGCCAGTGACGAGCTGGTGGAGGAGATCCGGCGCGCCTTGATCCAGGCCGGACAGCGGCTGTCGCGCTACATCCGCCGCGAGGCGAAGGCGGCCGACGTAGAGGAGAAGCTGCGCCACATCGAGCAGTTCGGGCCGATCCTGGTGTCGACGTTGGCCAGGATCGTGAAGGCGCCGAAGTCGCGGGAGAGGTCGGCCGCCGACGGTCTGGCGAAACTGCTCGGGCGCGAAGCGAAGCTCGCGGAGAAGGAGCTCTCGCAGGCGATCGAGGTGGTCGAGGCGGCGACGGCGAAGGCCGACCTGGCGGAGGCGCAGGCGACGGCGGAGATGGGGAACCGGGCGGAATCGGCCCGATCGGAGTCCGTTTCGGTTCCCGTAGCCGTATCCGATCCGAATCGGAACCGATCCGGCCGGATCAAGGGTCCGCTCGCCAAGGCGTCCCTCAAAGCCCGCCAGCAATCGTTGTTCGGCGAAGCCGAGCTGCCGCCCCCGGCCGCAACGAAGCGGCCGGAGAAGAAGGCGGCGGGGAAGCCGGCGTCGGAGAGGCCGGCGCCACGCGGGAAGGCGAAGCGATGAGGCGGGCGATTGCAGTCGAGAAGATCTCGAAGGAGATGTGCGAGCGCCTGCTCTCCGACCTCGAGGCGGCGCGCCGTCCGGTCCTCAAGGCGACCAAGTGCACGCTCGACAACTCGCGCTACGACCCGAAGATCGGCTTCCTCACGCCCGGCCCCTTGAAGGTCGCGACCGAGCTCAACGTCAGCTCGGTGAAGAAGATGTCCCGCGCCATCTTCATGCTCGAGATCATGCTCCGGAATCTCGAAGTCGGGGCGGTCAACACCAAGCGCGAGCTCTATTACATCAGCAAGGGCGAGATCAAACACAACAGGACCTTGAAGCCCCTCGACTTCGAGGACCAGGACGAGTCGGACGCCACCATCGACTTCATCTGCGAGATGCTCGAGTGCTACCGCGAGGACGTGAACTGCTACGCCAACGACCGCGGCGGGCAGACCTACTCGCAGCTCTTGGTCGTCACCGAGACGCTCCCCGACGGAACGAAGGCGGAGGTCGACCTCTCGACGCTCGGGACGACGCCGTTCCAGCCGCGCAACCGGCCGCAGGCGTTGAAGCTCCGCGCCAAGAAGAAGATCGAGTTCTGCGTGATCGTCGAGTCGGAGGGCACGGCCAACACGCTGCAGGCCAACGGCTTCACCAAGCGTCACAACGCCATCCTGATGGGGGCGCAAGGCGTGCCGTCGAACGCGGTGCGCGGCTGGGCGAAGCTGATCCAGGACGAGCTGTCGGTCCCGATGTTCTTCTTCGGCGACCTCGACGCCTACACGTTGCAGAACATCTTCCGGACGCTCAAGGCGGGGAGCGCGGCGAGCCTGATCCGCAACTCCGACTTCTCCGCGCCCGATGTCCGCTTTCTCGGTGTGCTGCCCCCGGACATCCGGAAGTACGACCTGAACGACTACCCGGTGAAGGAGAACGACCTGCAGGAGGCGCGGGCCTTGAAGAAGGCGGTCGACGCGCTCCAGAACGATCCCTTCTTCCGCGACAAGCGCAACAAGGGGTTGAGCTCCATCCTCCACTGGCTGGTCGAGAACAAGCGCCGGTGCGAGCAGCAGGCCTACTTCTCGGTCGATCCGCGCAATCCGCTCAAGCCGGAGGAGATCCTCGTCGAGAAGATCCGAAAGGGCGACTACGTCTAGCGAAGCGGGCCGGCCGAGGTAGCGGATGGCGCTCGCCGAGACCCGCTACCAGTTCCGGGTGACGCTCGCCGACGTGACGCGCGGGGTCGACGCGCAGACGGTCCTCACCCTGGCGCAGCATCCGTCGGAGACGATCGGGCGGGTCTACCTGCGGCTCCTCACCTGGGCGATCTGGTACACGCCACGCCTGACCGCTGGGCCCGGCCTCTGCGAGCCGGACGAGCCGACCTTCTACGAGGACGACCTCACCGGGCGGCGGAGCCTCTGGATCGCCGTCAATCCGGCGCGCGCCGACAAGGTCCGGCACGCCGTCCGGCACAGCCGCGGCGCGACGGTGGCGATCGCCTTCGACGGTCTCCCATCGCTCGCGCGCTTCCGCGAGACGGCGGACGGCTCGACGGAGCTCCGCGAAGCGGAGTTCGTGGTGTTCGAAGAGGGATTGGTCGAGCGTCTGGCCGAATCGCTCGACGAGCGGCGCTACGACCTGAGCCTCACGATCGTCGAAGATCACCTGTACCTGACGGCCGGACGGCAGACGTTCGAGGGGACGTTCGCGCGCTCGCGTGGGCTGCCGCCGGGGTGAACCGGGTCGTTCCGATCTCCGCGCCCACCGTCAGCCGTCTACCGGTCGCCGATGCCTTGTCCCGCAGACTCGCCCATCGAGACCGTGCGCCGAGAAAGGATCCGCGGATGCTGGATGGTCGCGCCGTTCATGGTCTGTCCCCCCGACATTCCAGAGGGGCACATCGCATGCCAACCGCCATGCCGCCGATTCACGGAGGAGTCCGAGGAGGTCGTCGCCATCGAACACGCTTGGGATCGGGGGCTCATCACCCCGAGGTGATGAAATGCTCCGGTCTCACCGACCGTTTGTCGTCGAGGAGCCAGGCCTCGGAGCGATCCTCACCGGCGCCGTCGAAAATGAAGCCCGAATCGACACGGGCGGGATCTCCAGTCTGTCGTATCCTAACCGGAGTTCGAACGAACGAGTGGGACCGCCGTGACGGTCAGAGAGGGGGAGCGGTTGTTCGGCGCACCGACGATCGACTCGGGGTGGGTTCTCGTCGCGCTAGGTTTCCTCGCGGTCGGTTGCGATCGGAAGAGCGAATCGGCGCCGAAGCTGGCGTTCGAGCTCAACAGCCCATCGCACGGCCAGAAGGGCGTCACACGAACGCCGACCCTCGCTTGGACCGACGCGAAGGACGAGAGCGGCTACCGCGTGGAGATCGCCACCGACCCGTCGTTCGCGGCGCCGGTCTTCGAGGCATCGGTCGACGCCGACGTAAACACGGTGATGGTTCCGGACGGGGTGATCGGGACCGGAAAGCGATACTTCTGGCGCGTTCGCGCCGTTCGCGGGGACCGGACCGAGACCGCGTCGAATGCGCCGTTCGTCTTCACCGCCCTGGGGTGGTCCCGCACCTATACCTCCGCCGGAACCGACTCGGTCTTGGAAACGCTTTCGCTGGGGTCGAGCGGCTACCTCTCGATCGGCATGGTGCAGGGAACGTCGGGGCAGGGCATCGATCTTTGGATCGCCCAGCTCGACGCCGAAGGCGCGGTCCAGCGGGAGAGGTCGCTTGGCGGCACGGGATACGACTTCGGCATGGGGATCGCCGAGGGAATTGGCGGTGGCTATTTCGCCGTCGGAAACACCTCTTCCTTCGGAGCAGGTCTTCAAGACGCGTGGGTTCTGAAGCTCTCCACCGAAGGGGAGATCGAGTGGCAGCGGACCATCGGCAGTCCGGTGGAAAATACGGTGTATGCCTACCTGGTCCAGAACGACGGCTACCTTCTCGCCGGCACCAACGTCACCTCCGGCGAGTACGACGGTTGGCTGCTGAAGCTTGATGCGGAGGGCCAAGTCGTCTGGTCGCGATCCTACGCGCGTGCGGACGTCGACTTTTTCTCTTCACTGCTTCCGATCGAAGGTGGAGGGGCCTTGGTCGGAGCGACGGCGCTTGACTCGGAGATCGTCCTGCTCGAGATCGACGCCCTAGGCGCCATCGTGTGGCAGAAGTCCTACAGCAGGGGCGGAGTCGGGGAGTATCCCTATCTGGCCTCCCTCCGACCGAGGACCGGCGGGGGGGCCCGGGTGATGGCGGAGATGGCCGACTCCGACATCGATATCGTCCTGTTCGACGTCGACGCCGACGGAGAGGTGATCGTCAGCAGGTCCTATGGAGGAACGGATTATGACGGCACGTTCCCCATCCCCACGCTCGATACGCCGGACGGCGGCACCGTCTTCACCGCGGTGACCCAATCGTTCGGAGCCGGGAGTCAGGACATCTGGCTCGTCCGTCTCGACACCGACGGCGACATTCTCTGGCAGAAGACGTTCGGATCGAGCAGCGACGACACTCCGGAAGATCTCGTCATGACGCCGGGCGGCGGATTCCTCGTATCGGGGAGCTCCTATGGGGAGTTCGGCATGGGAGGCTACAACGGGTGGATCTTCGAGGTCGACGAAGACGGGGTGGTCGATCTCAACACCCCGGAGAGCGGCTTCTGGAGCAGCGACGCAATCGGGACCACCGCCGCAATGACGATCTCGGTCGGCACACCGCTCTACGTCTCGGCGAGCTACCCGGTGACGACGACCGATCCGACGGCGTCGTTCGACGACACCCACCTCCTGGTCGAGGCACAGTCGGGGGCGGTGGGAGCGATTGCGGCCCCGGAGATTCTGCAGGTCCTACCCGGCGGACCGGAGGAGTTGAGGCCGACCTGGAGCCAGGTCGTCGACGCGCGGGGATATGGGGTGTTTCGGTCCAGCGACGGCCTCTACTTCCGTAGGATCGCGTCCGTATCCGGAGAGTCGCTGACCTATTCGGACGGTTTGTCCGTGGAACCGCTGGTGAGCGGAGAGACCTACTACTACCGCGTGATCGCGTTCGGCGACCAAGGCTACGGCGAGTTCTCGGCCATCCGGGCGGCGACAGCTCCGTAGCGGTTCGCGCTCGACGACCTCGGCCTCGTTACGCGCGCAGACCGCCGGGGACCATGGCGACCGCGAGCCGAAGGGGACTCCCCTGGTAGAATGGAGGGGTGGTGCGCTTCGCTCGTGCGTCATTTCCGCTTGCGCTCGCGGCCGGACTCACGGCCTCCGGCTGCAAGTTCGACGGGCGCGCATCGCTTGTTCCGAAGGCGGATCCGGCCCAGGTGCGCGTCCGCGTGTTGGCGGTGATCTACGACCCGATCCTCGAGTCCCACGAGGGGAAGAAGCTCCACGAGGCGATGGGCTGGAACGATCCCGACCTCCTCACCGAACAGCTGATCGCCGACCTGAACGACGCGAGCCACGGGACGGTTCGCTACGAAATCGTTGAACGGATCGAGCGCGACGAGTGGCCGCAGCACGAGAGCGGCCTGCGCTACACCGACGAGCAGTACCTGACCGAAACCGCCGCGGGATCGTGGACGCTCGGTGACGGCGACTACCTCGCGATCATCGCCTCGAACCAGATCGAGTCGAAGGTGAACGGCGGCGAGATCGACGAGGTCTTCTTGTGGGGCTTTCCCGGCGCCGGATGGGCGGAGTCGAGGATGGCGGGGAACGGTGGCTACTGGGTGAACAGCCTTCCACTCGGTGGCGTGTCGACCAAGGGCTTCATTCTGATGGGGTTCAACTACGAGCGCGGCGTGGCGGAGGCGCTGGAGTCCTACGGTCACCGCGCGGAGTCGATCCTGCGCCGGGTGTACGACAGCTGGGAGGCGGTGGAGTCGCACGACTGGAACCGCTTCACGCTGCTCGATCGCGACGTGCCCGGCCGCGGCGGCATCGGGAACGCGCACAACGCCTTCAACGCCGAGGAGGGGACCGACTACAACCGCACCTCCATGAGGACCGTCTCGACTTCGGCCGACGACTGGTACAACTTTCCCACGGTCACCGGAGCGCGAACCAACCTGAACTGCGAGGCCTGGGGGTGCGACGACCGCGGCTACCTGAAGTGGTGGTACGACCACATGCCGCACGCCGCCGGAACGAAGGACGGGATCCTCAACAACTGGTGGCGGTACCTCGTCGACCCGAACCTGGCGACCTCGAGCTTCTCCGCGTCGCCGGAGGCCGAGTTGACCGACATGAACTCGGCGGACTACGCCTGCTGGGCCGAAAACAGCACCTGTACGCTCCAGGACGAGGCGACGCACCTGAAGCGCGGGCTCTCGTCCCTTCGGTTCGAGACGTTCGGCGGATTCGACAACTGGATCCGATATCCGGCGGCCGGGAATGCGAACTGGGACCTCTCCGGCGAGGTCAACCTCTCGTTCTGGGCCTACGCCATCAATCCCAGTCCCTTCGACTTCCAGAACGACTCGCCGTGGATCTACCTGAAGAACGCCGACGGAAGCTGGTTCCGTTATCAGTCGACCGGGGAGCCGCTCAACGACGCGGTCGACGCGTGGGCGCGGTACGACGTTCCGCTCGCCGGAAACGTGGCGTGGTCGCGGACGACGAACGGAGCTCCCACGCTCTCGGACGTCGACCAGGTCGAAATTCACGCCGATACCTGGGACAACGGCTTCGTCCTCTACCTCGATGACCTCGGCTTCACCGGCGACGACCCGCCGGCCGAGCAGAATCCGCCGACGGGTAGCATCGTCAGCCCGACGGACGAGCTGACCGTCGCCGGTACGACACCGATCCGCGTCGACGCCGCCGACGACGTCGCCGTCGCCCGCGTGGAGGTCTTCCTCGACGGCCGCCTGCTCGACAGCGACTCGATCGCGCCGCACGTCGCCTTCTGGGACACGACCTCCGCAAAAGACGGGGAGCACCGGCTCTCCGCGACCGTCTTCGACTTCGCCGGAAACTCGGCCCAGACGGCCGAGATCGTCGTCACGGTCGAGAATCCCTGACCGGCGGCACAAGTCGGTCGTCTTCGACGTCGAGCTCGAGGATCGGAAAACGCTCCTCCACGCACGCCGCCATTTCGCTGCCGGCATCGGCGTCCGCGGAGCCGCTCGTGGTCTGCCGGTCGTAGTGTGCGCGACTGGGCCACTGCGCGTACGCCACGTAGGTGCCATCGGCGGCGCGGTGAAGCCGTGAGCCGAGACTCCCTCGAGTCGTCCGGATCGCGTCGGTCATCCTCGCCCATGCCACCCGGAATCGCTGCTCCGAGCCCACCTTCAACCGCCAGCGGTAGACGATGACGAACATCGGTTCTCCATTCTAGCGCCCCCAACCTCCGTCGTTGCTCGGACCGGATTCGGCGCGCAAGATTGAGCAGATGTCCTCGACGCGCCGTCCGGGGTCTCTTTTTCTGCTGGCGATCGTCGCCCTGTTCGTCGGATCGGCGATCTCGGGTCGGGTAGGGGCCGACGTCGACCTCTTCGCGCTGCCGTTCGCCCCCTCGTCGGCGAAAAAAGGGATCAAGAACGCGAACTCGATGTGGAAACGCACCGAGGCGATGCAGAAGAACATCCACGACTGTCGAGCGAAAGGCGGAACCCAGCAGTCCTGCACCCTCGACGCCATCCGCTGCGATCTGACCGAACAGGCGCTTTCGCTCTACGTCGACAGCCTGCCCGGCCCCGGCGGCTGGATCGTCGACAAGAGCAAGATGCTCGACATCTTCAAGATGAGCGACTGCGGTGACGAGTGCTACTTCTGCTGCCTGCGAACCGGACTCGGAGACTCGATCGACCCGGGATGCCACACGTCGTTCGGTCCCTCACCGGTGGTCAACTGCAACGACGGTTACGGTCCGGGGAGCCACACGATCGGCCGTGCGTTGATCCTGCAACAGCCGGAGCCGGGGACCGCCTGCCTCTTTGTCCAGCAGACCTGCGAGAACTATTCGGAGTGCGCGTTGGCGGAAGCCGGGAGCGGGTATGGGTCGGGGGCGCCGCCGCGCAAGCTCGATCTGTTCACCCCGGGTCCGGAGCTCGGCTTCGGCTGGGTCACGCCGGATGCGACGTCGGACACGCTCTGCCATCTCGGTCCCGATTGGCAGCCACCCGCGGACGAGCAGTCACTGCTGCCGGACCCGAAGAGTCCGGAGACGAACGACTACGTGATGAGGCAGAAGGCGCGGGCCTTCGCGGAGAGCATCGCGCGAAAGGTCGATGCCTACCTGGAAACGCTCCCCGCCGATCATCCGCCGGACGAGCTCCATGACCTGCTCTCCTTCCGCGGCTGCGAATTCTACGGCGACCTCGCCTCCGTCGCGCCGTTCAACGGCGTGCTCGATCCGTTCCGTGCGCCGTCCGACGCGTCGGCGGTCGCCGATTCGCTCGCCAGCCGGCGGGCGATGGCGTTCCTCGCCACCTTCCGCGTCTTGGCCGGCGTCCCGAACCTCTACGAGCGGTTCGCGTACGTGGAGTCGAAGACGTGGTCGTGCCACGAGAAGGACGACTACTTCCGCCAGGCCGGGATCGAGGATCCGGATCGCGAGCTGCGCAAGTCGATGGGGCCGGTTGCGCTCGCGCTGCTCAAGGCGGCGGACGGTGTCCAGGACTACCGTCTTCTATCGGTGCCGCGGCCGGGAGAGTCGCCGGTGCCCGCGAACATCCGGGACGGCTGCATCGTTGGAAAACCGCCGCGGGTGACGATCGCCCCCCGGTCCGCCGACGGCTCGGAGTACCGCTTGAAGGTGCGCGTGGCGGACGGAGGCACGCGCTCGCCGATTTCGATCGACTGGGGCGATGGCTGCACCTCGGCACACGAGATCCTCGAGGAGGACGATGGCGAGGCCACGTTCGGCCACGTCTACGCGCAGACCGGCAACTACCGCATCCTCGCCGTCGCCGGCAGCGGACGGAGCGGTCTGCGCGGGGTCATGGGGCGCGTGGTGGAGGTGACGTCGGCGGATCCGGCCGCCACCTGCGTTCCCGCGTACTTCCGTGCGACGCTGCATCAGGTGGAGATCTTCTCGCAGTCTCCGAACGATCCGGGGTACGCCGGACTCCTCCTCGAGCAACCGGTGCCGGACGCGGCCCCCGATCCGCTGGGCCGGAGCGAGGTCGTGCGCCTCGTCAGCGGAAGCAACGGACTGGGGGAAGTCGTCGCCTACAACGAGGAGCCGATCGGCGCCCGCTCGCTCGTGATTCGACCGACGCTCTATGGCCAGGGGGGATCGTGGGACAGCCGGAAGCTGTTCATCGATCTCGGCGACGTCACGTTCGATCGTTTCTCGCCGGGGAGCGAACCATCGGTGAGCCAGCGCGTGCGGCTCACGGCCGAGACGGTGCACGCCTTCTACAGGGACGCGCCGACCACACCGGTGGCGGCGACGCCGGTCTCGGGTGATCCCGACGGTCGGCTGCGCGTTCCGCTGTTGCCCGTCACGAGCTCCGTGCCGGTCGATGCCGCCAAGCAGCTCGACCGGATCGAGATCGACCTGGCCGCACTTTTCGACCCGATCGACCTCGGGATCCCCACCCTCGACGCGGGCGCGGTGGGACGTTCCCGGCGCTGGAGCGAGGTCGCGCCGAACGAACTGGTCCCCATCGGCGGCGCCGGCGACGACCTCGGGGGTGGTTGCGCCTGCTCTCTGACGAACTCCGGCAGACGTAGGCCGCCGAGCCGCTGAATACGTTGGCCGTGGGACCTCGAAGTCCCCGCTGGGGAGGAGTATCGAGGCGGACGCCGTATTCACGAGATCAGTAGACCTTCAGACGGTAGGGGGACGCCGACGACGCGCCGTCGGGGCTGAAGACCCGGACGAGGATCCTGCCGTTGTGGGCGCCCGCTCCGAGCGTGAACGTCTCGTCCGCGACGCCGCCGTTGCGCGAGCCACCGAGCATCACCAGCGATCCGTTCTTGTCGAACGGGACGGCATCGAAGACCTCGAGGTCGTAGTTCGCGGGGAGGCCCAGGAGCTGGATCGATACCCGCCCCGAAACGTCGGCGCGATACCAGTCCTCGTCGGGCTCCGCCGTCGTCTGGAGCTCGGCCAGGTCGGCCGGCCCGGCCGCGTTCGCCAGGAGCGACACGCGCGAGAAGACGGTGGCGGCCTGGGTCGGCAGATCGGCCTCGGCGAGGGTCACGGTCCTCGCGACGCCGGCCTCGAGCAGGACCTCCTCCGCCAGGTTCCCGTGATCGGCCGGGTCCGGCGGCGTTTCGCGTCCGAAGAACAGCTCCACGAGGGCGTGCTGCGCCTGCGCCGCCTGCGCGAGCACCTGCACGGAGAAGGCGCGCGGCTTCGCCAGGCGGTGCGTCGAGAGGTCGTACGGAAGCTGGATCGGCGTGGACCGGAACGCCGTGTCATTTTCGTCGGTCGGGTCGGCGGATGTGACGTCCGGGTCGGTCGGGATCATCCAGAG
This sequence comes from uncultured bacterium, assembly GCA_964372275.1. Taxonomy (GTDB): domain Bacteria; phylum CAYJRR01; class CAYJRR01; order CAYJRR01; family CAYJRR01; genus CAYJRR01. Next base: position 38,664 of record CAYJRR010000013.1, read on the forward strand.
GATCGAGACCGAGGAGGTCGAGCCGGGGGTGGGACCCGGCGCGGAACCGTCGTCACCGAAGCCGCCGCTTCCGTCGGAATCGGCCTCGTCCCTGCGTCCGTCGTTCGTCGGCTCGAACGAGCAGCCCGCCGCGAGCACCCACCACACCAACAGGACCCTGCCTCCACGCGTCGTCGTCTTCATGTGTCACCCCCTGGGGTGACGAGGAGCAACCGACGTGCCGCAGCGGTCGCGTCGAATTCGCGAGCCGAATCGGGGGTTCGACGTCGGTCGACCGGGGAAGGGCTCGGAATGAATGGCTACCGGGCAATTCGAGCGTGCGTGGGCAACGACGCGCTTCCCGCTCGGGGTGCGGCCACGTCGGTCCGATGGCCGCGAGGGGTTCCAAGGTATCGGTCAGGTGCCATGTCCGCGGTCGCTCCCGCGCGGATCGGGCTCGCTCATTCACGCGGGACCACGCCGCCGTCACTTCAATCGATGCCGAGGCTGGCCATCGGCCCGATCTTCAGGCGGTAGGGGACGATGGACGAAGCCCCGTCAGGTCCGAAGACGCGGATCAACAGGTTGCCGGCGCAGCATCGTTGGGCGTCGACCGCGAGCGACTCGTTCGCGGTCCCGCCGTTTTGCCCACGTGCGAGGATCGACAGCAAGCCGTTCTTGTCGAACGCGTCGCCGTTGTAGATCTCGACGTCATAGTTTGCCGGCAGGTCGGCCAATTCGACCGAGACCCACCCGTTCTCCTTCACCCGGAACCAATCATTGTCCGAGGTGGCGGGCAGAGCGAGTTCCGAGAGGTCGGTCGCCGGCGTCCATGCGTCGTCCGTCTGGACGCGGGCGAAAACGTTTGCGGCGCCGGTCGGGAGATCGCCGGAGGTCAGATGGACCGTCGTCGGGACGCTTGGTGTGAGGGAGGCGACGGCGGACAGATTCCCGCCTTCGCCGTCGACCGGCGGGGTGCTGCGTCCGAAGAAGAGCTCGACCGTCGCATTCCGTGTCGACGCCGCGTCGGAGAGCACCTGGACGGAGAAGACGCGCGGCTTGGAAAGTCGGTGGACCGCTCGGTCGTACGGGAGGGGCAGCAGCACCGCGTCGGCCGGCGAGTCGTTCCCGTCGTTCGGATCGGCCGACGCGCTTGCCGGCGCCTCGTCGGCGGCGACCGAGAGGATCGAGACGGCCGCCGTGGGGGCCGGTGTGGGGGTCGCGTCGGGAGCGCTGCCGTCGCCGTTCCGCCAGGGTACGTCCGACGCCCGGTCGAGTGCGCACCCCGACGAGACCGACGCCAGCAGCCACACACCCAGGACCGGTGAGACTCCCCGCATCGCAGCGCCCCCCGAGGCGAGTTGGAGCAACCGACGTGCCTCCGGCTCGCCCGTTGAAATCGCAGCCGATTGCACGACGGCCGGAGGCTCGCCGAGGGGGGCCGCACCCCGCCGATGGCTACGCGGGACCCCTTGCGTGACGGCGCGCACAGCCGCCCGGTTCGGATCCCAACCGGCGGGAAAAACGCTGGATTCCGGGAATCCGTTGGGGTAGGTTCCGCATCTTTTTACGGCGCCGTTTTTCGATAAACACCAGAGACCGCACGAGACTTTCGATGGCCAACCTCGACTCGCTCCGCAACATCGGCATCTCCGCCCACATCGACTCGGGGAAGACCACCCTGACCGAGCGGATCCTCTTCTATACCAACGTGATCCACAAGATCGAGGAGGTGAAGGGGAAGTCGGGCGTGGGGGCGACGATGGACTTCATGGACCTGGAGCGCGAGAAGGGGATCACGATCCAGTCGGCCTGCACCTACGTCACCTGGAAGAAGAACCCGATCAACATCATCGACACCCCCGGCCACGTCGACTTCACGATCGAGGTGGAGCGGGCGCTCCGCGTCCTGGACGGCGCCATCCTCGTCCTCTGCGCGGTGGCCGGCGTGCAGTCGCAGTCGATCACCGTCGACCGCCAGATGCGGCGCTACAAAGTTCCGCGGCTGGCCTTCATCAACAAGATGGATCGCGCCGGCGCCAATCCGCAGCGGGTGGTCGAGCAGCTTCGTGAGAAGCTGAACCACAAGGCGGCGTTCGTGACGATTCCGATCGGCGCCGAGGACAAGTTCCAGGGCTGCATCGACCTGGTCACCCAGAAGGCCTACTACTTCCACGGCGACAACGGCGAGAACGTCGTCGAGGAGGCGGTGCCCGCCGGCCTCGTGGAGGCGATGAAGACGGCGCGGGCCGAGTTGATCCACCAGCTCGCCGACGTCGACGAGGGGATGGCCGACCTGTTCCTGCAGGAGATCGATCCGACCGTCGAGCAGTTGAAGGCCGCCATCCGGCGCGCGGCGCTCGCGCTCAAGTTCACGCCGGTCTTCGTAGGCTCGGCATTCAAGAACAAAGGGGTTCAGCTCCTCCTCGACGGCGTCTGCGACTTCCTCCCCAATCCGATGGAGGTGGAGAACGTCGCGCTCGACCAGGACAAGGACGAGGCCAAGGTCGTGATGTCGAGCGATCCGGGGAAGCCGTTCGTCGGACTCGCCTTCAAGCTCGAGGACGGCCGCTACGGGCAGCTCACCTACATGCGCGTCTACCAGGGGAAGATCGCCAAGGGCGACTTCATCGTGAACCAGGCGAACCAGAAGCGGGTGAAGATCCCGCGCGTGGTGCGGATGCACGCCGACGAGATGCACGACGTCACCGACGCCCAGGCCGGCGACATCGTCGCGCTGTTCGGGGTCGAGTGCGCCTCGGGCGATACCTTCACCGACGGCGACGTGCGCTACACGATGACCTCGATGCACGTCCCGGACGCGGTGATCTCGCTCGCGGTGGCGCCGAAGGAGAAGGCCGGGGAGCAGAACTTCTCCAAGGCGCTGAACCGCTTCTCCAAGGAAGATCCGACGTTCCGGGTGCACCGCGACGAGGAGTCGAACCAGACGATCATCAGCGGGATGGGGGAGCTCCACCTCGAGATCTACCTCGAGAGGATCAAGCGCGAGTTCAACTGCGAGGTGGTCTCCGGCAAGCCGCAGGTCGCCTACCGCGAGACGGTCACCCAGAAGGGTGAGTTCAACTACACCCACAAGAAGCAGACCGGCGGCCGCGGACAGTTCGGTCGCGTCGCCGGCTACCTGGAGCCGCTCCCGGCCGACGCCGTCGAGCTGTTCGAGTTCGTCGACGACATCAAGGGGGGCGCGATCCCGCGCGAGTTCATCCCGGCCTGCGAGAAGGGGTTCAAGGAGGCGATCCTCAAGGGGTCGCTCGCCAGCTTCCCGGTCGTCGGCGTTCGGGTGGTGATCAACGACGGCGCCAGCCACGACGTCGACTCCTCGGAACAGGCGTTCAAGACGGCCGCGCTGATGGGCTTCCGCGAGGGGTACGCCCGCGCCAAGGCGGTCTGCATGGAGCCGATCATGAAGGTCGAGGTCCGCGCCCCGAGCGAGTTCCAGGGGGCGGTGATCGGACAGCTCAACCAGCGGCGCGGGATCATCGAGTCGACGGAGACCGCCGACAACTACGTCACCGCCGTGGCGCTGGTGCCGCTGGCCGCGATGTTCGGCTACTCCACCGACCTGCGCTCCGCGACCCAGGGGAAGGGCGAGTTCACGATGGAGTTCGCCCGCTATTCGATCATGCCCCGCAACGAGCAGGAGCTGGTGATCGCCGAGCAGCAGGAGAAGCTCAAGGCGCAAGCCGCCGGCCGGTAGCCGCTACGGGCCGATGGACGTCGGAGCGCTGCCGTTCCTGCTGGTCGCTCTCCACCCGCCGGCCGTCCTGCTCCACGAGTTGGGACATCTCGCCGTCGCGTGGGCCCGCGGGTTCGAGATCCGATCGTTCTCCGCCGGTGCTCTCCGGATCCACAAGGGGCCCTCGGGCACCACGGTTCGGATCGTCCCGTCGTCGCTGTTCGGCAGGGGCGGGGTCGAGGCGATCCCGACGAGGTTCGCGGGGACCGAACGCGATCTGGCCCTCTTCGTCCTGGGCGGACCGGCGGCCAACCTGGTGGTGGCGGTGCTTTCCGGCGCGGTCTGCTGGCGCGGCCTGGCGACCGAGCAGCTCTCGTTACGCGACGCCGGCGACGGGCTGCTGGTCGCCAACGCGCTGATGCACCTCGCCCATGCCATCGGCACCCTCGTGCCGCGCGTCGACCGCCGCTCCGGCCGCCCGTCGGACGGTCATCACCTGTTCGGCCTCCTCCGGGGTCGGGAGACGACGCGTCGCCGTTGGTGGAAGGCCGTGCTCCGCGGCGCGATCGAACGGGCGGGTTCCGTCGCGCCGGCCGTCCCGCGCCCGATCCTCGATCCCCTTCTCGAGGGTGGGAGGCCGGGCGATGCGTTCCACCTCTTCGCGACCGTCGCCGCGCTTGAACAGGGGCGTCGGGACGAGGCGCGGGGACGGCTCGCACGCGCGGCGGAGGCTCGCACCGGCCGTCCGGCCGAGACCCTCGCCGACTTCGCGGTTCACGAGGCGGCCTTCCATCGCCTGGTCGAGCCCGAGCCGGCGAAAGCGGAGGCCGCCCTCGCGTTCGCGGTTCGTCAGCTTGAGTCCCGCCCGGGCTACCTCGACCTCCTCGACGCCGTTCGGCGATCGATCGACGGCGATTCGGCCGGAGCGGCGAGATCGCTGACCGGATGGGAGGCCTACCTCAGGCGACAGGCCGACGACCGGTTCGAGCGTGCGCTGGCATGCTGGATCGTTCGGGCGGTCTCGGACCGCGCCGACGGCGTGGGCGCCGGCACCGGACCCCGGGCGAGCGCCGTCCTGGATCCTTCCAGCCCGCCGTCGGCGCGGGCCAGGGGCTGACAGGGGTCGGACCCGCCGTCGCATTGCAGATTGAACGCGCACGCCGAGTCGTCGCGTGAAATCCGCAGGGTTCGCCCGGGAAGGGACGATCCGGGGGAGATGGTGCGGCGGACGACGCGCAGGGTCTCACCGAGGACCATCGGGAAGGTGACCGAGAGCTCGTACGTCGCCGCGTCCTCCACGGCGAAGTGGACGTCGTAGCTGTCGACCGTCCAGTTGGTGCCACCGTCGACATAGCGGGTCTGGATGTTGCTGGTTCCCACCTTCTGCAGCCGAACGGTGGCGCCGGTCTGGGTCGGATGCCCGTTCGAGTCGGTGACGCGGACGTTCAGCCATCCGCCGGTGGGGTTGAGGTCGTTCTGCGTCACGCGGTACTGCATCAGCGGCATTCCGTCGGCGTCCGCCGTGTACTTCCAGGTGGCGAAGTCGACATCGCCATCGAGATCGTAGTCTCCGAACGAGCCGAACAGGTTCGGGTAGTACAGGGGATTGCCGCCGGCGTCGTATCGCCACGTGTCCACCCGTTCGAACACCCAGTTGCCGTCGTTCCGATACCAGCTGTCGGCGCGCGGAGGGTCGAAGGCCGCCCCGTACACGGAGACGAGCATGTCCAGGTCGCCGTCGTTGTCCACGTCGGTCCACTTGGTCCCCACCCATCCTTCCTGCCTCTCGGGCAACGGCACCTCCACGCGCGGGCAGTAGAGCGCTCCGCAGGCTTCCGAGGCATCGTGCTCGAACAGGACCAGTCGGTCCTGGTTCTCGTAGAGGATGGAGATGTCGAAGTCGCCGTCGTTGTCGACGTCGGCCGGGGCGAATCCCTCTTCGTGCGACAGACAGAGCGGGTAGCTGTAGAAGCCCCCCACCTCCAGCGTGACGTCTTGGAACGTCCCGCCGCCGGTGTTCTTCCAAAGACGACTCGCCACGAACACGTCGAGCCAGCCGTCGTCGTTGTAGTCGAAGAAGGTCGAGCTCTCGGGTTTGGGGAGGTCGATGCAGCTGGGGCCCGCGGTGTTCTCCACGCAGATGGTGCCCGTCGGGTCGGGCACCGTGTCGTTCGACATGTCGATTCCCGTCGACTCGAGAACGTCGGTGAACGTGTCGGCTCCGTCATTCCGCCACAGGGCGCCACACTCGTAGTTGCCGACGAACAGATCCAGGTCGCGATCGCCGTCGTAGTCGACCCAGGTCGCGGTCTCGCCACCGAAACCGTAGTGGTTCATGCCGTTCGCCTCTCCCACTTCGAGGAAGGCGCCGGACTGGTTCTTCCATACCCGGTCGGGGAACTGATTCCAGACGTAGGCCAGGCTGGCCAGATCGAAATCGCCGTCGGCGTCGTAGTCGCCCCATACACCGCCGCGGTAGTGGCCCCAGACTTCGATGCCGATCTGTTCGCGAACGTCAACGAACGTGCCGCAGTCGTTCCGGTAGCCCGGAAGGTCGAGGTCTCCGTCACCGTCCCAGTCGGCGAACCCGGGCCCCGGGAAGGGGTTGAGGGGCAACGAATCCCGTTCGGGATGAAAACCCCGATACATGCGGAAAACGTTGTCGTCGGAGACGTCGGTGAAGCGAATGTCGCCGCCGCGGGCGCTGCCGATCGTCGTCAGGGCGGCGATGACGAGGGCGGCGCCGAGAGCGATTCGCGAGCGCAGTCTACGAGGGTGGGTCATGGCGATGCGAGCCTACTCCCCCGAAACGAGGATCTCCACCCCGCCGGGGCCCCGTTCCGTCATGCGACCCCGGGTCGGAGAACACGCGCCGGCGTCGATCGTCGACCCGGCCGCGATTTGCGTCCGCGAGGCGCATGCCCATCGGAAGTGTCTAGCGAAGTTGCGAGACAAGGGGGCGCACGGGCATGGCGCTGAACGGTGATCGGTTCCAGCGGATTCGGGAGCATCTCCTCGCCCGGCGCCGGGCGATCCTCGATGCCTATTCGCGGCGCAGGGCCGCGGGGGAGGCCGCCTCGACGGCCGAGCCGCGCGACGAAGCGGACGAGAGCGTGCGGTTGGAGGCGCAGGACGAGGCCTGGCGCATGGCCGAGAACGAAGGGAAGGAGCTGGCGCGCATCGACGCCGCCCTCGAGCGGATGCGCGAGGAGAGCTACGGCGCCTGCGTCGATTGCGGCGACCCGATCGAAGAGCGCCGGCTGATCGCGCTCCCGACCGCCGTCCGATGCACCAGCTGCCAGGAGGCCCGCGAGCCGGGCCGCGGCATGATGCCTCCGTCGCTGTAGGCCTACGCCCGGCCCGTGTGCGCGGAAGGGGCCGGGCGAGGGGCCGCCGGCAGGAGTCCCTGCGCGCGATACTCCTTCAGGCGGTACTGGATCTTGCGCACCGAGACGTTGAGCACCGCGGCGGTCTTGTGGCTCGATCCGTTGCACGCGGCGAAGGTGCGCAGGATCGCGACCCGCTCGATCTCGGAGAGGGTCGCTCCCGGGATGCGGAGGTCGCCGCCGGCGCCGGTCGCCCCCGCGACGCGCGGAGGCAGCGACGCGCGGACGATCTCGCCGCCCGCGTGGGCGGAGACGGCGTGCTCGGCGACCGTCTCCAGCTCGCGGACGTTGCCGGGCCACTCGTAGGCGAGCAGCTGCGCCAGCACCTCCGGGGTCGTTTCGGGCGGGGCGATCCCTTCCCGACCGGCGATCCTCGCGACGAATCGCTTCCAGAGAGCGGGGATGTCGGCCGGCCGGCGGCGAAGCGGCGGAACGACGATCTTGGTCACCCCCAACCGGTAGACCAGGTCGTCGCGGAAGCGTCCGGAGGACGCCAGGCTGTCGAAGTCCTTCGACGACGACGCGATCACCCGGATGTCGGTCTTCGCATCGCCGGGCCGCTCGATCGCCGTCGTCTTCAGGTAGGGGATCAGTTTCAGTTGCAACGCCGCCGACAGGTCGGTCATCTCGCTCAGGAAGAGGGAGCCCCCCCGGGCCTCCTCGAAACGGGCGGTGTCGGTCAGCGACGCGCATTCGAGGGCGACGAACGGCCCCGAGGCGCGGTTGGACCGGCGATGGATCTCGCGCGCCAACAGCCCCTTGCCGGTTCCTGTCTCGCCCAAGAGGAGGACCGGCGATCGCAGCGTCGCGGCCCGGGCGATCGCCTTGAGCGCCTCCGCCATCTCCGGGCTGAAGGCGATCACGTCGCCGGCCGCCGGCGCCATCCCCTGCTGCGTCGCCTCGGCCACGCCGCCGTCGACGTGGGCGAGCGTTCGCTGCGCGTAGCCCAGGGCGCGCTCGATGTCGGCGTTGGAGAGCGGCTTGGAGAGGTAGTCGGCGGCGCCCAGTCGCAGCGACTCCACCGCCGTCTCGAGCGATCCGTACCCGGTGACCATCACCACCGGCAACTGTGGCGATCGCTTCTTCAGGCGGGAGAGCAGTCCGACGCCGCTCATCCCGGGAAGCTTCACGTCGCACAGCGCCAGGGCCGGACGGACTCCGGTTCTCTCCAACGCTTCGAGCGCGAGCTCGCCGGATTCGACGGCGAGCGGCTGGAATCCGCGAAGCTCGATGGCGCTGCTCAACGCGGCGCGGGTCTCCGCGTCGTCTTCGACGGCGAGGATGAGGGGGGAGGCGGATTCGGTTTCGGCGCGGTTCATGGGCGAGAGCTCTATCTCTTTGGTTCGAGTTCGGGCGCTTTTCTTTCGTCGCCTTCGTGTCGCCGGAAGCTATGCACGCCGGTCCCGTTGTCGAGCCCGGATCGGCAATTCCACCACGAGGCCGAACGGTCGGGGTGAAATCGCCGTGAAAAGCGGGCGGACGTGGCGCAGCTCTCGGGGCCTACGCTAGGATCCTTAGCCCCCCGTGATGACGTTCGACTCCGGAAGGCTGACCGAGCGGCGCTTCCGGACCTACAAGTTCATCTTCCGCTTCTGCCGCCAGGAGCGGATGGCGCCCGAGCGGTTCTGGCTCCTCCCGTTCGACCGCCTCCGCTTCTCGGTCGGCGAGACGCTTCAAAACCTGAAGATCCCGTTCGCCGTCGCGCGCGAGCTCCGGAGCGCCATCGAGTCGGGACTGTCCGATCTTCGGCACGCGATCGGCCGGCGGGAGGACGATCGGCGCGCGCCCGGCAATTTCCGGGTCGAGGAGGTGGACAGCCCGACGCTTGCGGAGAGGGTCGTCCGGTCGAGCCTCGCCCTCGATCCGTGGCTCGACCCGGGGACGCTTCGCGCGTGGCTCGGGGGCGGCGGTGGGACGTTCCTGACGCAGGTCGCCGCCACCTACCGGAAGGCGTTCCTCGAGGAGCGCCTGCTGGCCCGCACCGAACCGACGACCTACCTGAATCAGCTCGCCGTCCTCCATTGCGTGCGTCGGGAGTGGGGGCGCGCCCGGGAGGCGCCGGAGGCGGCCGCCGGGTGGACGATGCGCGCGGAGATCGCATCGGCCTGTCTCCTCCACGCCCTGTTCGACGAGCTGGTGACGGCGTCGTTCGAGAATCCGGTGCTGGTCGACTCGACGGCGATCGACGTCCGATCCGAATATCTCTTGAAGAGCAGCGTCTCCCCGATGCTCTTCCTCGGCGATCCGGCCACGGTCGTCGCCCACGAGGCGAATCCCTACGGATTCGGGACCGCGCTCCTGGACCGGACGGCGGTCCTGTTGGAAGGCTTCGATCCGATGGCCGAAGAGCTCGAGGACCGCGTCGAGTCGGCGGCGCGTTCGCTGATCGGCGATGCCGCAGCCGTTCGCGAAGCGGTCTCGCGGGCGTGGCTCGCCGAGGTGCGCGCGCAGGCGCTGGAGTCGTTGCAAGTCGCGGCGGCTCTCCCCGAGGAGCTGACGCGCCGGCTGGGGACGCTCGCGACCCGACCGGAGCTTCTCCGCGACATGCTGCTCGGCGGTACGGCGCGGGCCGCCTTGGTCGGCAGCCTTCGAGCGGCGCGATTGGAGCCGCTGGCCGAGCGGCTGGCGGCGGCCGACCGGTTGGACGACGACCCGTCGCGCGCCTTCGGCCGGGCGACGTCGCCGGAGGGGCTGCTCCGCGCTGCGCTGCGCTCGATCCTCGTCTTCCGGCTCGACCGGTCGACGCGCGAGGTGGTGGAGCGGTCGATCGGCCTCCTCGTCGACCGAAAGGCGCAGGAGTCGACCGAGGTGGTGGCCAACGAATACGAGCTCGGGCGGGTCTATCGGCTGGCGGCGGACGACGAGCCGATGCTGCGCCAGGAGGTGGCGCGCGAAGAGGCGCACCTGTTCATCGACCTGAAGGACTTCACCAAGCGGACGCACGCGGTGAAGGAGGTCCGCATGGCCGACTTCCTCAAGGAGGAGTTCTACGGACCCCTCCTCGCGCTCGCCCGGGAGAGCGTGCGGACCGGCGGACCGGCGGCCCTGTCGCTCAACAACCTGCTCGGCGACGCGCTCTCCTTCAGCGGCGAGGTGAAGACGCTGGTCGAGCTGGCGGAGCGGATCGGCGACCTGCTCGGCGGATACCGCGAGAAGCTGCGCGCCCGACTGCCGGAGGCGGTGATCCGCGGAGAGATGGCGCGGATCGACCGCGAGTACGCGCTGGAGAAGGCGCGCATCGCCGAGAAGCGGGCACAGCTCGAATCGGTCCTCCACTCCCTGTCGGAGCCGGCGGTCGGGGGCGCGGCGCCGCACGAACGGACCGGCGTCTTCCAGGTCGGTTCGGGGCTGATCGGCGAGGCGAACCGCGCCATCAACGCGCTCTACCGGTTGGAGGAGGAGGACCGGAGCCTGGAGCGCGACGTGCAGGAGCGGGAGCAGTTCCTGGTCGGCGCGGACCTGGTGGCCGGCGTCTTCATCTCGTTCGGGGCGCCGGCGACCGCCGTCCGGCTGCGCGACCCTGCCTTCGGCGAGGTGAAGGTGGCGATCGCCGAGAAGATCAACGAATCGGCGCGCGGGACGGCGCGCAACGGGGAGGTGAAGCGGCGGCTCGATCTGCTCCTCCGGCGCGCGCGCGAGGACCGGAAGCGTCCGTCGCTCGAGTACCCGTTCCGCGTCTACATCGACAAGCTCTGGAACGTCGCCGTCCCGCCGGAGCTCACCGCGCGCTTCCGCGCCTGGCTCGAGACGCGGGACCGCCGCGAGGCGACGGAGCTGTTCGCCGAGCTGCGCGACCGGGTGGCCGCCTCGCCGGCCGCCTCCCCGCGCCGCCGCGGAGGGGCCCCGCCGGAATCGATCGGCGTCGTCCACGACCTGTACAACGGCGGGGTGGCGCTCTCGGAGGAGGCGCTGGGGGCCTACCAGAAAGCGACCCGCGAACGCTACGGCTTCTACGTGAAGAGCGTCGCCGTGTCGGAGCTTTGCCCGCCGATCCGGGAGCGTTTTTTCTTCGACACGCCGCGACTCCGGTTGGTCTTCGTCCTGACTCCCGGCGTCGACCGACCGCGCCACGTCTTTCGCTACGCGGGGAGCATGACCTTCCGCGGCTTCGAGCAACGGACCGCCATCGGGATCTGGGAGCAGCTCCACCCGCGCGATCCGTTCCTTGGGGCGCTGCTCGAACACCACGTCCCCACCTGGCTCACGTCGTTCCGCAAGAGCGCCGAGCTCGGAGGAGGGGAGGAGGGGGGATGACGAGACCGACCGTCCGATTCCAGCGACTCCGCGAGGAGGACGCCGACCTGCCGCTACCGGCGCGGATGAGCGAGCACGCGGCGGGTCTCGACCTGGCCGCCGCCGTCTCGAGCCCGGTCGTGCTTCCGCCGGGTGGCCGGGCCCGCGTCCCGACCGGCTTCGCCGTCGAGATCCCGACCGGCTTCGAGGGGCAGGTCCGGCCCCGGAGCGGTCTGGCGGCGAAGCACGGCGTCACCGTCCTGAACGGTCCGGGCACGATCGATGCCGACTACCGCGGCGAGGTCCAGGTGCTGCTGATCAACCTCGGCGACGGGCCGTTCACCGTCGAGCGCGGGCAGCGGATCGCGCAGTTGGTGATCGCGCCGGTGACGGCGGTGGAGGCGGTCCTGGTGTCGGCGCTGTCGGCCACGGGCCGCGGCGAGGGGGGGTTCGGAAGCTCCGGGTAGCCCCCACGGGGGAAGGGGCCGTCGAGGCAGACCTTGACAGCCCGGCGGGGGCGACCTATGTAGGGGCCGCGCGGATCTCTGCGCGCTTCCAAAAGTTTCGAAAACACGCCCACTTGGGATGTCGATCCGAAGCGGGCGCTCGAACGACGAAAGAAGGAGAGGCTCATCGCGATGAAGGTAAAGCCACTGTTCGACCGGTTGATCGTGACGCGCGTGGAAGAGGACGAGAAGACCAAGGGGGGGATCATCATCCCCGACAGCGCCAAGGAGAAGCCGCTGGAGGGGAAGGTGGTCGCCGCGGGCCAAGGGAAGGTGACCGAGGACGGCAAGATCGT